>JBDRBI010000077.1:0-6508 GCA_043822885.1 Candidatus Omnitrophota bacterium
GGACTTCCGTTTATCCCTAATATTTTCATTTTAATATTCCCCGGTAAAAGAGATTGCTTCGTCGCTACGCTCCTCGCAATGACGCAGAAGGCGGTCTCCTCGCAATGACGCAGAAGGCGGTCTCCTCGCAATGACGCAGAAGGCGGTCTCCTCGCAATGACGCAGAAGGCGGTCTCCTCGCAATGACGGAGGAGGCGGTCTCCTCGCAATGACGGAGGAGGCGGTCTCCTTACAATGACGGAGAAAAGTTGTCATTGCGAGCGCAGCGAAGCAATCTCTACCATCCACTGTTCACTGTTCACTGTTTACTGTTCACTGTTATATTACGGTACCGGATGGAATGACGGCGTTTTTTCCTATTATGACTATGCCGTCCCTGATATGATAATCACTTCCGTCATAGTTCGCTTTATTATCTTTGTTGATGATCTTTACCCCGTCACCTATGCGCACGTTCTTATCGATGATCGCTTTTTTGATATGACATTCTTTCCCTATCCCAAGCGAAGGGACATTTCGAGAAGTATCCAGCTCCATATCCTGAACGGTCTCGTAATAGTCACATCCCATTGCTATAGAATCTTCTATGACCGTCCCTTCTCCGACCCTGAACCTGAGACCTATGATCGAATGTTTTATCGTAGAAGAAAGCAGTATCGCCCCTTCGGCCACTATGCTGTTCTCTATGCGACTGTTCTTGAACTTCGCCGGAGAAAGGTACCTTGTCCTTGTGAATATCTGCCATTTCTCGTCGAACATATCCAGGGGAGGTATGGATTCGGTTAGAGATAGGTTCTCTTCATAAAAATTTTTTATCGTACCAATGTCCCGCCAGTAACCGCCAAAAATATACGCATACGTTCTCTTTTTGTGTATGGCCGCCGGAATGATCTCTCTGCCGAAATCTACTCTCTCATCTTCGGATAATATTTCCATCAATGTGGATTTATTGAAAAGGTATATCCCCATAGACCCGAGAAATTTTTCTTTTCCGTTGTCCTTAAGAGACATGCCTTTCAGTTGGGAAAGCTCCTTGGGTTTTTCAACAAATTTATTTACTCTTAAATTTTTGTCGACCCCTATTATGCCGAGGTCCGACACCCTATCCGAATCGGTGTAATTACAGGCCACCGTTATCTCCGCGTCTTTTTCGAGATGGTCTCTGTATATGGCCCTTAGGTCCATTTTGTACAACTGATCTCCGGAAAGGACAAATATATATTTTATTGCGGGATTATTAAAGTGTTTCAGACATCGCCTCACAGCATCGGCCGTACCCTGGAACCAGTCGGCGTCTTCCATAGACTGCTCCGCGGCCATGATCTCTATGAACCCTTTTGTCATCGAGTCCATTTTATAGGTACGGTTTATGTGCTTATTGAGCGATTCCGAAAGAAACTGTGTGAGTATGTATATGCGGTTAAATCCCGAATTAAGGCAACTGCTAACGGGTATGTCTATTAACCTGTACTTCCCGAATAACGGTACCGCGGGTTTACATCTTTCTTTAGTGAGAGGGAACAGGCGCGTTCCTCTTCCCCCTCCCAATATCACGCATAAGACCTCTTTCATAAGCTAAGATCCTTCTCGTTGAAAATTATTTTTTGCCAAGATTTTTACGCACTCTCGTTTCCGCTATGTACCAGTCTTCCTGATCGGAACCGTGCGCGCCTCCGCGGTTCAGATAAAGGACATACGCCTCTTTCTCTATCAAAGAAAGCAGTTTCTGGGTATCCGTTGTTTTAAATGTTCTGTTACCGGCTTTTAGTACCGTCTTCTTTCTATCGGTCTTTGTTGAAGTTGCCTTCTTTTCGCTATTTTCCTTGATCTTTTTGATAATTTTTCTCACCATGTCTCTTCCCTTCCTTTTTTTTGTTGATCTACCTTAAACCCGTTTATTCTTCCACTACATCTTACCCTTTAAACTTCAGACTTTTGTCTTTCAACTTTTGGCCTTTTGCTTCATCCAGCATACACCCTGTAATCTATATTTTTGAACACGTTGAACTTATTTTCGGATTCGCTCAAAAGAGCAACATCGATCTTTCCGTTCTTCAGCTGATCATGAAATGTCAAGAACCTTACAATATGGTCTTTGGTCCTCTCAACGGCATATTCAGTGAAGGTACCCGTCTCCATAATGAACGCCCAGTCGCTCGACTGAGCCAAAAGAAGTTCTCTCGCCATCTGATTCAGCAATCTCGATGTCATACCGTCCGCCTCTTTGTGGTCTTTAGCGTCGGCTATCATCAATTCGGCTATCTTATGCAGATGCCTGTATATCCAGTCATTTGACCCGTTAAGCCAGACCTCGCTGTATCCCTTGTATCCCCAGCTGGAATAAGAAGGCGTCAGGACAGGATAATCTTTATGTATATCGATATATTCGCTGGGTGTGATGGGTTTTACGGTATCTTGATCATGATGCATCTTTTTAAACAAAAAGCCCAGCCATTCCGGCCCTTCAAACCACCAATGCCCGAAAAGTTCCGCGTCATAGGGAGAGACTATTATGGGCGCGCGGCCCATGATCCCCGATAGATGTTCGACCTGTTTTTCTCTGTTGAACATAAAATTACCCGCGTGATCCGCCGCGGTATCGATCGCCTTATCCCTGTCATAAAGATCTTTATTGTCTCCCGTTCCCGTTATCCTGTGATACTTTATCCCTGTGTTCACTCTGGCGCCGCAGTTGTTGATGAACGGCCTGATGTAATCATAATCCAGATCAAACCCTACATCCCTGTAATACTCCCTGTAATTGTAGTCTCCAGGATACCCTTCTTTTGAGCTCCACACAGCTTTAGAACTTTCTACATCCCTGCCCAATACTAAAGTACCTGATTTTGTGAGATAAGGACTGTATACTCCGAATTTCGGCCGTGGTGACCCAAAAAGTATTCCATGCGCTTCCACGAAAAAATAACGGATACCGTATTCCGCAAGTATCTTATCATGTCCGGGATAGTATCCGCATTCCGGAAGCCATATCCCCTTGGGTTTCTTTCCGAAAACTTCTTCGTATGTTTTGACCGCGATCTCTACCTGAGCTTTTATGGCGGGTTTATACACATCCATTAGAGGAAGATAACCATGAGTAGCGCAGCATGTGATGACCTCCACTTTGCCCTTATCCTGAAATTTTTTGAACGCGGAGGTGAGATCGTTATTGTATTGGTCCGAGAACACGCGTTTTGTAGCTTCGTATCTCTCAAGATACATCTTAGCTAGTTTATTGAGCCGCTTATCCGAACGCGTCCTTTCGACCTCCAGGGAAGCAAGCTCCATCAGTTTGTCCAGATGGGCCAAGTACCTGAAGACCAAAAGATCGTCCCTCAGCATACTTATGAGTGTGGGGCTTAAAGATATCGTTATACGAAAATCCGTGCCGCTGGAAAGAAGATCGTCAAAAACGCGTATTAGCGGAATGTATGTATCTGTTATGGCTTCGAAGAACCAGTTCTCTTCTAAAAAATTCTCATGCTCGGGATGCCGTATGAACGGCAAATGAGCGTGCAATACTAAAGCCAAATATCCTTTTGCCATTTATTTATTCTCCAAGTATAAAGGATCCGGAAGCGTTTCTGGTGCGCAGCGATATACTGCCTGAAGACGGAAATCCAAAAGATCCTTTTTCTATTTCTTTTCCACCTGCCGCGATAAACATTTTAGAATAAAGTTCCTTCGGACACATCCATTCTTCATCGCATATTTCTGACATACTGTTGGAAGGCGTTATTGTAACGTTTGATCTTGCCAAAGCAAAAAAATCGCCTGACGGGCATAAGAGACCTATGTCTATCAACCACTCTTTACCGGAGGCAACTCCGTTTATGTACCAACTGCTCGCCCCCTCTACTATCTCAAGATCCATAACGGACCTCGGTGTATCCGCGTTACCCGTTGCGTCATAAATTCTTAACACCTTTTTAAAAGATGTGTTCCCTCCGGCTTTTGCGGACTCCTCCGCGTTTTTGAGTACACCCTGCTGCACTTCCCAGTAGGAAAAAAGTGTATGAGGATCCCTTGTCATTAGCACGATCTTATTATCTCCATAACCAGAAGGCAATTCTTTCCTTACGCGAGAGTTGTCTTTCATCTCACTTCCTTATAACGCAATAACACGTTATTTCATTTTATATGGACATACCGCTACAGAATAACTATCTATTTGTAAATTCTAACTCTACTGGTAACGTATTGTCAAGTAGATATTATTTCCGTCTCCAGATCGAGCTCATATTGCACTCCAAATCCGTCATTACGAGGAGTTCGTCGAAGACGAACGACGAAGTAATCTATCTTTAAATAACAGGGATTGCTTCGCTTCGCTCGCAATGACAGTTTGAGACGATTCTTGTCCTTCTTACACTAGCTCCGTCTCCAGATCGAGCTCAAACGTCCCTTCGGGTTCAAGGTCCAGAGCCACCCTGGGAACGATCACAGTACTCTGGTAATTCAGCTCGTACGCCTTTTCCGATTGAGAGACCGTAAGAAGCGGAAATATCCAAATCCCGCATGTTTTATCAAGACTTATGCGGAAAGACAATTCGCTTCTATGATCTCTAACTTCTACTTTCGTAATTTTTTCTTCACTAAAACTGTCTTTTAAACCTTTTTTTGTACTTTCGCCGTCTATCAATAACTCATATCTGTCACTATCCGCTTCCGGCATAGTCAAATTTAATTCGGGAGCAAAGACCGTTTTTAGATCTCTGTCGCTTTCGTTCTTTATTTTATACGAGACCTTAAACCCTTCTTCTTTTTTAGACAGTACTATATGTTTTTCTATCCGTATCTTCTTATCCGAAACATTCCCCTTTCTTGTCATTACAAGTTCTATTCTTCCATCTTTTTTTTCTATTCTGTGATCATATTTCTCAATAACAAAATCCCCGAGCTCATTGTAAGCGCATTTCTCAAACGCCTCTTTACTTGTTCCTTCATCGAAAAAATGATCGATAAACGACGACCGGCTGTACCAGTCATAATTAAGATGTTCTCTTATCCCCTTCTCCGGAACCTGTATGCCGTCATGTATGGTCTTAACGGTGTTTACTTCTTGAGATGTGCTGCGTTCCGCTTTCTCGATTATTTTTCTGTGATACGTTTCTTTTTTTCTGGAAAGGGAGTTGATCAGATTCGAACAAGTTTTTTTAGAATCAAGCTCCTTGAGAACTCCTCCCTCCTGAGGGTCAAAGTATAAGGATATTTTTCTGTTTTTCAAGATGACCTCGTCAAAGCTGTCCGCGTCGACATCCAGAACATCACATTCAAGCATATCTTTTTTCCCGTAGATCATTTCCTCTATCTTGTTTTCGCTGCGCACCAGCTGTTCGTAGACGGCTCTTCTCAGATGGAATAGATAAAGTCCGCCGAACACACCATGCCAATACGCGCAATTGCATTGTCCCCTGAAAAGCGCTTTCTCCGCTTCCTTAAAAAGTTTTTCATCTTTTCCTTTTATGCCCCGCGCTTTTTCAAGTTTATCGCTTACATACAGCATCTTTTTATTCATGTTGTTGGATTCCGGATACTTGGTCAGAAAATTTCTCCAGAAACCGCCTCTTATGAAAGGTTTATACCATTCTTCTTTTCCGTTGTTCTGTATGTCCTGCTTCACGTTTTCCAGCTGTTCCCCTACATCCGCGGGAAGCGCCCATTCAAGCATCTCCTCATATGACACCGCGGGCAAATACACTCTGCCTTTGGGCTGTCTTTTTTCGTAACATTCGGAAAGCGTTATAACATTAAGCCAATTGGAATTTTTTTTCAGCTCACTTAAGAACTTCTCCAGCCATTTTTCTTCGAAGACCCATTTGTGTGTTCCCGGCCATTCTCCGAATTTTTCTCCGTCATCACCGTAAATGAACACGGGATCTTTCACTCTTTCCGCGACGGATCTCATGTACCCCATACATTCCGCCGGCGTCTTGTAAGGTATGTAGTATCTCAACGTTTTGTCTGACGGGAAAACAGCTACTGTTTTAGAGTTGTCTTCCGTAATGTAGAACCCGTATGTTTCGTCCTTTTTCAGGCCCGCGTACAAAAAATGCGTGTCATCAAGCACTACATATTCTATGCCGGCTTCATTAAGCGCGGACGGAAGAGACGGCTCCCATATTCTTTCCGCTACCCACGCGCCTTTGGGCACGTAAGAGAAAGTCTTTTTCACATAATCCGTCAGCATCTTGATCTGACGGATCCGGTCCCTGTACGGGATAGACGGGAGTATGGGTTCATAAAACCCTCCGCTTATCACTTCTACTTGCCCTGAATCCGACATCTTTTTGACCATTGATATTATCTCGGGACGTTTTTTTTCGACCCATTCCAGAAGACACCCCGTAAAATGAAATGTCATTTTTATCTCGGGATATTTTTGTAATGTCTTTAAGAACGGTATATAACATTTATCGCTGGCGCGTTCGATAACGCTGTCGAAGTTTCCGGTAGGTTGATGAAAATGTATTACCATCACAAAATCCGTACTCATCGCGTCTCCGTT
>JBDRBI010000078.1:0-12111 GCA_043822885.1 Candidatus Omnitrophota bacterium
AACTAACGGTACAAGCGGATCTTTTCGCTTGTGCGCAATTTCTTAACGCTTTTTTTATAACTTTTTAGGGGTGTTAAATGAACTCGCCCTCACTTGTTTTTATAGGTGTTCGGGCTCAGACAGCATTTAACAATATTCCCCCTAAAAAGTTATAAAAAAAGCTAAAATTGCGATGCGCTCCAATATCCTCTTGTACCTTTCCCCTCACACATAACACATCACACATTACACAAGCACACCCCGTCCCTCATCCCTCATCCTGCTTGACTTTTTATTCCTGCGGTTAAGAATGTAAAAGTGAGGTATATAGTCTGCTTGTTTGCAGCTGTTAGCTATAAAAAAGTTAGCATGTGATTGATTGACAAAATTAATAACGCGGTTTAAAATATGACAATCCCAAAGTTTATGTACAAATAGCTAGAATATGCGATTATTCAAATAAGAGCGTAATAATTAGACCATTGTTAGCAAGAAAAAAGGAGAAGTCATGACCATTTCTAAAAAAGCAAAATCCATTAAGATCCTGGCTCTTATGGTCAGTTTTTTAATGGTCGTACAAAGCATTGTATGGGCGGATCCAAATATCATGCGTTTGGATAACATACAGGTTGAGAGTGATTTTTCATTTTTAGAGGGAAAGGCTAATATCGGGGCAGGGTATTTGGCTAAAGTCCTCGGACAAATAGAAGCGACGCCTCACAACAGAGACATAATAAGTGTAGGAAAACATGCCGAAGAAGTCATTAGACAGATAATGGCTAGCAAACCGGAAATTGGTCAATTCTTTGAAGTAATAAATACTCCTGAGAAGGGTGAAGTCTTGGTAAAAGTGAATCATACAAAAGGAAGCGATGATAAGGATCTGGTGACTATAAGGTACTTTAACCCCAGAGTAACCTCTCCGGTAAGAGACAACAGCGATATCGTCATAGGAAGATATCTCCATAAAGAGGTTGTTGTCGGCAAGATTAAAAACGTTGAGGAGCAGCTCAAGGAAGATAGAGCTTCAGCTGCTGAATATAAAAGAGTATTAAAAGCATTAAAAGATATTTTGCCGGGATCCATAATACTTCATACCTTTTCTTCTCTTTCGGTTGACACTTCTTTTGAAGGTGATGACGCAAATAGGATAGTTATACAGGATTTCCTGAAAAAAAACGGCATTTATGTAGAACAGCCTGAAGGAAGGATCGCTGACGCTGAGAAGTTGGGATATGAATGGGCGGTTTTGCCCATAATAATGCCCAAGGGCGAGATACCTGCTGATCTCCTAGAAAATATCGGGAACGAAACGGGCGAGAAGAAAACAGGTGCTATTGTCGGTGCATTTCTTAAGGATAGACTAGGTAAACTCGGTATCAATATACAGGAAGAACAGGTCAGGTCGCATTTATTGGATCCTAAAAAAATAGGATATATGGCGTTTGACGCCGCATCCGCGATAGCAGTTGTAACAGAAAAAGGAGATATTCTTGTAAAAACTCATTTCTGGATGAAACGGAACTTTAAAGCTATGGAGAGTCTGAACAAGAAAATAAACGACGAAATGCTTCTTCAGGATATAACGGTGGAGAAAGATCTTAGCGAAATAGAGGTTAAAGATTCTAAAGACGCGCTTAATGTCTTGGGCAAGTATTCCTGGTTTTTTCTCAAGGAATTCCAGGAAGGGGATTATAGTAATGCCGGTCTTCTTACCGATATTATCGGTAAAATAGACCCAAAAGACCTTATAGATTTTGAAGACATAAGATGGGATAAAAAATGGAACTTGTTTGTTTCTGATAGAGATGCCAATGGATTCGGAGCGCATTTAGAGAGTTTTCAAACTCAACTCAACAGCATGCAGCAGTTATCAATGCTTTTGTATCTATTGTTGACCCCGAAATATGATGGTTCTATCGCAAAAGGTGTAAGTATAGGTGATAAAAAATTAGAAAACAGCATAGTACGTCTTTATTACAAAATATCGAAACATTTGAGAGAAACAGCGGAAAGACGGTTTGGAGATATTGCCGCGCTTATGCCGCTTCAGATAGAGGTCGGATATTATTTCAACAGGGTCAACAAAGCGATCAGAAATGAAAATGCGCTTGAACTGAACGAAGCAGAATTTAAAAATGTCGAAAAACACATAGGAGAGAATCTTTCTTCCGGGGAAAAAATGGATCTGTTGAAAATGTATTCTAATTATGGGAAAGAGGCATGGGCGTACGATCTTTTACAGCTTTCAGAAATACTTAGCGAAGATCATTTCGCTGTCGTATCAAAAAAACTTAAGGTTGATGCGCCTCGTACGATCACGCCTTCGGAAAAATCCAATGAGGTCTTTGACGCGACCGGCCGTATAGCGACTTTAGGGCTTGCGTTAAGAGTTTCTTCTGACTTAAATCTTTTGGATAAAGACCCCGCATACAAGGGCAAATACATGATAAGAACAAGCAAGATAATCACTCAAGAAGGATATGACAAACTGGATGCGGCCAGGACTGTTCTTGAGAAGATGTTCAGCGATGTTGTAATAAAAAATTCCGGATTAATGATCAAAACAAAAGACGGGGAATTAACCTCGATCGGTTCTCTTATAGCGGAAGGAAAGCTTGTTTTCGCCAAAGGAGATAAGGTTCTGGAAGCAAAACAGGATTTTCAGGTAGATGTTCCCGTGAAATCCGTTTATACGGTTAATTTGCTGTTGGAAGGTAAGGATGTCGGAACTTTTTATGTATTAGACGCGAAAGAATTTACAGAAAAGATAAAAGCTTTGAACATAGAGCAGGATAATATTCCCCGTCCGTGTATAGTAAAGGACGGAGATGAGGATATATTTTTTGGCCTTATGACGGACGCGACACCGGGCGGCGTGTGGATAGGTGATGGTGTTGTGGAACAATTGCTGACTCCCAATGATTACGAAAAAATTACAGCATGGCAGATGGCGGGGACTAAAATATCGCCTGAGAGCGGTCTAGGTACTCTAAAGAGCTTTGTTTCCATCTTAATAGACATAGCTGAGGGTGGGCAAATTTCCTTGGACGATAAGGGAAAGATTGAAACAGCCATTAGAGCTATAAACACTCAAATAGGGAATAATGAGGAAGTAAAAAATATTTTGCCTGATGCTATAACCGCCATGAACATGGTGAGAAAGATAGAAAATAGGACGATAACAGACAAAGAAATAAAGACCAGACTTCTCGGAGGTCCCGAAGAGGAGCTGCTGCGCCTTGAAGAACTTTTATCGAATATAGAAGAAACAAGGATGGTAAACGGAGACGCGTTCATTTATCTTAAGGCCCAGATAGCCCAAAAGCTTCTTCTTCCTCTAGGTGGTGGAATACATTTTCTGGGAAGATATCTTCACAAGCTTCCGGCGGCTTTTGAAACAGGAGCGCATTATCTGACTCCTACTTCCTGCAGCACAAACGGAGGTTCTCATATAAGCCTTATGCTGTCGGTAATGTTCGGCGGATATGGGACAGGAAAGCTTCTTTCTGTTCTTGCCACCACGCTTCATATGTATACGAGTGACGGCAAAAAAGGTCCTTTTGGGCATGTTTTTCCGAAGAGTACAGGCGCGGCGGAAGGAGTAAAACAACATTTCCGTATCAGAGCGATGTTTACGGCATTGAGAACCCCGGTCGGACTTATTGACGGGAATGTCAACGTTGTCGGAGGTTCCGCGTTTGATTTTCTCGCGGACTTTCCTAACGGAGTACAGGAGAAGGTATTAAAAAAATATATCGAAAGAATAGGCGATGAGTTTCCTCAAATACTCAAGGTCTTCGGACCTGAAACAGACAGGGATGAGGAAGATAGATATCGCTGGGAAGATACCATAAGCGGTCAGAAGACAGGGTCGATAATATATTTAGATCATATCAGGCAGATCACGGAAAATATAGTGCGAATGACCGTTCCTTACGATAATGAGATGAGCTATTCGTTTAAAATGCACTGGCTTTTACTCAATATGTTTAATTCCATAAAAAGACAAAGGGATATAAGAGAAAGAGCGAAGCTCTTGGCTCCGGATCCCGATGAGGGAGAGGGTATGCTGTTAGCGGCGGATAAGGGTATGCAAGTACGAGCAATAGACGAACTGCCGGAAGGGATCGAATCCGCGATCATAGGTGTGGATTGGAACACCCCTATAAAAGGCGGTAAGGTGAGCAACGATTCAAGAATAAGAGGATCTATACCGACTCTAAAGGACGTGGTAAAGAAAACCGGGGTTAAAAATCTTTTTGCGATATCTCATCTAGGCAGACCCAAAGGCGAGGGTTTTGAGGAGGACTTCTCCATGGCTCCTGTGGTAGAAAGGGCAAAAGAAATATTCAAAGAAGAAGGTATAGACACCGATATCGTGCTGTTACCTTATTATCATTCTTCGGCGAAAGATACAATGGAAGAAGCCAGACGAAAGGATCCGGACAGAACGATACTCTTTGTGTTCGAAAATATACGTTTTTATTCCGCGGAAAGATCGAAAGATGTGGAAGAAAGGTTGGAGTTTGAGAAATGGCTGAAGGATGTTACCCGGGCGGATGCTTATGTGGGGGAGGCATTTGATAAAGCGCATCGGGGGGAAGAAGCGTCTATGGAACTCGTCAATCTCTTTGCTCCGAAAAACAGGGCAGCAGGTGTATCGCTAGAAAAGGAAATAGAAAAAATAATAAAATTTGAAGAATCTGTGACCGGTAAGATAGTAGCGGTGTTCGGCGGAGCAAAATTCGAGAAGTTCACGACCATAGGTCTTTTGGCCGAAAAAATCGCCGCATCAAACGGGACAATTGTCATAACAGGCGCTTTGGCAAGTGCGTACTTACAGCTAGAGAAATTAAAAGACATGGGAAAATCAAAACTCCCGGAAGATGGGAAAAATTTGGCTCTTGTTAAAGCCGGAATAGAGGCGATCAAAAAGTCCGGGGTTCAAGTAGTACTGCCGGTAGATTTTTTCTGGGAGCAAGAGACCCAGATCGATACAGGTAAAGTGACCAATGAAAAAATAGCAGAACTTATTAGTTCATTAGAACCCGGTGATGGCCTTATTGTAAACGGCGGTACGGGTATTTTTGAAAAAGAGGAGGGGGCTGCAGGGACTGTTAGTTTAGTCTCAGCTGCCAGCGAAGCGGCGGATAAAGGTGTAAGTGTTTTTGCCGCAGGTGCGGACATGAACAATGCTATTGATATTACTGAGGAAAAAACTGGGGTAAAAGTTAGCGATAAGATCATCCGTTCCACGGGCGGCGGCGCGCTTCTGACCGCTTTAGCTAGAGGTGTGATGGAACTTTCCCCTATAGCCGCGTTAATTAAAACACGTGAAGACGGGAAGGGAACTCTTTTGGATAGGGGTGAAAATCTTACGCCCACGGTCATACAAGACAATGCGAAAAATGTAATAAACAGTTTAGTAAACGCGTTAACTCTCGTTTCCAAGAAAAATGAGAAAGTCGTTCTTGCGCTGGATACTGAACTGGGAAAAGGAGAGATTAACCGTTTACTGCAGGACCTGACCAGATTCATTCCGGAACTCAGTAAGAACAATGAAGACCTGGCAAGATTATTGCGTAATCTTATCGTTATCAGGGGTGAAGGAAAAGAGCTTAGCGATAGGCTGGAGGGAGACTTGAAGAGCGTGAAGAAAGAGAACTTCATAATTATCGCTAGTGAAGATAATGTTTCGAAACATTTTAACAAACTTAAAGGTGTATCTGTTATAGCCGGAATAGATGACAGTCAATTGTCGGAAAACGACTATATACCGTTATTGGAGATCATGTATTTTTCGGCAGGGAAATATTTCGGTTGGAGCACTGAGAACCTTCGCAAGATCTATGCCATGATACCGAATGTTAAAACTCCGGATTCCGGGAACGATGAGTATAAAATGTTATTCGACGAAAACAGCAGAGAATTCCTATTTCGGATCGTCCCTGATGCCGCACGGTTCGATACGGAAGAACTTAGAGAACTTATAAAACAGCTTAGAACCATATTGACACGCGCATAAAATAGGGATAGTCAGAGAAGTGAAAATGTAGGGGTGCGCCCCTACTCTTTTATTTTTATTTTTTTTGTTTTCCTGTATAATACAATTCATGAACATAGAAAAGCAGATCGCAAAGATCCTTACTAAGAAAAAACTTACCTTAGCCGTGGCCGAGTCCTGCACCGGCGGACTTATCTCAAACAACATAACCGATATCCCCGGGTCCTCGAAGTTCTTTAAGGGCGGCATAGTAGCTTATTCTAATGATATCAAGACATTCTTTCTGAATGTCCCGGGAACGATCATAAAAAAATACGGAGCGGTTAGCGGCGAAGTTGCCATATCCATGGCTGTCGGCGCGCGAAAAGCGATGGACACGGATATAGCCGTTTCGATAACCGGGATAGCCGGGCCTACGGGCGGAACAAAAGAAAAACCCATAGGGCTGGCGTATCTGGCATTTTCTTCCGAAGAAAAAAACGCCGGACGTAAGGTTTTGGTGAAGGGTAATAGATCGCAGATGAAAGAACAGTTTGCTAAAGCGGCGTTAAATTTGATCTTGAAGTGTATTTGATCCCGGACACCCTGCACCAGGCGCGGTACAGAGTTCCGGGATGACGATTTTTATTTTTATGAATTATATACGCACATTTATAGCGATTGAACTTTCCCAAAAAGCCAAAGATGAGATCTCAAGAATAATTTCCGTATTAAAGAAAACTGATGTAGAAGCTAAATGGGTACGCCCGGGAACAGTTCATATTACATTGAGATTTTTGGGATCGATCGATGAAGATAGAATAGCGGGGATAGAGACTAAATTAAAAAAAATAGCCAGTGAAGCAGATCCGTTCAAGATAATGTTATCGAATATATCCGTTTTTCCAAATTGGAGAAGACCTAAAGTTGTATGGGTGGGAGCAGAGGACCAAAATAGTGAAATTCAAGAACTACATTCCAAGATCGATGATGTATTAGAAAAAGAGAGTTTTGATAAAACAGCAAAGCCGTTTGAAACACATATTACATTGTGTAGATTAAAAAGCGGCAAGAATGTACAACAATTGAAAGAAGCAATAGCCTCGATAACCGTATCCCCGATAATAACCAAGATATCCAAAATAATCCTATTTAGATCCGACCTCACCTCAAAAGGCGCTATACATACCCCTCTTGTCGAATTCCCATTTTAAAAATGTAGGGGCGGTTCGCGAACCGCCCCTAAAATGTCTACTATTGTTTTTATGCCTCACATTTTTTTTGAGATAATTTTCCGAAAAAATGTGTCTACTATAGTAGGGGGGTGATAAAAATCGTCATCCCGGACCCCCGCTGCTTTGTTTTGCAAAGCAAAACGACGGGGGATCCGGGGTCCGGGATGACGATTTTTTGTTCGAGTATGTTGAGGAAGATTTAACAGGAATGTAGTACTGGTCAATAAAAGGCTTTACAAGGAATATGGCATGTCTGTATAATGAGTAACAATAATATTAAGTACTATCTAACGTAAGACTCCGGAAGGAGTAACATAAAATCAGGGGGGACATTATGTCTAAGAAAACGGATAAAGTAATCTCGAGCGGAGAAAGCAGCGTTAAAGATAAAGCGCTGGAATTGGCGCTTAGCAAGATCGAAAAGGATTTTGGAGCGGGAGCCATAATGAAGATGGGAGAGGGCTACAAGATAGAAGTGGGGTTCATACCCACCGGGTCCATTGCCCTGGATAATGCTTTGGGCATAGGCGGAGTACCGAGAGGCAGAGTAGTTGAGATATTCGGGCCTGAATCCAGCGGAAAGACCACACTAGCGCTTAACATACTCGCCAATGCTCAGAAAACGGGCGGAGAAGTGGCTTTTATAGACGCCGAGCACGCTTTTGACCCGACATACGCCAAAATGATCGGTGTGGATCTTGATAGACTTCTGATATCTCAGCCCGATAACGGTGAGCAGGGGCTTGATATAGCCGAAACATTGGTGAGAAGTAACGCGCTTGACGTAATAGTAATAGATTCTGTGGCGGCACTCACTCCGAAAAAAGAAATAGAAGGGGATATGGGAGATTCTCATATGGGCCTTCAGGCGCGGCTTATGAGTCAGGCTCTCAGAAAACTTACAGCGGTCATAAGTAAATCTAAGACATGTGTGATCTTCATAAACCAGATACGCATGAAAATAGGCGTCATGTTCGGGAATCCCGAGACAACGACGGGCGGAAACGCCCTTAAGTTCTACTCTTCCGTCAGAATTGATCTGAGACGCATAGCTTCGCTGAAAAAAGGTGAAAGGGTAATAGGCAATCGTGTAAAAGCCAAAGTGGTCAAGAATAAGGTGGCGGCGCCGTTCAGGACAGCCGAATTTGATATCATGTTCGACGAAGGTATCTCCCGATCATCCAGCGTGATAGACATGGGTGAAGAGATAGGGGTCATTAAAAAAACGGGCACCTGGCTTTCATACGGGGAAGAAAAGATAGGGCAAGGCAAAGAGAACGCGCGGCTTTATCTTAAAGAAAATACGAGTCTCTTGAACAAAATAGAGAACGAGATCAAAAAAGCTTCCGGTATGAAATAGGAACTGATGCATTCGTTCCGGAGCGGAGCGCGTATCTAAATGGAAAAAGACAAAGAAAAAGCTAAGCGTTATTGTCTCAGACTTTTATCCCACGGGTCGCGGACCAGGCACGAAATCAGAGAGCGTTTAAGGAGAAAGGGCTACGACGAGAAGGTTATAGATGCGCTTAGTGCCGATCTGGAGAAAGGATCTCTTCTTGATGACGTAAGTTTTGCCAAAGAATGGATCGAGTACCGCTTAAGGACAAGTCCAAGGGCAAAAGGCGTTTTAAAAGATGAACTTATCAAAAAAGGTATATCCGAGGATATCATTATCGCGGTTTTTATTGAAAGATCCGACGATCTAAAAGATGAGAAAATAGCGGAAGGATTGATGCAGAGCGAGTCTAGCCGGCTCAAAGGGATATCAACGGGAGATAAAAAGATAAAACTTTTCAGAAAGCTTCTCGCGCGGGGCTTTGATCAGGAAACAGCGGAAGATTTGGTTGAGAGGTTTTTGACGGACTTACAGAGTGGACAGTGAATTGCTGTCATTGCGAGGAGGCGAAGCCGACGCGGCAATCTTAAAGGATAATGACTTGTAAAGAGATTGCTTCGGTCGTTTTACTCCCTCGCAATGACAGAATAGTCGCGAAATATGAATGCTGACGAAATAAGAAAAAGATTTTTGGAGTTTTTTAAGAAGAAGGGACATGTCATTGTCCCCAGCGATCTTCTTGTGCCCGAGAACGATCCTACTTTGCTCTTTACCGGAGCCGGGATGAACCAGTTCAAAGATCAGTTCATGGGAAAGAATATAACGTATAAACGCGCCGCTTCATCGCAAAAATGTATCAGAACGGCTGACGTAGAAAATGTCGGAAAAACTCCGCGGCATCATACATTTTTTGAGATGCTGGGAAATTTCTCTTTCGGAGATTATTTTAAACGGGAAGCTATTCTCTGGGGATGGGAGTTCATGACGAAAGAGATGAATATCCCGGAAGAGAAATTGTGGGCATCCGTTTATGAAAAGGATGAAGAGTCTTTTGTTGTCTGGCGGGATGAGGTAAAAGTGCCGGAGGAAAAAATAGTTAAACTCGGCGCGGAAGATAATTTCTGGCCGGCTAATGCTCCGGAAAAAGGGCCTAACGGGCCATGCGGACCGTGTTCTGAGATCTTTTACGATTGGGGAGAGAAGCTGGGATGCGGAAAGAAAGGATGTAGTCCCGCCTGTGATTGCGGAAGATTTGTCGAAGTATGGAATCTTGTATTTACGGAATTCGAAAGGAAAAGCGATGGGTCACTCGTTCCTCTTCCGAACAAGAATATTGATACGGGTATGGGGCTTGAGCGTATAGCCGCGGTCAAACAGGGTACATACACTAATTTTGGCACGGATCTGTTCACCGGGATATTGACCGGCATCAAGAAGGAATTGGGGTCTTGCGCGGAAAAAGTGCCGGAAAACGAGGTATACCTTATAGCCGATCATCTGCGCGCCGCTGTGTTCGCTATATCCGACGGGGTCTCCCCCTCGAACGAGAAACAAGGGTATGTTATACGCAAACTCATAAGGAGGGCATATCTTAGAGGAAAAGCAAAGGGAGAGCCTTTTCTTTTTAATGTGGTGCTGATCATTGCCGACAGATTTAAGGAAACTTATCCCGATATTTATGACAAAAGGGAGCACATAGCGGCGATAGTCAAAGAAGAAGAAAAGCGTTTTGAGGAGACACTTCGATCCGGCATGCCGGTCATGGACAACATGCTTTCGGGGAATAAAAAGATGTTAACGGGAGATAAGATTTTTAAGCTTGTGGATACATACGGTATGCCTTTGGAAGTGATAAAAGACATATGCGATAAAAGAGGCTTAGATCTAGACGTAGAAGGATTCACGGAACTAATGGAAACAAGAAAAGAGGAGTCGCGGAAAGAAAGCGACATGTCCTGTGATTTTATATTTAAACCGGATAGTTTTAACGGCGCGCCGAAACCTTCTTTTTCTGACAAGATGCCGCTTGATGTGAAACTGGATTTTATTTTGAAGAGCGATGAAGAAGCGGAGATCCTATCCGAAGGAGATTGCGCGGAACTGATAACATCCCCTCAAAGTTCGGTTCTTTACGCTGAATCCGGAGGACAGGTGGGAGATACGGGTACTATTTCTAAGCCCGGAGCCCGCATGGATATCATTAATACCGTCGCGTCTGACGGAAGAAAAGTGCTGTTTGTGACCGTCGAAAAAGGATCTTTTTCCAAAGGCGATAAAGTGACTTTGGAAGCGGATTCAGAGAAGAAAAAACGGACCGCGAGTAATCATACGGCCACTCATCTTTTGCAGGCGGCTTTAAGAGAAGTTTTGGGAGAAAGCGTAAAACAGTCAGGGTCTTTTGTTAATAACAAAAGATTAAGATTCGATTTTACTCACATGAAAAAACTGAGTACAAGAGAGATAGTAAAGATCGAGGATATCGTCAATGAATGGGTAGGAGAGAATATTGATGTATGCAAAGAGGAAAAAGCGCTGAATGACGCTAAAGCGGAAGGCGCGCTTTCTTTCTTCGGCGAAAAATACGGCGATAAAGTAAGGGTAGTAACCGTCGGAACAAGGTCTAAAGAACTGTGCGGAGGTACGCATGTAGATAATACCCGGGATATCGGGATCATCAAGATCACGGGAGAAAGTTCTATCGCCAGCGGCGTGCGCAGAATTGAAGCCGTTACCGGACCCGGCGCGGAAAACTGGATAAAAGAGCATCTGTCCGGCATACTAGGGGAGCTCGAAGATCTTTCGGAGGGAAAGGACCTATCCGCCGAAGGATACGAAGCGCGGAATATTATAGACGGAAAAACCGAGATAGACGCTAAATTAATACATGATCTGGAAGAGAGGATAATACCCGCTCTTTCTGATAAACTCGGATCTTTTAAGAGAGCGGCTAAAAAGAAACAAAAAGAGCAGGAAGCAGATGTTTTTAGTTCGGCCAGAGAAAAGGCCGACGGATTTGCTTCAAAAGCGGAAATTTTAAGCGGAATAAAATTTATATCGGGTGTTCTGGAAAACACGGATATGTCCGTATTGCGCAAAACTATCGGATACCTCTGCAAAAAAACGGATCCGGCTGTTGTGCTTTTGGGCGGAAGCAAAGACGGGAAGGCGTATTTGCTTTGCGCGGCGGATAAAAGTTTAATAGACAAAGGTATCAGCGCGCAGTACATAGTAGATTCTGTCGCGGGTGAGATATCCGGAGGAGGCGGGGGGAACCCGTCTTTTGCTCAAGCCGGCGGGAAAGATCCGGAAGGATTAGAAAAAGCGATAAAAAAAGCTAAAGAAATAATAAAAAGGACCATAGACGATAGACGATAGACCCGTCATTGCAAGGAATTACTGTTTCCGTCATTGCGAGCGAAGCGAAGCAATCTGTTCTAAGAGATTGCTTCGGCCTGAGGCCTCGCAATGACAGGGTGTTGACGGGTCTCGCAATGACAAATACTGTCAGGTCTTGCAATGGCATAGCTAGACGCCGCTACTACGAACAATGAACTACGAACTAATAAAGGGGCAAA
>JBDRBI010000079.1:0-10216 GCA_043822885.1 Candidatus Omnitrophota bacterium
TCACCTTGGCGACACGTATTACATTGTTTTTTTTATATAGAAAAACCATATTGAGCTTTCCTAAGCCTGCTATCGCAAGCACAAGCTTTGTATTATTTTACCATACTTTCTTCCTTTTATAAGCTTTTATTATTTCAATTCTTCCATTCTCCCTTTATTCGTAAGGGATGGGGACATCCCATTTGGTGCCACACCATGAGATCAAAAAGAGAGCAGCAGTGAACCACACAGGGTTCACTGCCGTATACCCTGCGTGGTATATGGATAGAGGGTAGAAGAGAGAAGGAAGAAAGTTCAGAGTTATGAGTTCGTAGTTCGGAGTGATTGACTGATATGAGGGGATAAGAGTCAGAGAGTCATCATTCGCTTCGCTCATTAGAGTCAGAGAGTCAAGATGGACTGATGCTCTATTTCTTGACAGTGACAGTGATTTTTGCACCGTTTAGGATTTAGCTTTGCATGTGTTCTGCTTTGCTGTTAGATAATGTTAACTGCTGGTACAGCTACGCAGGAACTATCCCTTCGAAGTTCTACCAGCAAGCGGAAATAGTAAAGAACGAAGAAGGATGTCGCCTGCTTCAATAGGGCACCTGTCCCCAACATACTTGGGAATTAATAGGGATGTCATCCATTAAAAAGTAGGGACACAAGTGTCTGTCCCCTATTTATCGGCGCAAGAAACAATTTGAAATAACAGGCAAAATCGAGTATCATTATAAATAGTGTGTTTGTAATTTGTTATAGCGAGCGGAGGAGTGGCAGAGCTGGTCTATCGCGGCGGTCTTGAAAACCGTTGTGCCGAAAGGTACCGTGGGTTCGAATCCTACCTCCTCCGCCAGTAAAAACCAAAACGGGAAGAGAATAAACTCTCTTCCCGTTTTCATTCCTGTTCCTATCAACCCTGCTTCACAAGATAATGCGCGTATAGATATTGTGATCTGGCGTATAGATCTCGGTATACGTCAATGGATCCGTCATATGCTTGACGGATAAAATTTGTGAATGAGATATCGGAAAAAATGGGCGCAAAGACCGCTATTACGACTACGAGATTACATACAAATATCAGTACGAATGAAAATACCATGCCTGATTTTACTATGTCCGGCTGTCTGATTTTGAGAGCTTCCGCGGTCATCACTAAATGAAAAGCCAATGAAAGGCCTATCATAAAAAGCAGCATTTCCGGCAAAAATACCGGGACCTTATCTATCATCCTCAGGAAAGCAAAAATAATACCTATTATTATCGTATAAAGCGGTACAAAATACGGACTAAGTTCTATAAAAAAATTGGTCTTTGATGTTGATACGTTCCCTCCGGAAGGAGTAACGTTAAACGAGACTATTTTTCCGCCGCATATCCACGTCGCCAAGACATGTACAGTTTCATGTCCCAACACATACAGATAAATAGGACGGGCTACAAGAACGTGGAATAAAAGATATACAAGAGTCCCTCTTTCCAGGATATGAAATACCCCGTTCAGAAAGCTTATTTGCGAAATAGCCGCGCCAAAAGCTTTTGCCGTACCTATAGCCACAGGTACGAATAATAATCCTATGATAGTTCTGAAAAATTTAAGAAACATGGTTTTTAAGTTAGCGCGTTATGCGGATGAGATTGCCGCGTCGGCCTTGGTTCGACTTCGCTCACCACAGGTCGGCCTCCTCGCAATGACAGAGGCGAAACCGGTCCCTCGTCTCTCGTCCTTCGTCCCTCTTCCTTCGTCCCTCTATTCACTATTCACTCTTTATCTCGTCCGCTCCGAAATACGGCCTTAGCGCTTCGGGGATGTTGATGGATCCGTCTTCATTCTGATTCATTTCCAAAAGCGCTATCACGAGTCTCGGAAGAGCCACTCCTGATCCGTTCAATGTATGAACATATTGCGCTTTCTGCGAAGCGTCTTTCGATTTATATTTGATATTAGCTCTTCGCGCCTGGAAATCCGAAAATGTGGAGCAGCTTGATACTTCGAGCCATCTGTTAGATCCCGGCGCCCATAGTTCTATATCATAACATTTATGCGCCGCGAAACTTATATCCGCCGTGCAAAGTTCCAGCACTCTGTACGGCAGTTCCAAACGTTTGAGAATGTCTTCCGCATCTACTAATAATTTTTCAAGTTCATCCATAGAATCTTCGGGACGTGTAAATTTTACCATTTCTACTTTATTGAACTGATGCACCCGAATAAGCCCTTTGGTATCCTTCCCGTATGATCCGGCTTCTCTTCTGAAACACGCGGTGTATGCCGTGTAGTATATAGGAAGATCTTCTTCCTTCAGCACTTCTTCCATATGCATGTTCGTAACGGGAACTTCAGCTGTCGGTATCAAGAAAAGGTCATCCGCTTCCAGGCGGTACATGTCCTCTTCCAGCTTCGGTATTTGTCCCGTCCCTCTCATGCTTGAGCGGTTAACTAAAAAAGGCGGAAACACTTCTTTATACCCGTGTTCTTTTATATGCACATCCAGCATAAAATTTACAAGAGCTCTTTCGAGTTTCGCGCCTCTTCCCACATATAGCGGAAAACCCGATCCCGAGATCTTGGCGCCTCTTTCAAAATCGAAGAGGTCATTTATTTTCCCGAGTTCCATATGATCCCGCGGAGTAAAAGAAAACTTGGGAATTTTCCCCTCTTCCTTGACCGATCGATTGTCTTTTTCGCTCTTTCCTATCGGAACGCTTTCATGCGGGATATTAGGTATGATATCCAGAATGGCCTTATACTCTTCCTCTGTCTTCTTTAATTTCTCGTCAAGTCCGTTTATCTTTTCGGTAAGGACATTCACTTCGTCTTTAGCGGATCTAACGTCTTTTTTTGCTTTTATAAGCTCGCCTATCTTTTTAGAAGATTCGTTTTTTCGTTTTTTCAGATCTTCCGTCTCATAGACGCATTTTTTGCGTTTTTCATCAAGTGCTAAGAATTTATCTATAATCGCCGGATCATTATTCCTGTTTTTTATGGATTTTTTTACAAGATCGGCGTTTTCTCTTATAAATTTAGGATCAAGCATATGTTTTCCTTATCTTTTTTTTATCTATATATATCACGTATTCCCGCATTATGCAAATTGATTAAGAGATTGCTTCCTCCCGTCGCTTTGCTCCGCAAAGCGGAACAGCGGGGGTCGCAATGACGAAGGCGAAACCGGTGTCTTGCTTGTCTTCCGTCATTGCGAGCGAACGAAGTGAGCGCGGCAATCTCCTGACGATGCTTGTGTAATGAGATTGCTTCGTCGCCTTCGGCTCCTCGCAATGACGTAGGGGAAAACCGGTCCCTCTTCCCCATTCACCGCTCATCCCTTAATAACCCCGATCGGCCGTAATTTAGCTATTTTCCCCGCCAGGCCGGCTTTTTCCACAATATCCACAACTTTGTTAACGTCTTTGTAAGCGTCCGAGACCTCTTCATTAAGTGTATGCCTCCCGGTATATCTAACCGTTATACCTGCCTCAGCAAGTTCTCGGGCTATGGCGCGGCCCTTTGTTAATTTTTGGGCGGCCGTTCTTGATAATAATCTCCCCGCTCCGTGACATGTAGAATAAAAAGTTTCCTCAGCCCCTTTCCTTCCGGCAAGAACATATGAACATCTCCCCATATCCCCGGGAATAAGAATAGGCTGACCTGTTTTTTTATATTTATCGGGTATATCTTTGTGTCCGGGAGGAAAAGCTCTTGTCGCTCCTTTCCGGTGAACACATAATTGTTTTTTTTCGCCGTTTATCGCATATTCTTCTATTTTCGCGATGTTATGCGCGACATCATACACTAAAGTCATATTCTTTTCGAAGGCCGCCTGTCCGAATATTTTTTGAAAAGATCCTCTCGTAAGATGCGTTATTATCTGACGGTTACACCACGCATAATTCGCGGCGCATCTCATGGCGGATAAATAATTTTCCCCTTCTCTATCCTTGACCGGAGAGCATGAAAGCTGACGATCAGGTATGTTTATGTTGAAACGCTCCATTGATCTCGCCATTTTACCGGCATAATCTCCGCAGATCTGATGTCCCAATCCTCGGCTTCCCGTATGTATCATCACGGTGACCTGACCTTTTTCCAATCCAAAGATCCCGGCGGTATCGTTATCGTATATCTCGTCTACGACTTGTACTTCCAGAAAATGATTACCCGAACCGAGCGTACCGGACTGGTCATTACCTCTTTCAAGAGCCCTTTTAGAGACCTGTTCGGGATCGGCCCCTTTCATCGCGCCGTTCTCTTCACAGTACTCAAGGTCGTCTTTCCTTCCGTATCCGCGGTCAACCGCCCATTTCGCGCCTTGTATCAATATTTTTTTCTCTTCGTCAAAATTTACCTTAATGTTACCGGTAGATCCGACACCCGTCGGAACCTTAGAATAAAGCGTGTCTATAAGTTCCTCTATGCGTGAGGCAACGTCTCTTTCCCTAAGATCCGTTTTAAGGAGACGAACTCCGCAATTTATGTCATATCCGACCCCTCCCGGAGTTATTACCCCGCCATTATCGATATCCGTGGCTATAACCCCGCCTATAGGAAGCCCGTATCCCCAATGTATGTCGGGCATTGCCATAGCTGCTTTGACTATCCCCTCAAGATGCGCGGCATTAGCCACTTGCTGCGGAGCATTATCTTTTATGATGCTTTTTATCATATCTTCGTCCGAAAATATGATGCCGGGGACTTTCATACCTTTCATATAACTTTTGGGTATAAGCCATCTTTGATCGTCGATCTTCTCTAATCGTCCGGTAAATTGCTGGGTCATATGCGTATTATACAATAAAATTGCGAGATTGGGGAGCGTTTGTGGGGATTGCTTCGTCCGCCTTTGTTGGCGGACTCGCAATGACAGGAACTCTCTGTTTTCCGTCCCGGGCGCTTTTAATTGCGCCCGGGACGGGTCTATAGTCTATGGTCTCTTGCCTATGGTCTCTTGCCTATGGTCTATCGTCTATGGTCTCTCTTCTATGCCCTCTTTATACCAGCCCTTGGTCCAGCATCGCGTCGGCAACTTTTACGAAACCGGCGATATTCGCGCCGAGAACGTAGTTACCCGGCTGACCGTATTCCGCGGCCGCGTCCACGCACTGTTTATGGATAGCGACCATAATGCCTTTAAGTTTCCGGTCAACTTCCTCGTGTGTCCAGCCTAAACGCTGTGAGTTCTGGCTCATCTCAAGACCCGAAGTAGCTACACCGCCGGCGTTTGCCGCTTTACCCGGACCGTAAAGGATCTTCTTTTCAATAAATAGATCCACGGCTTCCGGAGTTGACGGCATATTAGCGCCTTCTGAAACAAGATAACAACCGTTATTCAGAAGGGTCTTCGCGTCTTTTCCGTCGAGCTCATTCTGTGTGGCGCTCGGGAAAGCGCAATCACATTTGATGCTCCACGGGTTTTCGCCTTTTTTGTATTCACAACCGTACTTGTCCGCATATTCTTTAATACGCCCGCGTTTCACGTTCTTAAGTTCCATGACGAAAGCGAGTTTTTCGGCGTCTATGCCGGCCGGATCATAAACTGTACCGCCGGAATCCGACAAAGAAACGGCTTTTCCTCCCAGCTGATTGACCTTTTCGACCGTGTACTGGGCAACATTCCCCGAACCCGAAACGACAACGGTTTTACCTTTGAGCGTTTCGTTGCGGGTCTTAAGCATTTCTTCCGCGAAATAAGTCGCGCCGTAGCCCGTAGCTTCCGAACGTATAAAGGATCCGCCCCAGTTCAGGGCCTTACCCGTCAAAACACCGGTAAACTCATTACGTATACGCTTATACTGTCCGAACATAAATCCTATTTCACGTCCGCCGACACCGATGTCTCCGGCGGGAACGTCCGTGTCAGGACCGATATGACGCTGAAGTTCGGTCATAAAAGACTGGCAAAAACGCATTACTTCGTTATCCGATTTGCCTTTAGGATCAAAATCAGATCCGCCTTTACCTCCACCCATAGGAAGCGTAGTTAAAGAATTCTTAATTACCTGTTCAAATCCGAGAAATTTCAAGATACTTTGATTCACGGTTGGATGTAAACGTAACCCGCCTTTGTAGGGCCCGAGTACGCTGTTAAACTCAAATCTAAATCCGCGGTTGACCTGGAACTCACCCTGATCATCCTGCCACGATACGCGGAATATGATCTGTCTCTCGGGTTCGACAAGCCGTTCTAGAATACACGCTTTTTCGTATTTCTTGTGTTTTTCAAGTACAGGCGCGAGAGATTCAAGTACTTCCGTAACTGCTTGAAGAAATTCCGGTTCTCCCGGATTACGTTTTTTTACCGTCTCCAGCACCCTTTTCACATAACTAGATTTTGTTGCCATTTTTTCCTCCTCCCTATTTCTATAACATCTTATTTATGGCTCTCGCGGCATATTTACCCGCGCCCATCGCGGCTATTACCGTAGCCGAGCCCGTAACGATATCCCCGCCCGCGAAGATATCCTTGACACTGGTCTTTCCGTCGTTATCCGCTTCTATATTTCCCCATTTTTTCAGTTTAAGACCGTCTACCGTGTTCAATAAAAGGGGATTCGGCCCGTTCCCGATAGCTACGATAACGGTATCCATATCCATCTCATATTCAGAACCTTCGATAGCTATAGGCCGTCTTCTTCCCGAATCATCCGGTTCCCCGAGTCTGTTCTTGAGACAAAGCAGTTTTTTTACATTGCCTTTGCCGTCTCCCAATATTTTAACGGGCGTCGTTAAAAGATGGAACTCTATGCCTTCTTCTTTCGCGTGATGTATCTCATCTATCCTCGCGGGCATCTCGTCTTCCGTACGCCTGTAAACTATATATACTTTTTCGGCGCCTAGCCTGAGAGCGCAACGCGCCGAATCCATCGCTACATTACCCGCGCCGATGACGGCGACTTTTTTACCGATATTAATAGGCGTATCATATTCCGGGAATTTATACGCCTTCATAAGATTGACCCGCGTGAGAAACTCATTAGCCGAATACACACCGTTAAGGTTTTCACCGTCGATCTCCATGAAATGCGGAAGCCCAGCACCCGTGGCGATAAAGAACGCTTCAAACCCTTCTTTTCGCAATTTATCTATGGTCTTTATTTTCCCTATTACATAATTGAGTTTTATCTCTACGCCTAGCTTCTTTATTCCCTCGACTTCTTTCATTACCATGCTTTTCGGCAAACGAAATTCAGGGATACCGTAAGTAAGAACGCCGCCCGGTTTATGAAGCGCTTCAAAAATGGTCACACTGTGCCCTTCTTTAGCCAGATCCGCCGCGCAGGTCAAGCCTGCCGGCCCCGCTCCGATCACCGCGACTTTCTTTCCGGTTCCTTTTACTGTTGCCGCGCTTTTCTCTTCGCCGGTCTCATCCTGCATATCCTGATCCGCGGCAAATCTTTCCAAACTTCCTATATTAATGGGATTACCCGTCTTAATGAGGACGCATACCTTCTCGCATTGGTCTTCCTGCGGACATACCCTTCCGCATACAGCGGGAAGATTATTAGTCTCTTTTATTATCGCGCTTGAGTCTTTAAACCGTCTTTCCTTGATGGCTTTTATGAATCTTGGGATGTCTATTTCGGCCGGACAGCCCTTAACGCACGGGGATGTCTTACACTGAAGACATCTAGCGGCTTCAGCTACGGCCTCTTCCTCATTGTACCCGTAAGGAACTTCCTTAAAATTTTTAATACGTTCTTGCGGCGTTTGTTCTCTCATTTTTAAACTTCTCTTTTTTTAATTTAAACCTATCCGGCATTTTTCAGCGTAACGATCTAAACTGCGTTCTTCCTTATCTTTATATCTTGCCTGCCTGGTGATAAGATCGTCATAATCAACAAGATGGCCGTCAAATTCGGGCCCGTCAACACAGGTAAACTTTACTTCTCCGTTATAACGGCATCTGCATCCGCCACACATACCTGTCCCGTCGATCATGATGGAGTTCAAAGACACTAATGTCTTGATCTTTTTGGGCCTGGTCATCTCGGATACCCTCTTCATCATTATCACGGGCCCTATGGCAAAAACCAGGTTGTATGTATCTTTTTCCAAAAGCTCTTTTAAAATATCCGTTACGAACCCTTTTTTACCGTATGAACCGTCGTCCGTCGTTATATGGACTTTGGCACAAAATTCGCGTATTTCTTTTTCGCATATGATGAGGTCCTTTGATCTGGAGCCTATAATGACCGTAACATCGTTTCCGTCTCTTTGCATAGCTTTAGCTATAGGATAAGCTTCCGCTGTACCTACTCCTCCCCCTATGCATATAACTTTTCCGATACCCTTTGTGTTAGTAGCGTGTCCCAACGGCCCCGCGACATCACTGATAACGTCACCTTCAGAAAGAGAACAAAGTTTTTTTGTGCTCATGCCGATGGCCTGGCAGACAATTGTTATGGTTCCCTTCTCTCTGTCAAAATCATAAATGGTGAGAGGAAATCGCTCCCCGGCCTCATCTATGCGTAATATGACGAACTGTCCGGGATTTGCCGCCTCGGCGAGATCTTTAGCCTCAAATTCTATCAGACATATCTCAGGATTTAATTGTTCTTTTCTGATTATTTTATGCATTATTCTTATCCCTTTGAAAAAAAGGCGTTCTTTCTCGCCTGTACATTAGTACAGAAGAAAAAAGAACGCCATTGTCCTTCTTGATATACATGATCAAATACTGTACAGATATTATCCGAAATTATACCGAAAAAAGCAAGAACATTTTTCAAAACGCCTATTTTTATAGAGATTACTTCGTCATTCGCTCTGCTCATTCCTCGTAATGACGGTAACAGGAGACGCGTTCGGCGGATTCCTCGTAATGACGGTAACAGGAGACGCGTTCGGCGGATTCCTCGTAATGACGGTAATGGGAGACGCGTTCGGCGGATTCCTCGTAATGACGGTAATGGGAGACGCGTTCGGCGGATTCCTCGTAATGACGGTAACAGGAAACGCGTTCGGCGGATTCCTCGTAATGACGGTAACAGGAGACGCGTTCGGCGGATTCCTCGTAATGACGGTAATGGGAGACACGTTCGGCTGATCTCTCGTAATGACGTGTTACGAAAATTATCGGTCAAGTTTTATCCACGGACCACATAACTCTTTGAGGGAAAGGTATTTCCATGCCGTTTGCTTCCAAAAGGCACTTGATCTCCCATAAAGTCTCGGTCTTGATGTTGAACCATTCGGTAGTGGGCCCCCATATTCTCACGATGATATCAACGGAACTGTCTCCAAGATCATTTATGAAAACCTGCGGGGCGGGATTTTTTAGAACAAGCGGGTGTTTATCCAATAGATCACTTATGAGTTCAACGGCTTTTTTCGCGTCGTCAGAGTACCTGATCCCTATTTTATGCTCGAATCTTCTGGCTTTATTGGCGGTAAAGTTTTTTATATCAGCATTTACTATTTTGTCATTGGGGACTCTGAGCGCCAGGCCCTCAAATGTGCGCATTTTTGTCGATACCAGACTAATCTCTTCCACGACACCTGTCTTACCGTCAATTTCAACAGGGCTTCCTATCTCTATGGGCCTTTCCAGAAGAAGAAATATGCCCGCTATCATGTTCCCCACCACCTTTTGGCTCGCGAAACCGATCACTATACCCGTCACTCCCCCGGCAACAAGAAGTCCCGAAAGATTTATGCCTAAGATCGAAAGGATAGAGACTATTGCTGTGCCAATGAAAAAAGCAAAAACGCCCTTACTTATAAGCGCAATATTTGTTTTACCTACCTTACCGCCGAATAATCTTCTCACTTTAAACACTATTAATTTCGATATCAGAAGGCTTATCAGCAATATAAACACGGATACAAGAATATCTTTTAAAATAACGTCTCCGTATATAGTTGTTCCCATAAATATCATAATCCTTCCTCCATATAAAAATGAGGGTTTAAAGAAACTATTTTTTGAGCGGTATACAATTCAATGGATGCCGTAGAGTTTTTCTCGACGGGTTTGTTTAAAAAAGTGGTCTCCGCGGTCATCGGACCTGATATTTTAACTGAAGCGTCCAAGGACACTCTCTTTTCGGTGTAGTAAATATGAACATTGTAGGCATCAAACACTAATTTCGTAATATTTGCCCATTCATCGGCATCATTCTCGATATTTACTCTCATTATGCCTTCCGTGAGATAATCGGTATCCGGAAGAGACAGAAATACATCGCTTTTGTGGTATCTGCATATTACGCCCGATCTCGGATTGCCGTATAA
>JBDRBI010000080.1:0-5746 GCA_043822885.1 Candidatus Omnitrophota bacterium
GTCAATATTCCGATGAACGGAATATACTTTAAAGACCAGCGTAAATTGATCTTTTATCCGTCCGCAAAAACTTTAAGTTATGATGAACTTATCGACATGAATGAAGGCAGGATCAGAGCACTAAGATCCGCATAAATATTACCCCGGATAGTATATTTGGGTAGTAAAGAGGTATTTGTTAGGGTTTAAAAAAGTTATAAATTGTTCGTTGACATTTTTCTCTATACACTGTATACTGTATTTACAAACAAATGTAAAACATTAAAAAGTAAGATGAAAGGTATATTTGCTCTCGTGAACATTAGGAAACTTGAGGGGGATTTTGTTTTTTGTAGTACAATATTAACGCTTAAAAATAAAAAGAGAGGATAAGATCATGATGAGATCACTTAAAAGAAAATGTCTGCTGAATAAAATAGTAAGTCTTATTTTAGTCTTCACATTTTCCTCTTACAACGCGAGTTTTGCCGCGGTTTCAAAGGATGCCGCAAAACCGGGAGATGTGATCTTAAAGTCTCCTCTTATCGCCGAAGATATAGGTATAGCTATCGATATCGGAACGATAAAATCCAAGTATCAGGGTGATTCCGGCAAGACGATAATACATATACAGGACGCGCATTGTAACTTTGAAGCGCAGACCAACATAAACAAGATGCTAGAACAGCTTGCCTCCGAATGCGATGTCAACATGATATCCGTTGAAGGCGCCGAAGGCATAGTTGACACGGCATGGTTCAGGGCTTTTCCGGACGCTGAGATACGCAAAGAAGTCGCCACGTATTTCATGAAAAAGGGAGAGATAACAGGCGCGGAATTCTTTTCGATAAACTCCGATTATGAGGGCACCATTTTCGGCGCGGAGACCAGAGAGTACTACATAAAGAACCTTAAAGCTTTCACCGAAGTATACCCTTATAAAGACTTAATAGAAAAATATTTTAACGACGCGAAAACGGTCACCAGCAGATTAAAATCGATAATCTATCCGCCGAAACTTAAAGATCTGGACCAGAAGATCAGCGCTTTCGATACAAAAGAGATGGAACTCAGCGATTATGCCGCGTATCTAGAAAAAGTATGCGGAAAGAACAAACTGGGCATAGAGAATTACCCCAATTTCAAAAAGCTCACCCAGACGCTTGAATACGAAGAAAAAATAGATTTCGATATCGTTGATTCGGAAAGAAGCACCTATATAGACGTTCTCGGTAAAAAACTTCCCAAAAAAGAAATGGCCGAACTTGTAGCGCAGTCCATAAGATTTAAAAAAGGCCATATAAAAGCAGTGGATTTTTATTCTTATCTCAGGGACCTTGCCAGAGAAAAGCAGATAGATATGGTCCAGGAATATCCGAATCTTTTCTACTACTACATATATACGAAGCTCTATGAAGGCATAGACAATGAGAAGCTTTTCAAGGAAATAGACGCGATACAGAGGGAGTTAAAGGAGAAATTTTTTACCTCGGATACCGATAGGACGCTTGACCGGTATGACGAGATAATCAATATGTATATCAACCTCGTCAATATAGAGCTTACTAACGATGATTATGACCTGTTCAATGAGTATTCAAGTAAAGCTTCTATCGAGGATATTTTCTTATTCATAGACGGATCGAGCTCAAAATATAACCTCAACTATTCAATAGGCGATGTGCCGGCGGAGATAGTAAATAACCTCCCGAATATGATAGATTTCTATGAAATAGCCATGAAAAGGGACAGGGCCCTTATAGACAACACATTGAGCGAGATGGAGAAACAGGGCAAAGATAGATGTGTCCTGATAGCCGGCGGTTTCCACACAAGAGGGATGAAAGATCTCCTTGAAGAAAAAGGCGTCTCATATGTGGTAGTAACACCAAAGATAACGAAAGACGTCGAAACGCCGTATATAAAAGTGCTGACCAATCAGAGAACATCCCTTGAGGACATCATCACCGAAAGCACCGTTATGCCGGGGATAGGGACGTCTTCTTCTCAGGATAATATGGCATCTCAAACGGCCAAGGAACTGGTATCACCGCTCTACAGAATAGGTTACGCCCATATGCTTTTCGATGAGAAAGGCACAGCCAAACTTGAAAAACTTTCAGAGGAGCTTGGAAGTATAGACGGTCTGGACGAGGCGACTTTTATAAATAGGGTAAAGGACACTTTCACAGAAGCCGTTTCTATGGCTACCGATGAATGGCTGCTAAAAGTACACGGTAACCTTATGCAGGAAGTCGGCGATGGCAAATGGCCTGAAATATGGAACGACAGGAGTTATCAGAAAGACCTTCTCAGCGTATATCTTGAGAGCATATGGGGTGAGCTGCAGAAAATAGAAAAAACAAAAGATATAACCAATAGAATAAGCGATACAGAGAGCACATATATGGCTCTTAGGGCTGTCGCGATAAAGATCTTTGCCGAACAGTTTAACGCGCCTGCAAAACCAAGATCGCTCAGCGCGGCAGTGAACGAAAATCTCATAACAGCGCAAGAAGCCATAGCTTTAGCCAAAAAAGCTGTGGCGCAAAAAAACAATCTTTCACTGCAGAAAGCGATGGAAGCAGCATATGAAATAGGAAACGAGGAAAGAGATTTTTCTGCTTTTAGGAGAATTATTCTTTCGGGGATAAAGGACTCAAGTGATGATCCGGAAACAAGAGGGTTATTGAATGAAGCCATATTGGAAGTTTCTAAAAAGAAGCCGCTCCGAATAAAAAAACATCTATTAGAAAAGGCATTTATAGGTGAAACCGAAGCTGCAGGAAAAACATCTTTATTTGAGTTGTTTGAGACGGCTAATAAAGAAGAAACCATAACTGGTCAAGATGTTGTAACCGTTATCATGGCGGGCGGCGGCGGGGAGAGATTGTTCCCGCTGAGCACGAAAAAAGAACCTAAGCAGGTAACCGATAAAATGGTTGATATGGCTTTGGTCAGGATGGCGGCCGTCAGGGTCGTTGAGAATCTTGGTCCTGAAAACGTATATATTCAGACCATACCCGCGCTTAAGGACGCAATATACGATAAAATAAAAGATCTTGGGATACCAAAGAACAATATCTTCACCGAACCCGAAGCTGCGGATACTTCCGGAGCTATAGGGTATGCTGCCGCTAAACTTGCGAAACTCGGACGCGGTGATGATGTTATGTTTATCCAGACCGCGGACCATTATATAGACGTTGATTCGGGGAAATTCCAGGAAGCGTATATGTTGGCTTCAAAAATAGCTAAATTCAACCCGGTAATGGGGACGATGGGTGTAGATATGATAACCATAGGTCCTTCGTCGGAATACGGATGTATACGGATGGGCGACAATACCTATTATGACGGCGCGGTAGTAGTGGATAGCTTTAAAGAGAAGCCTCCCATATCGGTAGCCGAGGAGATGATTGCGGAAGGAAAGACAATGTACAATAGCGGCATGTATATTGTAAGACCGAATGTGGTGATAGACAAATTTAATCAGGTTGCCCCGGAATACGGCGCACACTTTAGCGCGATAGCGAGACCCGATGCTACCGATGAGACTGAAAGAGCAGCTTTCGCGGAGATGGCCAAATGGAAAAAAGCTAAGGAGACGCCTGAAGGGCGCGCAGCCGGACCGGTAGATACTGTGCTATCTGAACTTTTGGATGATCTTTTTATGGTATCAGGCGAGTTTATATGGATGGATATAGGTGGATATAAAGCTATACATAAATATTATGCGGATATAAAGAACGCGGTAGATGCGAATAGTAATGTAGTAATTGCAGACAACACGGACAATGTTAAGCTGGATAATTGCTCTAACTGTCTGGTGCTGGCAAGAGATGAGGACGTAAAAATATCGCTAAAAGATATAAATGACGCGCTCGTGGTATATAATCCCGAAACAAAAGCGGTACTGATCGCGCCTCTTACGGTAGAAGGCGGATCTGTTAAGAAACTTCTTGCGAAAGTGTCGGAGAACGTAGATTTGGAAGGATATGTTACCGGGTTTGCTGAAGCGATATCCCAGAAAGAGAAGACCATGCCCGGAATACAGCAGGACGGGGATAATAGCGTTCTGATAGAATCCGGGACCGGCAACGGAATAATTGACGGGTCTGAATCTTGGATCCTTGATATAAACACGGGAATGTGCATGATCCTGGATATGAAGGGAGATAATGCGGGTATAGTGGTCCTAATAAACAAGCAGGAAGGTACAAACAGCCCGAACATATCCGTGAAAAGAAGAAATGTTAATGAAATGCCCGCGCTGGTCGAAGAAACTATCAAAAAAACCCAGGAAAGCATAAAGCAAAAAGATCGGACACCGGAAATGAGAACGAAGTACATGACCGAGCAGATAATAAACGGAGAAATTGGGTTTGCAAGCCTTACACCTGATATGTATTCTTCTCATTACGGCATAGACATTTCCCAAACGGAAAAGGAGATATCTGTCATCAAAGCGCGCCTCGACAGGTATCGCGATTTTTCCGAGAAATTCCCGATACCGAAATTCGGGACCAGCGGGTTAAGAGGCATGAATGCTGAGTTGGTTGACATCGTGAACTTTGTTGTAACAAAAGGGGCGCTAAAATACATGGAAGAGCTGTCGGAAAAAACTGAAGAGGATATACCGACAGAGTTCCTTAAATTCGTTAAAGCGGGAAGAAAAAACAAGAACTCGGTCGTGGTGCTCGCGGGAGACAATAGGCCGTATACCGAAGACATGATCAAAGCGGCAGCCGCGGCTATTATAGCCAATGGTGATAAAGTTGATTATATCGGCAAAGTACCTACGCCTACAGCCGCGTTATACGGTATTATTCAGGGTATAGCAATGGCAATGATAACCGGCAGCCATATACCCATAAGTGAAGACGGCATAAAATTTGACAGGACTAACGGAGAGGTATGGAAAGAGGAAGAAGGAGCCATAGTAGCCGCCGTGCAGGATGTTCTTAAGGAAGAGTATTCCAAATCACCCGAAGAATCTATGTTCGGTGAGGACGGGATGTTAAAGAATGCCGAGGATATGACTCCGGAAAACAAATGGATACTGAACGAAACGGAAAAAGCGATAAAAAACATCAATCCTGAAGGCGAACGTTTATATGAGGAACGGTTCACGGAAGCGTTAGGTATGTCTCTTGAAGGTGTGGACGCGCTGTTCTGGCAGCAGACAGCGGTCGGCAGGGATCTCTTACCGTCAATCCTGACAAAGATGGGCGCTAAAATAACCACTGTGGGCAGAAGAGAACCCGCGGCGTTCCTGACGATAGATACCGAGAACATGAAACCCGAACACCTTGAACAAGCCAGACAGTTATTGATCGCTAACAATGAGAAGGTATTGTTAACAACTGACGGAGATAGCGACCGGCCGGTTGTTATATATCTCACAGATGATGACACGGCTAAATTCATAACGGGGGATAAGCTGGGAGTACTGGCCGCAAAGTTCCTTGAGCCGGAATTTTTCGCGATACCGGACACCGCTAACGATAACGCATTAAAAGTACTTACCGATATGGGTGTTCATGTTGAGACCACGGATGTCGGCTCGCCATTTGTTGATGTAGCTCTTTACGGGCACAAGAAGGGTAAACAGGCCGCGGGAGCGGAAGTTAACGGCGGGTTCTTTATCGGGGCATCAGGGTTTCAGATATCCGAGGATACGCTTAACTGGCTGAAAAGCTTGCATCCGGATAACAGTACAATAACAGGATATTTCAGCGGACTTTCCACCAGGGACGCCTTAACG
>JBDRBI010000081.1:0-5191 GCA_043822885.1 Candidatus Omnitrophota bacterium
GTCATTGCGGGCATATTAGTCAAAAAGTGTTGATATTTTCATAGTTCTTTTAAAAATTTAGTAGTAGTTTTGTGGAGAGTGTGGGCAACTCGAAGAGTTGTCCAAGCATGTGTATAAGATTTATCTTATGCACATGCGTCACTATCCACAAAGCATATTTATTTTGTCGAACAGTACCATTTTAGATAATGGATTTTATTCTTCTGAGTTAATCCTCGATGTCGACGATAATCGCTTTTAAGTCGTGAATAAAATCCTTCTAATGCATTTGTTGTAGATGGTACTTTAGATTCCTTTAAATAATGAAACATATTCGGCAATGCATTGTTTATTAGCACTACTGTTCTTTTTAGATCTTTAAATGCTATATTCGTTCTGGGTAATGATCTGAAAAAATCTTTATATTTCGTTACCCAGTTATTATAGTTAGCAATAAAGTTATTTCGTTCTTTGATATTTTTGATGGCACACAAAGTACTTAAAATTTGCCTTAGATCTTTACCGGCTTCTGTCTTTGGATAAGTTCTAAGCCAACGCAGTCCTTCGCGCTGAATGTGGTATAAACAGCGCTGTATCTTAGATTGCGGCCAAATATCCTTAATGGCTTTTATGACAGACTGTTCACCATCCATAATAACATACAAAGGGTTAAGACCTTGTTCTTTAAGCTTTTTAAACCATGGATATACACTTTCAAAGCCTTCTTTCTTTGCGTAGATATTTGAAATGATTTTTTTGTTTTTAGCATTCATAAGACTTATTAAACAACCGTTTTTATGGAAATACGTGCCATCATAAATTATATACTTGTACCGGGTATAGTTAGTTTTTTCTTCAGGTAGCTTATTGAGCCAATAAGTTTTAATACGTTCCAGCTTTGCTCTACTGTGACCTGATATGTTACTTAGCTGTCTGATAGAATAACTTTCTTTTATCCAAAGATCAAACCAATGTTTTTCACGGTATTTTTTATTATATGGACGTTTCCATATAAACGTTTTTTTACAGTTTTTACATTTAAACCGTTGTTTATTTTGGGCTGTTTTACCATAATAAACAACCTTTATTGAGTGACAAGTTGGACAGTGTTTTTTTTATCATTATTGACTCCTTTCAATAAACACTGCTATTTTTACATCTAACTTGTTTATTTGCAATAAATTACAATTTTGGGCATCAACACTTTGTGAGTAATATGCCCATTGCGAGGAGTGAAGCGACGCGGCAATCTCATACCTCATCCCTAATCCTTTGACTCGCAAACAGTCCAAGGTCTAAAGTCTAATTCTAGGGTTTAGCATTCAGCATCTAGCATAAGCGGGCTTGCCCTCTTCTCTCTGCCCTATGCTCTATGCCCTATGCCCTTTTCTCTATACTTTCCTTACACAACGCACGCTAAACTACTACGAAAATACCCTATATTAGCGTCCAAGTCAAATCTTACACGTTAAATATCCGTTTATTTGAGTAATAGTAGTCTAAAAAGGATAAACCATAGCGGTATGCTAAAGATCGCGGTAAGATGTGAATAGAAAATGGCGCCGGACAGAAATTTGTTATCCGCGCCGGAAAAACTACCTATGACCACCAAAGATACCGCGGTCGGCATAACGCTTTGTAAAAATATAAAAAACTTATAATCGATTCCCACAGGCAGAAACATAAGAACGGCCAGAACTATAGCCGGCAATATTATAAGCTTGGAGATACAAGTCGCAATTACATTTTTCCTTATCTCACCTCCAAGATCATAAGCTCTGTATTTCGAAAGATATGCCCCTAAGGTTATCATGGCCAGAGGAAAAGCGGATAGACCCAGTTGTTTTAGCGGTTCCGAGAATATGGGAGGAAAAGATCTTCCTCCTGAAAATGCTACCCATATTATAGAAAGCACCGTGGCTATGACCGGAGGATTAAGAAAAACCCGGAAACTGAAATCCTTTCTGATACCCCCCGCGAGAAATAGTGGGACCAAAGACCACATAATAAGGTTGAACCCCGCTATAAAAAGGAACATGTATATCAAAAGTCTGTCCGACAAAGCTCCCGAAAAAGAGAACAGTATTAGATTCATAGGCAGATACGCGCAGTTTTGAAAACCGCACCCGCACATAAATTCCCTATTACTGCCTTTTCCTTTTATCAGAACATATACGAAACGTCCTATTGCCATACCCGAAAGCGAAAGCGCCATAGCCGAAAGCGGTAAGATCCACCAATAGGCATATTCATTGAAACTAAAATGAGATATTATTTTAGTGAATATGAGCGCCGGAAAAATTATCTTTATGAGCAGCGCGCTTAATGTATCGGTAAAATTGTCATCAATGATCTTTTTCTTATGAAGCATATACCCCATGAACATCAAAAGAAAAAGTTTAGTAATGGCCGCGGCTATCGAATTAAAAGTAAAATAAAGTTCCATGATTTAGTTGATAGTTTATAGTTGATAGTTCATAGAAGTTTGACTGATGTGCTTCTTGATAATAACCTCAGAGTGTAAAAAAATGGCGCATCGGTCAGTCACTATGAACCATCAACTATGAACTCCTAACTCGCTCCTGGTTTCCCTAATAGCTTGAACATCTTATTTTTATACGCCTCTACCCCGGGTTGATCGAACGGATTCACTCCCAGCATGTAAGCCGATATTGTTACGGCTTTTTCGAAAAAGTAAAAAAGCTGCCCCATGTTAAAAGCTGATATCTCCGGGACAAAAATAGTTGAATTCGGTACTCCACCCTCAAAATGAGCTTCACTTGCCGCTTCATAAGCCTGTCTATTAACATAATTTACCTGTTTCCCCGCGAGATAATTCAGATTATCAAAATTGTCCTCGTTCTCGGGGATAAGACTTGTACTGTTTTCGTTTACCGAAACAAGGAATGTCTCAAAAATATTACGCTCTCCCTCCTGTATCAATTGCCCCATAGAATGAAGATCCGTAGAAAAATCGCATGTAGCCGGAAAAATGCCCCGAGAAGCTTTACCTTCACTTTCTCCGAAAAGTTGTTTCCACCATTCACTTATATAATGTATTTTGTAATCAAAGCTGGAAAATATCTCTATTTTTTTACCTTTTCGGTACAAAATATTACGGATAGCGGCATATTTATAACTACTGTTCTCCGTAATATCGCAAGTTCGTGTTATTCTACACTGCTTTTTAGCTCCTTCCAGAAAGTCCTTGATATCTATCCCGGCGCATGCTATAGGCAGAAGTCCTACGGTACTCAGCACGGAGAATCTGCCTCCTATCCCGCGGGGTATAACAAAACTTTTATATCCTTTTTTGTCAGCTATTGCCCTTAACGCCCCTTTGTCTTTATCCGTGATACATACGACGCGTTCCCGAATATCTTTAGGCCCATACTTTTTCTTCATAAAATTTTCTATTATTCTGAAAGCAATAGCCGGCTCCGTAGTTGTTCCGGATTTAGATATGACATTCACGCTTATATCTTTATCCTCCAGAGAGATCAAAAGATCCTCTAAATATTTGCCCGACAGATTTTGTCCGGCAAAATATATCTTTTTTCGGCGATTCTTCTCGGCTAAAGCTTCTATCACCGCTCTTGCTCCTAGATACGATCCCCCTATCCCGATAATGACCGTAGCATCCGAAGTATCGTTAAGTTTTTTTGCCGTTTTGTTTATGTCGTCAATAAGACCGTCTTCTATTTCTCCGGGAAACTCTATCCAATCGAGAAATTCATTTCCGGGTCCGTTTCGCTCTTCCAAAAATTTATGAGCTTTTTCTATTTCGGGCAATATATTTTTTTCTTCTTCGGGAGTTATGAACCCTTTCATATATTTTGTGTCATATATCAGTTCATTTTTCATATTTTCTTCTCCTTAATCCGGAGCTTTTAAGCTTCGAAACAGGTTATAATATCCGGATAATTTAGCCTTAAAATGTAAAGGTTTTGTGCAATCGGAATTAGTTATCTTCACTCTCTTTAATTCAAATACATCCCTATTATACCTGTTTGCTCCGCGATTGGTAGTACAAGCCCCTTTATATCCGGATTCTTTGACCGCTTCCTTGACGGTTTCGTTAAAACCGCCTATAGGGTAACAAAAATATATATCTCCTTTCCCTATCTCTTTCTCGATATCCGCTTTACTGCCCGCGATCTCTTCACGCAGATCCCCGATATCCTTTATCGAGGGGAGATATTCATTATTTCTTGTATGAGCTCCTATGCTTATGTCATTTTTCGACATAAGACGCGCCTGGTCCCAATTAAGATATTCCTCTTTATTCCCCATGTACCCGGTAATGATAAAAATAGTAGCGGGCATATCAAATTTGGTCAAGATCGGGAACGCGTAAAGAAAATTATCTTCGAATCCGTCATCAAATGTTATTACAACGGTCTTTCCGGGGAAAGAAACTCCGGATTTTATGCCTCTGACCAATTCATCTAAAGATATTACCGAATATCCGGAATTATGTAAAAAAGATATTTGCTTGGAAAAATTCGACGGACTTACATGTAAAGAATCGTTTTTGTCTGAACTTACCGAGTGATACATGAGTATCGGCACAACATGCCTTGGCCTCATATACACCCTATAGAACAAGACCAACGAGAGGGTCATTATGAGGAAAAAATACGTAAACCGTTTGAATGTGCGCATTATTGTCAATTCACAGATACCCCGGCCAGATCCCTCGACTCCGCCCGGGACAAAAGGCCGGGGTATGTTCCTTTTTGATCCTGTAAAGACGATCTTCCGCTCTACATATCGGATGTTATGAGATCTCTATAGCTGCTACGGGACATTGTTCGGAACCGTCTTGAGCACCCCGCATTTTGTCTTCAGGGATCTCATTAACTAATGCCATAGCCTTATCTTCTTTCATTTCGTAGATATCCGGCGCCACTTGCACACATAGACCGCATCCTATGCATGTTTCCTCATTCACAGTTACTTTCATCTTTACACACCTCTCTTTCTTGTTTGGATTATTCTATCAGAATGGTACAGGAGGGTCAAGTTAGTTTGAGAAGAGAAAGGCGAGAAGCGAGAGGAATTTGCAGAAATTGTCATTGCGGGCATATTAGTCAAAAAGTGTTGATATTTTCATAGTTCTTTTAAAAATTTAGTAGTAGTTTTGTGGAGAGTGTGGGCAACTCGAAGAGTTGTCCAAGCATGTGTATAAGATTTATCTTATGCACATGCG
>JBDRBI010000082.1:0-17119 GCA_043822885.1 Candidatus Omnitrophota bacterium
GACCGACGGAAAGATAATCCGGGCCATAAGAGAGAACAATATTAAAACAGTAGAAGGAGTGACCCATTATACAAAGGCCGGGGGAGGGTGCGGAAAATGTGCCCCCGAGATAGAAAAGCTTTTGAACGAGTTCTGGGATAAGGAGACCACTAGATCGGCTGCTCCCGAGCGCAAAGAAAAAGGAAAAAAAGGTCTGACCAATCTCAAACGCATATCTTTAATACAGGATACTATCGATCGTGAAATACGCCCGCCTTTAAAAGCGGACGGCGGGGATATCGAACTTGTGGATATTGATAGGAATAAGGTTTATGTAAAACTATTGGGAGCTTGTTTAGGATGCCCCTCTACCGGGGTAACATTGAAATCACTCGTTGAATCCAAGCTTAAAGAATTTGTTGATGAAGATATAGAGGTAGAAGAGGTCTCGGGATGAAAAAATTAATATACACGGACAATAACGCCACGACGGAAGTCGCGGCTGAAGTTTTTGAAGAGATGAAGCCTTTCTTCAGAGAAAAATACGGGAATCCTTCCAGCATGCATACATTCGGGGGCCGGATACACAAAGACGTTGAAAGGGCGAGAGAAAGGGTCTCGCGTTTTCTGGGAGCGAGTGATCCCGCGGAGATCATGTTCACAAGCTGCGGCACCGAAAGCGACAATGCCGCCATAGTCGGGACCTTGAGGACGTATCCCGAGAAACGTCATATCATTACAACTAAGACCGAACACGCGGCGGTACTCAATCTTTGTCAGTACATGGAGACCGTGGGGTATAGAGTGACATACCTCGATGTCAATGAAGAAGGCATGATAGACCTGAATGAACTAAAATCTTCCATCGACAGCGACACGGTGATGATATCCGTTATGTACGCGAATAATGAAACGGGAGTAATATTCCCGGTAGAAGAGATCGCCGAGATCGCGAGAAAAAGAAATATTGTTTTCCATACCGACGCGGTGCAGGCCGCTGGCAAAGTGCCTTTTAAAATGACCGAATTCCCGGCGGATATGGTATCTATCTCGGGGCACAAATTGCACGGACCCAAAGGAGTAGGCGCGCTTTATATAAGGAGAGGCACAAAATTCAAGCCGTTCCTTATCGGCGGACATCAGGAACATTCCCGGCGCGGCGGCACGGAAAATGTCGCTTCTATCGCGGGCCTGGGGAAAGCATGTGAAATGGTATCCGAACATTTTGCGGAGGATATAAGGAAAATAAAATACTTGCGTGATAAACTGGAGAACGCTTTGATGGAAAAGATACCCAATACCAGACTTAACGGCAGCAGAAAGAATAGACTCCCGAACACGTCCAATATAGGATTCGAATTTATAGAGGGGGAGGCCATACTTCTTATGCTGGATTCCGAAGGGATAGCCGCTTCTTCAGGATCGGCGTGTACGTCGGGTTCGCTGGCGCCTTCACATGTTTTAAGGGCCATGGGTATACCGTTCACTTTTATACAGGGATCCATCAGGTTCAGCCTCAGCCGGTACAACACAGAAGAAGACATCGATCACATCATTGAATGCATGCCGCCGATAATAGAGAGACTGCGTAAAATATCTCCGTATAGTAAATAACCCCCATTAGCTTATGTCCTAAAGGATTTTGTTTTTATAGAGAACACTTCATCGCCCTTCCCCTTGGCTTTGCTCGGGACAGGCGGGTGCCTTGTGATGACGCCGTAGGATTATTTACTGCGGATAGATGAGATATAAAAACTTTCCGGAAGATTTTTTTATTTGACAATATTAGAACATTACGATATTCTAATATTTAAAGAAAAGAAGTATTTCCCCGGGAGGAAATATGAAAACCGAATATCCGTTCACGGAGGCCGCGGACATGCTGAAGATAATAGCGCATCCGGTAAGGCTGAACATCATAACGTTATTGGGAAAGGCGAGGATGAACGTCGGCGAAGTGCAGAAAAGAACGGGGGTAAAGCAATCTATCGCTTCACAACACCTTAATGCCATGGCCAATAAGGGCATCTTGACAAGAGAAAAAGAAGAGAATAGAGTGTATTATTCCATACGGAAAAGTGAAGTATTTGACCTACTAAGATGTATAAAGGGGTGTTGTAAATAAACTTGTACCCCGTCCCGGCCTGTTTGAAGGCAGGCCGGGACGGGGTACAAATTAAAGAGGAAAAATGGCAGGACGCATAGTAAGAGGGGTAGCGGGTTTTTTTGTTTTGATCGGGTTATTGCTTTCATATTTGGTGGATCCAAGGTGGATGTGGCTTACCGGTTTCATAGGGTTTATTCTGCTGCAGTCCGCTTTTACGGATTGGTGTCCGATGATAAGCATACTTAAAAAGGCGGGTATAGGATCGGAAACGAACAGCTGCTGCCCGTTACCGAAAAAGTAAATTAATGCTTTACTAGTCAGGCATAAGAGTTAAAATATAACGTAAATAAAGAATAAAGATTGACAAATGATACTTTTATGGTATCATTAAGATGTTAGAGCGAATGTTGTATAAAAGTGTCCCTCGCCAAGTCATTTTGTTTTTAAAGACTAATGGCTTATGGCGGAGGGGTCAATTCGGCCGGATCCCCGCTGCTTCGCTTTGCCTTTTGAAATAGATAATGTGATTTCTATGGGCGAAGCAAAGCGACGGGGATGGCCTAACTAAAACGAAAGGAGGCACAAATGAATTTCACAGGAAAATTCATGCTGCGTCCCGTATCTCACTGTAAAGAGGGGTGCTGTATAAAGTCCCGGATATGACGATAAACTGTCTATGTAATGAGTTCAGAGTTCAGAGTTCGGAGTTGGGAGTAAGAAGACTGTGATGTCTCTTTTTTACCAACTCAGAACTCAGAACTCTGAACTCAGAACTAAATAAGACCCACCTTCGCCGAACTATTTGGATATCACTTGGCTTCGGTGAGGTTAATTCGCACAGATAACTTATACTCCTTGTAGTCGTATAAGTTATGTGCTCATTAAGGAGATGAAAATGAAAAAATATAGATGTTTAGTGTGCGGTTATATATACGATCCCGCGGAAAACGATAATGTGGATTTTAATGACCTTCCCGAAGATTGGGTATGTCCGGAATGCGGTGTGGGTAAAGACCAGTTTGAAGAAGAAAAGTAAATATTTTGAAGAAAAGGCGACGGGCTTTTCATGATAGATAATGAATTATCACAGAGAGTGTTCGTAATAGTTTAGCTTGCGTAAGAAACGCAAAGCGCATAGGGCACAGAGCATGGTATATTGACTGATGCGGGGAATAAGAGTCAAAGAGTCAGAGAGTCAGGGTGGACCGATACGCTACCTTCTATCTTCTAACTTCTGACTTCTATTTCTGGTGACTAGGTGACCAATGTGCTGTTGAGTTATGAGTTCGTAGTGATCAACTGATGTCAGAGTAAAAGTTTGAAAGGCTGAAGGTAAGAATGAAAGCTCGTGAGATAAAAAAAGGCATATATTGGGTCGGAGCTATAGACTGGGATCTGCGCAATTTCCACGGATATTTGACGCAAAAAGGGACTACATACAACGCGTATCTCATAATAGACGATAAAATAACCCTGGTTGATACGGTAAAGCATTACCTGTTCGATGAAATGTTACGGCGCATTAAAAGCGTAATAGACCCGGCAAAGATCGACTATATTGTATCAAATCATGTGGAAATGGATCATTCCGGATCCATCCCCCGAATACTTGAATATTGCAAGAACGCCGTTGTTATTACTTCCCCTAACGGTGAAAAAGGTCTTAAACAACATTTTAAAAATATTCCGAATATTAAAACCGTTCAAACCGGGTCTTCCGTTTCGCTCGGGAAAAGAGATCTCAATTTTGTTCTCATGCCGATGGTGCATTGGCCGGATTCCATGGCAACATACATTCCTCAAGATAAATTACTTCTTCCAAACGACGCTTTCGGACAGCATATTGCTTCACCGGAAAGATTTGATGATGAGATAGGATGGGATATTCTTCGTGAAGACGCGGCAAAATATTACGCTAACATTGTTATGCCTTACGGCGCCCAAGTCTTAAAGGTTTTAGAGATCATCAAAGGCCTCAAGATCGATATGGTAGCGCCGTCACACGGCATCATTTGGCGAAGCCGCATATCGGACATTATAGAAGAGTACGGAAAATGGGCCGGCAACATCGTAAAAGAAAAAGCGGTGATAGTTTATGATACTATGTGGGGATCCACAAAAAAAATAGCGCAGACTATTCAAGATGCGCTTGAAGAGAAAGGGATCTCGGTCCGCATGGCGGATCTGGCGGGAAATGACATATCGGATATTATGACGCATGTCTTGGAATCAAAATATATATGTGTGGGGTCGCCTACGCTGAATAATAACATTATGCCTAAGGCAGCGTCTTTTCTTACCTATCTGAAAGGACTTGCGCCTAAAAATAGAATAGCGCTTGTTTTTGGTTCTTACGGCTGGGGAGGACAAAGTGTAGGGCAGATAGAGAATATTTTAAAGGATTGCGGATTTGATGTTATAAAAAGTATAAAAACGCAGTATATCCCGAGTGAGGATACGTTGAAAAGGATAGGAGAAGAGGTTGAAGAGGAGATTAGTAAAAAGACCATAGACTATAGACCATAGACTATAGACCGTCCCGGACGGCCGTAGCCGTCCGGGACGTAAAACTGGGGAGGTAAGTCATGACAAAATTAAGGGATATTTACAAATGCAGTGTATGCGGGCATGTGGTGGAAATAGCGAAAGAAGGCGCGCCCACACTAGTCTGCTGCGGGGAGCATATGGAAAAGTTGGAAGCCAAAACGCAGGACGAAGGAAAAGAAAAACACGTGCCGGTCTTGGAAGATACTAACGGCGAGGTGAAAGTCAAGGTCGGTAGCGCGGAACACCCGATGATAGAAGAACATTATATAAAGTTCATAGAAGTTTTAACCGAGAAACAGGTGCTTCGCGCGGAATTAAAACCCGGAGAAAAACCCGAAGCGGTATTTTGTGTTTCAAAAGGGGACGTTACCGGAGTACGGGAATATTGCACGGTGCATAACTTGTGGAAGAACAGTTAAATAGTTAAAAAGTTTAAAGGGTAAAAGGTCTAGAAGGAATTATGTGTGTTTTCTTTTCCGTCATTGCGAGGAGCGAAGCGACGAAGCAATCTCGTCTAAGAGGCGTATTAATGAGATTGCTTCGCTTCGCTCGCAATGACAGAGTAGGGGTGCGATTCCTGCCTTCGCTCAGGACAGGCAAAGCAATTGCAGGACTCGCAATGACGGGGAGCGAACTAATAACTAAATGAAGGGGGAGAAGGATGAAGAGCATAAAGGGGACAAGAACGGAAAAAAATCTTTTGGCGGCTTTCGCGGGAGAGTCTCAAGCCAGGAACAGATATACTTATTTTGCTTCGGCCGCTAAAAAAGCCGGATATGAGCAGATCTCAGCTATATTCCTGGAGACCGCGGATAATGAAAGGGAACATGCTAAAAAGTTCTTCAAGTTTTTGGAAGGCGGTGAAGTAGAGATAACGGCGTCTTATCCGGCAGGCATAATAGGAAAAACCTCGGATAATTTGAAAGCCGCGGCGGAAGGCGAAAACATGGAATGGACATCTATTTACAAAAATTTCGCGGATATCGCCGATGAGGAAGGGTTTGATGAAGTAGCCGAAACTTTTAAAAGGATATCTATGGTCGAAAAGGAACACGAAAAAAGATACAGAAAACTTCTGGAAAACGTGACAAAAGGCGAAGTCTTTAAAAAGAAAGAAACTATAAAGTGGAAATGCCGTAATTGCGGTTATGTTCATGAAGCCGCGGAAGCGGTTAAAGAATGTCCCGCGTGCAAACATCCTCAAGCGTATTTCGAGGTTTTAAAAGAAAATTATTAAGGGGGATCATGGATAACAAATTTTCTGTATGTGAGATAATGGAAATAGCGGTGCGTATAGAAGAAAACGGAAAAGATTTTTATGCTGCTCTTTCCAAAATGTCGGACTCTCCGGAATTAAAGAAAACGTTCGATTATCTGGCGGATATGGAAAAAGAACATATCGAGACTTTTCGCGGGATGTCGCAGAATGAATGCAGTTATGAGCCCAAAGAAGTATACCCCGAAGAATATTTCGCGTACATGAAAGATCTCGCGTCACAGTTCGTTTTTACCCAAAAAAACAAGGGTAAAGAAATAGCCGAAAATGTTAAAGATGTCATTGATGGTATGGAATTGGCAATAAGCCTTGAAAAAGATTCGATACTTTTCTATGAAGAAGCAAAAAAACACCTGCAGGATAATGCAAAAGCAGATATAGAAAAGATCATAAACGAAGAAAAGAAGCACGTGAGTTTATTGACCGATCTTTTTATCGAGCGGAATAACAAAACAGAGTAGGCGGGGGAGCATTGCGCCCTTGCCTGAGCGCTGGCCAATTTCAAGGAAATTGTCTTTGCAGGCTACGGACATTAATTCGCACAGATAACTTATACTCCTTGTAGTCGTATAAGTTATGTGCTCATTAAGGAGAAAAAATGAAGAACATAAAGGTCTATAGCACGCCGACATGTCCTTATTGTGTTAGAGCTAAACAGTTCCTCAAAGACAATAATATCGAGTTCGAGGTCGTAGATATCGCGGCCGATCCGGCCGCCGCGCAGGAAGTGGTAGCTAAGTCAGGCCAGATGGGAGTCCCGGTCCTGGATATAGACGGCGAAATAATAATAGGTTTTGACAAAGGAAAGATCTCACAGGCCTTGGGAATTGAATAGTGAATAGTGGGTGGTGAATGGTGAGAACGGACCATAGACCATAGACGCGAGAAACGAGAAGCGAGAGGGGAGAAGTAATCTAGTCACTATGTCACCAGGTCACCAGTCACCAGACCCCGCTGTTTTCTTCGAAAACACGTGGCGGGGACGGGTAGATCACCGATTACATAGAGTGCGGAATAGGTTAAAGACAAAGACGGGAGTATCCGAGCATCGAATAAATTTCCCGCCGAAAAAGGATAAAATTAATTTATTCTTCTTTGCTTTTCTCCTCCTGGATCATAGATACAGCAGGGAAATTTTATGAGACGCGCAGGATGTTGCCGTCTTTGGCGATGAGGTAAGCATGAAAATATATGATCTGATAATTATTGGGGCGGGACCTGCGGGGATAACGGCGGGGGTATACGCTTCCCGAAAGAAGATGGATTGTCTTGTTATCTCTCTTGATATAGGAGGACAGACCATATGGAGCGGCAATGTCGAGAATTATACGGGGTATCAATTCATATCCGGTCCCGAGCTCGGCGCGAAATTCGAAGAACATATAAAGAAGTATAATATCCCGGTCAAAGAGAACGAAGAGGTAAAGGCGTTCACTCTTTCCGAGGGAAAATATACCGTTAAGACCTCAAAGGGGGAATATTCCGCAAAAACCATTATTATCGCCTCCGGAAAAAGGTCCAGGGAACTGGGTGCTTCGGGCGAGGGAAAGTTCAAAAATAAAGGTTTGAGTTACTGCGCCACATGTGACGGGCCTTTTTTCGAGAATAAAGATGTAGTTATAGTAGGAGGAGGCAATTCCGCGCTTGATGCCGCCATCCAGCTCGACCGCATAGCATCCAAGATCACCATAGTGAACATTACTCCGCAACTCGGAGGGGACTCTATTATGCGGGAGAAAGTGGTGAAAAGCGAAAAGGTCAAGATCTATAACAGCGCCGAAATATCGGAAGTACGGGGGAAAGACTTTGTTGAAAGTGTTAAGATAAGAACAAAAGAAGGCGAAAAAGAAGTGCCTTGTAGCGGAGTTTTTGTGGAAATAGGGCTTATCCCTAATTCTGAGTTCATAGATATTGTCGAAAAGAATGAAAACGGCGAAATTGTAGTGAATTGCCAAACCGAAACAAACCTTCCGGGTGTTTTTGCCGCGGGAGACGTGACCAACGTAATAGAAAAACAAATAATTATAGCCGCGGGAGAAGGCGCTAAAGCGGCTTTGAGAGCTTTTAAATATTTGGCCCAAATGAGGTGAAGAATGATATCTAAAGAGAGGCTTTTGTCGGGACTGCACGAGGCGATATACGTCGAAGAAGGAATGGTGACGATGTTCACCAAATTCGCCCAGGCATTAATCAATGAAGATCCGGATCCCGTCGGGGAAAAGAAAGCCGATATAGAAAAAATTTTACATAAACTGCATCAAGATTCTACGAAACACAAAGAGAAAATAGAGGCCCTCATAAGGGAAGTGGTATCGGGAGGAAAACATGAATACTGATTTTTTGCGCAAAGAATTCACGGAAATACTTGAACTCGAAAAAAGAGCGAAATATTTCTATGACCACTATATTGACCAGCTTGAGGACGGAACGGTAAAAGAAGAACTTATCTCTATAAGGAATGAAGAGATAGGACATATAAAAATAGCTGAAACGCTGATAGAATACGTATCATGATAAATAAGTTGAAGAAAGAATACACTTTTAAAAAAAAAGATATTAAAAAGAGATTAAAGGAATTCCGGGACGTATGGGAGGAAGATGACGACCGTGTCTTCGCGGAGCTTAGTTTTTGCGTGTGTACACCGCAGTCAAAGGCGGTGGTATGCGACAAAGCCATATCCGGATTGATCGAAAACAGAATTCTTTTTAACGGAAAACTGGAGCAGATAAGGGCCGGACTTAAAGGTGTGCGTTTTCCCAATAACAAGGCTAAATACATATTGGAGAACAGAGAAAGGTTCACCGAGAACGGCAGGATCAGGATAAAGGACAAAATAAATACTAAAAACTTACATTTTACGCGCGATTGGCTGATTAAGAACGTAAAAGGGATAGGTCTGAAAGAAGCCAGTCATTTTTTAAGGAATATAGGTTTCGGAAAAGATCTGGCCATAGTGGACGTCCATATAATAAAGAACATGGTAAGATACGGGTTATTGAAGGATGTCCCTAAAAACATATCCAGGGAAAAGTATATCATTTTCGAAAATATCATCCGGGACTTTTCCGGAGAGATTGATATTCCGATGGGGGATCTCGATCTTTTATTATGGTCCGGGGAGACAGGATTTATTTTTAAATAACGATGTCATGAACATAATTTTAGGAATAGCACATGAAACATATTTTTTGCTGAATAAAATGGCGCTGTATCTTCTTTTCGGGTATTTTTTCGCGGGTGTGCTTCATATTTTTGTGAACACCGGAACGATCGCCACGCATCTCGGTAAAAAAAACTTTTCTTCAGTGATAAAAGCCTCTCTTTTCGGGATACCTCTGCCATTATGTTCTTGTTCGGTAATACCCACCGCTATGTCTCTTAAGAAAGAAGGAGCCAGCAAGGGAGCGGTGCTGGCTTTTCTTATTTCTACCCCTACGACAGGCATAGATTCGATGTTCGCCACTTATTCTCTTTTGGGACCGGTATTCACCGTATATAGGATAATAGCGGCTTTCATTACCGGCACGATCGCCGGGATAGCGTCCAATCTCCTCGATCACGACGGTCCTCAGGAGGAAAGGGTTGATACGCCCAAATGTAAATTATGTCAGGATGATAAGGAACATAAGCATGGCATTAAACATAAAGTAAACGGAATATTTAAGTACGCTTTTGTGGATCTTTTAAAAGACTCGGGACCCGCGCTTGTTATGGGTCTATTAGTAGGAGGGGTCATTACTTTCTTTTTTCCCGAAAATATAATAGAGACATATCTGGGTTCGGGAATAAGTTCCATGCTTTTAATGCTTGTTTTGGGAATACCTATGTATGTATGCGCCACGGCCTCTATCCCGATAGCCGCGGCGCTTATGCTTAAAGGATTATCTCCGGGAGCCGCTCTTGTTTTTCTCATCGCGGGACCGGCGACCAATATCGTTACAATGATGGTAGTGTCCCGGAATATGGGGAAAAAGTCTTTAGCTATATATCTTGGATCAATAGTGACGGGAAGTTTACTGCTCGGCAGTGTTTTGAATAAGGTGTACGGCTATCTATATAAGACTAACGGATTCCTTGACCATATTCATGAAGGATCAATGCCGCAAGGAATAGGAGCTGTCTCAAGCGCTATACTTGTGATGCTTATCGCGTACAATTTTTTTAACCAAAAAATGAGGTCTATCAAATAGACCTTTGAAGGCGGTGATACATGTACAATATCGCGCGTTATTTTGAGAACATATCGATCATTACTTATATCGCAGTTTTTGCCGGGGGTGTTGTTGCTTCTTTTACTCCGTGTGTTTATCCTTTGATACCCATTATCGTGGGTGTTATAGGTTCCACGGGCGAAAAGTCCAAGGGAAGAAGTTTTGTTTTATCTTTAGGATATGTTTTAGGCATGGCCGTGACATTTTCTTTTCTGGGCATGATGGCGGCTATGACCGGCAGACTGTTCGGAGAGATCCAGTCTAATCCTATCGCGTATATCGTAGTGGGAAACATGATGATATTATTCGCGCTTATGCTTTTGGATATTATTCCTATGCCCACATTTCTTTTATCAAGAGCCGGAGCCGGAAAAGTAGTGAAGGGCGGGACGGTCCTTTCGGCGGTCCTGATGGGAATAGCCTCAGGTTTTATTGCCGCGCCTTGTACAGCGGCCGTTCTGGGAGCGCTTCTAACATTCGTTGCTACGACACAGAACGTTATTTTTGGATCAAGTCTCCTTTTTGTTTTCGCGATAGGATTGGGTGCTTTGCTCGTTATTATCGGTACCTTTACCGGCATACTGACTTCGATGCCGAGATCCGAAAAAGTAATGCGTATTATGCAGAAGGCATTGGCGTTTGTGATGATACTTTTAGGGGAATATTTTGTTTTTAAAGCGGGAATGCTTAGTTTCTAGGGTTGATCAGACCATAGACAATAGACCATTGACCATAGACTGGGATGGACCGATGTGCAAATTAAAGGAGACGGGTATGAAAATAAATAGAGTTAGATTTTTCTTTGTTATAGCGCTTGTGTTTATGATAAGTGCGTGTTCCAATGTTGAAAGCCAGTCAAGCGGGGGCAGGGCAGCTTCTGATTTTTCATTAGAAACCGTGGGCGGTGACCGAGTCGTCTTGTCGGATGAGCTTAAAGGAAAAAACGCTGTTCTGGTATTTTTCGCGACATGGTGTCCCTCTTGCGTTTCGGAAGTTCCGGCAGTGAATGATTTTCATAATAGGAACAAAGATTCGGTCTCTGTCATGGGTGTGAACATAAGAGAGAGCAAGGCGAAAGTGTCTAATTTTATTGAAAAAAAGAATGTAAAATATCCGATAGTCCTGGATACTGACGGAGCCGTTGCCGGGGATTATAGGGTGAGAGGAATACCGGCCGTATTCGCTATCGGTAAGAGCGGAAAGATCCTGTATTCCGGTCATTCGATAGAAGAAGCAGAAGAGCGGGCAGAGTTTGAGTAGAAGCGGAGAGACGAGGGACGAAGGGCGAAGGAAGAGGGACGGACATAGCGTATCAGTCAATCACTCCGAACTTATAACTATGAACTTTTAGACTTTTAGACTATAGTGCTATGCTTTAACTATTGAACTATTAAGCCATTAAGCCATTAAACTATTGAACTATTAAACCATTAAACTATTGAACCATTAAACTGTTTACCCTAAAATATGAAAATGATCACGAAAGATACGGATTATGCGATTAAGGCTTTAGCCTGTATTGCTGTTTCGCCGGAGGAAACAGTTACGGTAAAAGGATTGTCCGAGAAATTGGGTATTCCCGGACCTTTTCTGAGAAAAATACTGCAAGTTCTCAATAAAAAGGGAATATTGGTATCATCCAAGGGTAAGAACGGCGGATTTTCTGCCGCCTCTTCACCGCTGGAGATGACTGTTCTTGATATCATTGAAATATTCCAAGGGCCGTTCAAGCTTAACGAACACAAAATAAAGAACACGAAGTGTAAATTTTTAAAGACATGCCGTTTGAGGAACAAAATAGATAATATAGGACACAAAGTCAAAGAGGAATTGAAAGCGATAACGATAGGGTCGCTTATTTGAGGACCATAAACAAGAGACCATAGACTTATGTTGACTGATGTGCTTTTTGTATTTTGTCATTGCGACCCCCGCTGCTCCGCTTTGCGGAGCAAAGCGACGGGGGGAAGCAATCTCAAATAAGTGGATGTATAATCACGAATCGGATCAAGACTACGGCGGGAGTATTCGAGCATCGAATAAAATTCCCCGCCGAAAAGGATAAAAATAATTTACGCCTCTTTATTTTTCTCCTCCTGAAACATAAAGATAACAGAGAAATTTTGTGAGACGCGCAGAATGCTCCCGCCGTTGGCGATAGGAGAAGAGATTGCTTCCTCCTTCGCCAAACTATTTTGATCTTATTCGGCTTTGGAGGACTGCGGACCTTTGGTCCTTGTCGCACTGATACTTTGCAATGACGAAGGAAAATTATGAAAAAAAATATTGTTTTTAATGTTGCTTCTAGTATCGATTATCAGGTCGGGTCCGTGGTGAGCAAGACTCTGGCAAATAAGGGAACGGGGACGGTGACATTATTCGCTTTTGACGAGGGCCAGGGTCTCAGCGAACATACCGCGCCTTATGACGCTATAGTGTACATAGTGGACGGAGAAGCCGAGGTTGTTATATCAACAGAGACATATAAGGTGAAAAGCGGAGAAATGATCATAATGCCCGCCAATAAGCCCCATTCACTTAAAGCCCTGCAGCGTTTCAAGATGCTTTTGGTTATGATAAGAAGCTAGAAAAAAGTCACTAGTCACCAGGTCACCAGTCACCAGTTGATAGAGCCCCCACCGCTTGTTTTCTTCGAAAACGTGTAGTAGTGTACGGGTTTTTAACCGTAAATTCCTCTAAATAAGGTATCAGTCAATATTCCGGTGACCCGGTGACTGGTGACTAGTGACTCTTTAGCGTTTTTTTTTGTTGGCTCGTTCATTTTTCCCTTGTATTGCGCGGAAAAATTGATAGAATGGCACAATAAAATATCGGGAACAAGTAAATATCGAAATTTAAAAACTAAACAAAAGGATGGATTTATGCATAGTTACAAAGATCTAGGACTCTCCAATACTCGGGATATGTACGCGAAAGCAATAAACGGTAAATATGCCATACCCGGATACAATTTCAATAACATGGAACAATTGCAGGCTATTATGACGGCTTGTATTGAAACTAATTCGCCTGTTATACTTCAGGTATCGTCAGGCGCCAGGAAATATGCCAACCAGATACTTTTAAGGCATATGGCCAACGGCGCTATGGATATAGTGAAGGACGCGGGCAGTAATATCCCGGTAGCTCTTCATCTGGACCACGGGGATACATATGAATTATGTGTTTCATGTATAGAAACAGGTTTTTCATCCGTTATGATAGACGGGTCGGCGCATTCTTTTGAGGATAATATCGCTCTTACGAAAAAAGTCGTTGAATACGCGCATAAATATGATGTCAGCGTAGAGGGAGAATTGGGCGTTCTTGCCGGTATAGAGGATGAAGTCTCCCACGAGGTAACAAATTACACTAAACCCGAAGAAGTGGAAGAATTTGTCGCCAAGACCGGAGTGGATAGCTTGGCCATATCTATAGGGACATCCCACGGCGCGTACAAGTTCAAACTGAAACCCGGAGAAAAAGTTCCTCCGTTAAGATTTGATATACTTCATGAGGTAGAGAAAAGACTCCCCGGATTTTCCATAGTATTGCACGGAGCCAGTTCCGTTGTTCCTGAATACATAGAGATCATAAACAAGTACGGCGGGAAGCTTGATAATGCCGTAGGGGTTCCGGAAGAACAGCTTCGTAAGGCCGCGGAATCGTCGGTATGTAAGATCAATATCGATTCGGACGGACGTTTGGCCATGACAGCTAAAATACGGGAGGTCTTAGCCACTAAACCGTCAGAATTCGACCCGCGCAAATATCTGGGCCCGGCGCGCGAAGAACTTATAAAGATGTATTCGAATAAAAACAAAGACGTGTTGGGTTCGGCGGGAAAGGCGTAAGAGACAATAGACCAGTCACCAGGTCACCAAGTCACCAGGTCACCAGAAATAGAAGGTAGAAGCGAGAGGCGAGAAGAGAGAGAGTCACAGAGTCATCATTCGCTTCGCTCATTAGAGTCATCGTTCGCTTCGCTCACTAGTGTCAGCATTCGTTTCGCTCACTAGTGTCATCATTCGCTTCGCTCATTAGAGTCAGCATTCGCTTCGCTCATTAGAGTCATCCTTGCTCTTTCACTCTGACTCTCTTGTCCCGCCTGTCCTGAGCGAAGTCGAGGGGAGCGAAGCCGAGAGGTTCCCTCTCCCTGACCCTCTGACACTTTAACACCCTGACCCTCTGACACTCTGACACTTTGACACTCTAAGCCCTCTGACTCTCTGACTCTTATTCCCCACATCGGTCAATACGCTACGAACTATGAACTACGAACTATGAACTTTAGACTTTCAGACTTTTGACTTTATCGGGTAGGTTTGAATAGTATTCTGCTGCTTCCGTATTTCCGTGTTTTTCCGCGCCTTCGACGAATATCTTGCATTTCTTTTTTAATTCTTCCAGCGTAGCGGCGTAATTTTCATCATTAAGCTCGTTCGACAAAAGCATTTTTTCCATAGCTTTTATCCTGAAACGGTCAAGGCCCCAGACCCTTGCGGAAAGCTGGTCCGGGCGGCCTCCGTCCTTTAGCGTTAAATATTCCGGGATCAGTTTTACTTCATATTTATTCGCGGTTCTTAACCAAAGATCGTAATCCTCACAGGCTTTTAAACTTTCATCAAATATTCCTATATCGGAAAAAACACCTTTTTTTATTACGGCGGTAGAGATGCCTATACAGCATAACGCGAGAGAGTTCTTATAAACAGAACCCGATGGTTTTTTATGTTTTTTAAGCTGTTTTAAAAGGTTGCCGTTACGATACCAAACTTCTTCGGTGTGGAATACGCTGACATCGGGGAAATTGGCGATATACTCTTTTGCGCGTTCAAGCTTGGTAGGCATCCACCGGTCGTCGGAATCAAGAAAAGCGATAAAAGCGCCGGTAGATCTTTCGATCCCCCTATTTCGGGCGGCTGATACACCCATATTTTTTTGGTGTATTGAAATAAGACGTGTATCATTGTAGGAAGAGATCACGCCGGAAGTGTTATCCGTGGATCCGTCATCTATTACGATAAGTTCAAGATCCGAAAATGTCTGGATGAGGACCGATTTTATAGCTTTCCGTAATAACCTTTCCCGGTTATATGACGGAATTATTACGGAAAAGAATGGGGTGTCAGTGTTCATGGATTTATTATATAATGAAAACAAGATAGAAGCCAGGAGAGACAAAATAGGTCACTAGTCACCTAGTCACCTAGTCACCTGTCACCAGTGGATAGAAAGTAGAAATTAGAGGGTAGAGGGTAGAAGAAAGAAAGTGAGGGTATAGGGTTCAGCGTTGAGGGTATAGGGAAGAGAGCTAGCCCACCTTTACTAAACCCTGAACCCTAAACGCTATACCCTAGAAACTATGAACTATGAACTCTTAGACTTTTGACTTTCGACTTTTATGCTATGCGCCATGCTCTATGCGCCATGCCATCTGCTAATTAATTTCTAAAAGGAGCAAACATGAAAACTGTAACCGAATATATGGGAAAGAAGAAGTTTCGGACAATTATACGCGGACATGAAGTAGTGACCGATGTGCCGGAAAAGACGGGCGGTGAGGATACGGCTCCGACCCCGGTCGAGATATTTATCGCGTCACTCGGTTCCTGCGCGGGTGTATTCGCTTCATGGTATCTTGAAACGGCGAAAATAAACGTGGAGAAAATGTTCATAGATGTTGACTGGGATTATGCCTCGGATCCAAGAAGAGTAGGTAGAGCGGATATAACCGTGAGACTTCCCGGAGTAGAATTGGCCGAACGTGAAAGAGGACTCATTGCCGCGGTCAAAAAATGTACCGTTCATAATACGCTTGAGAATCCTCCTGAGGTAAGCATTAAGATAGCAGTAGATCAGCCTGAGTAAAAAAACAAAGCGCATAGGGCAAAGGGCATAGGGCATAGTATATTGACCGATGCGCCCTCTGTCATTCAGGGTGAGAGACCGAGAAGGTAATGTCCGGAAGGACGATTTTTATTTTTATAATGCTATGCGCCATGCTCTATGCGCTATGCAACTTATGCAAGCTAAACTATTACTTACAATCGAAACCGGATAAAATATGCTGTATTTCCTTACAATATTGATCGTTTTGGTATGCATGATCCTGTTCGTTTCGTGGTTCGAACGGAGCAATGTATATTTTCCGGAAAAAGAACTGACCGGATCTCCTGATGAAATAGGATTGTCGTACAAAGATGTCTATTTCAGAGCGGAAGATGGGGTAGAACTTCATGGATGGTTCATACCTTCGGGCAGACCTCCCAGAGCGACATTTCTTTTTTGTCACGGAAATGCCGGGAACATATATCACAGGCTGGAGATAATAAAAATATTGAACGCTTTGGATGTAAATGTTTTCATATTCGATTACAGAGGGTACGGGAACAGTAAGGGAACGCCCTCGGAAACCGGGACATATTATGACGCGATGGCCGCTTATAAAAAGCTTCTGGAACTAGAGAAGGTAAACAAAAATTATATTATCATCTACGGCAGGTCTTTAGGCGGGGCTGTTGCGATAGATCTTGCCGGAAAAGTCGATGTTAAAGGGATAATAATAGACAGCGCTTTTACTTCGACGGGGGATATGGCAAAAGAGGTGTACCCTTTTATTCCCATAAAGTTATCGTTATGGGTAAAGTATGATAATTTATCTAAAATAGGTAAAATAAAAATACCGAAACTTATAATTCACAGTAAAGATGACGAAATAGTACCTTTTCATCAGGGCAAAGAACTTTTTGAAAAAGCCGCGGAACCTAAAGATTTTTATCGTATGCAGGGCGGACACAATGATGCTATGTTTGTGTATAGCGAGGAGTATATGAGACGGTTGGATGAGTTTATAAGAAATATAGGCATAGAGCATAGGGCATAGAGCATAGCGGAAACAGTTTAAAAGTTAAAAGGTTTAAAGGTTAAAAGGTTGGAAAGAATACTTCTTCCGTCATTGCGAGGAGTGAGCAAAGCGAACGACGAAGCAATCTCTC
>JBDRBI010000083.1:0-3838 GCA_043822885.1 Candidatus Omnitrophota bacterium
GGGTTAAAACCCGCACTACACTACTCCTCCGTCATTGCGAGGAGTCTTTTGCGAAGCAAATAACGACGAAGCAATCCCGCATAAAGAGATTGCTTCACTCACTGCGTTCGTTCGCAATGACAGAACAGAACGGACACAAGACAAAGACGGGGATGTTCGAGCACAGAATGAAATTTCTCACTTCTATTTGGAGGAGAGAGCAGAGCGAACGACGCCCCTGGGTTTTGCGTAGTTGAACAAAGAGAGGTGATACCGGTTTTTGTGAAATTGCGATTTTAAGCAAAGCAGCTTGGATGTTGAGGGAATCCAAAAGACCTGAGTAAGGTCTTTTGGATCTCCAAAGACAGAGAAGGGGATGTTCGAGCACAGAATGAAATTTCTCTCCGAAATAGGATAAAAATAATTTATGCCTCATTGCTTCTCTCCTCCTGAAACATAAAAGGAGCAGAGAAATTTTATGAGGCGCGCAGAATCTCCCCGTCTCTGTCGCATACGATTTAGCTTGACGACACATCCCACATATAAGTATCATGTATAAATTATGAGTAAGAAGTTTCCCATAGCATTCTTGTGGCATATGCACCAGCCCATGTATAAAGATCTGGTGACGGATAGGTATTACCTTCCTTGGGTGAGACTGCATGCTACGTACTCATATCTTGATATGGCGGCTATCCTGTACGATTTCCCCAATATAAAGTGTACCTGTAATCTTACGCCTTCGCTCATATGGCAGTTATTGGATGTTTCTTCGGATAGACCCATAAATGATACGTATCTTGAACTTACGGAAAGACAAGCGCAAGACCTTACCGATGAAGATAAATGTTTTCTTTTAAAGAATTTCTTTTCCTGTGATCCGTCAAACGCGATCGATCCCCTGAAAAAATATAAGGAACTTTTCGCGCGAAGAGGTGACAGCCTGGCCGAAGAGTATCTCTTAAGAAAGAGCAAAGAATATACGGTCCAGGATTACAGAGATCTTCAAATGTTTTTTAACCTTGCCTGGTGCGGGTTCACCCTTAAAAAAAAAGATAAACTGATAAAAGAACTTTTAAGTAAAGCTTCAGGATATTCGGAAGACGATAAAACCGCGTTCCTTAAAAGACAAAAAGAAGCGGTGGCTTTAGTCCTGCCCGCGTACAAGAAACTTCAGGAAGAGGGAAGGATAGAAATTTCGACTTCACCTTTCTATCATCCGATATTACCGCTTTTATGCCGAGGAAAAGATCAGGAAGGTTTTGATTTTTCGCAGGACGCTAAAGTCCATGTGGAAAAAGCGATAGCGCTTTATAAAAAAGTATTTGGACGGGCTCCGGTAAGTATGTGGCCTCCCGAAGGAAGCGTAAGCCAGGACATAATACCTTTTCTGGCGGATAGGGGTATAAAATGGATAGCGACGGATGAAGGCATACTTCTGGAATCTTTTAAAGGACAAGATTTATCCAGAGATGAGCTTATATACAAAGCGTTCACGGCCAAGGAAGATTCGAGAAAAATAGATATTGTTTTCAGGGATATAAATATTTCCAACGCTATAAGTTTCAGGTATTCGCGTATGCCGGCTAAAAAAGCGGCTGCGGATCTATTGAAAGACTTTAGAGGGATAGCCGCTTGTTGTAACGCGCGCGGAGGAGAACATTTAGCGTCGGTGATACTGGACGGGGAAAACCCCTGGCCGTATTATCCCGGCGGAGGCGAAGTTTTCCTTAGAGCGGTCTACAAAGGATTATCACAGGATGCCGGGCTTGAAACCGTTACGATAGGGGAATATCTGGACTCTCACAAAGAAAGAAAAGATATACCCAAACTATACAGCGGTTCATGGATAGACCGTAATTTTAAGAAATGGATAGGATCTCCGCAAAAAAATACCGCCTGGGAATATTTGAGAAAAGCCCGCCGGGAACTTTTCAATATGGATCATCAAAAAGAAGACGCGCTTGAAGAGTTGTATGTCGCCGAGGGAAGCGATTGGTTCTGGTGGTATGATGATTTCGGAACGGAACTTAATTTTATATTTGATGAGATATTCCGAAGACATCTTTTAAATATCTACAACATGATAGGCCGTCCCGCTCCTTACGGACTTTCGGAGCCGATACCGGCGCACGGGTCTATACGGACACTGCCCGAAGGGCCTTCCAAAGGGGAGATGGCGCGTCAGAAAAGAATACTTTTTGTAGCGTCAGAATCCGTGCCGTTCGCGAAAACGGGGGGGCTGGCCGATGTGGCGGGAAGCCTTCCGAAAGCGCTGGCGGCTCAAGGGTTAGATATTCGGGTGATGATGCCGCTTTACAAATGTGTTTCTGAGCTGAAAGATATAGAACTTATCAAAGAGGTCAGTATAAAAAAAGAAGACCTCCCCGGGGATATGAACGGGTTCGAGGTCTACTCCGCGAGAACCGACGGGGTTACCACGTATTTTATAGATAACAAAAAACTGTTCGATAGAAGCGGTCTATACGGAACGTCTAAAGGAGAATATCCCGATAGCGGCATAAGGTTCTCATTTTTCTCAAGAGCCGTTCTTGCCGCCGTAAAAAAACTCGATTTTAAACCCGATGTTATACATTGCAACGATTGGCAGACCGCTTTGATACCGTTCTATTTAAGGTTCAGACTGGAAAAAGATAATTTTTTTAACGGGATCAAGACACTTTTTACGATACATAACATGGCATATCAAGGTGCGTTTAAGAGAAATATCATGTCTAAAATAGATATTCCCGAAAGATTCTTCAATATGGATGACCTGGAATTTTACGGACAGATATGCTTTATGAAATCCGGGATACTTTATTCCGACGCGGTCTCGACCGTCAGCCGAAAGTATGCCGAAGAGATAATGACAGCCGCGTATGGTTCAGGTCTTGACGGTCTTGTGAGAAAAAGAAAGAACTCGCTTTACGGGATACCGAACGGGGTAGATTACTCTGTCTGGAATCCGAAGAAGGACAAATTCATAAAAACAAATTACGATGCCGAGAGTATCGAGAAAAAAGATAAATGCAAAGAAGACCTTATAAAATACGCGGGTCTTAATATCTCTAAAGATACTCCTCTTTTAGGCTCTGTCACCAGACTGGCCGAGCAAAAAGGAATGGACCTTTTAGCGGCGATCGCTCCGCGCTTGGTAGAGATGGGAGCCGGTCTTGTGGTGCTCGGGCACGGAAGCGAAAATTATAATAGGATGTTCCGAAGTCTCGCGGATAAGTTTCCCGGCAAGATATATGTTTGTAACGCGTTTAATGACGAACTTGCTCACAAAATAGAAGCGGGAAGCGATATGTTCATCATGCCGTCCAGATATGAACCATGCGGGCTTAATCAGATGTACAGTCTAAAATATGGGACCATACCTATAGTAAGAGCGACCGGCGGACTTGATGACGCCGTAATAGATGTTTATGAGGATAGAAAGAACGGGAACGGATTTAAATTCGTTCCGGCGGAGGCGAACGCTCTTTACGAAACAATAGAAAAGGCGGTCCAGGTTTATAAGAACAAAGATGAGTGGATGAGGATCGTAAAAAGAGCCATGGCCGCCGATTTTTCGTGGGATCATTCCGCCGAAGAATATGTAAAATTGTACCGTGATATGTGCGGGGGGTGATCCTCCGTCATTGCGACTGTGTCACAATGTCATTGCGAGCGAACGCAGTGAGCGCGGCAATCCCATTTAGAGTAAATATGCGCAATTTATTGGGATTGTATATTCATTATAGAGATTGCTTCGGTCGTTTTACTCCCTCGCAATGACAGGGAGCGGGGTTTCCTCCTTCGCCGATCTATTAGTAGATTATTTGGCTTCGGAGGACAGGCGCAATGACAGGGA
>JBDRBI010000084.1:0-3073 GCA_043822885.1 Candidatus Omnitrophota bacterium
GTTGGTATCTTTGTTCCTCGAACCGGACTTTGCCGCCGTTCCCATAAGCGCGAACGACGCGGTTATCAGCGCGTTAAAGGCAAAAGGTGTAGAGGTAAAGCAGACCGGGATAGGTTCACCCTACGTAATAAAAGCGATGATGGACGCTCTATCCGAAGATCCCGGGATAAAAGCAGTGAGCTGGGAATCTAACGGCGGATTTTTATTGGGAAGTGATTGGATGATAAACTCAAAACTCTTAAAAGCTCTTCCTACAAGAGACGCTGTTCTCCCGCTTATAGCGGTCATGGCCGAAGCGATCAAAGAAGATAAAACATTATCGGAACTTATTGAAAAAGCTTTGCCTCCGAGATTTACGCACGCCGATGTTATTGACGATAAAACGAAAGGGTGTGAGATATATACGGCTGAAATAGGAAAAAAGATCATAAACATATTTTCCCCGTCGAAAAAAGAGATCACGGAAGTCACTTTTGATCAAGACGGGATAAAAATAGAACCCGAAATGAAAGATGTATCGATCGAAAAAGAACTTAAGAATATCAAGGATAGATTAGGCGCGTATTTCAATAGAGATAACGGATTTCGGGATATCGGATCCATAAATTTCGTTGACGGTATACGCATGACTTTTATGGACGGAACAGTCGCTCATTTGCGTCCTTCGGGCAATGCTCCCGAATTCCGCATATACGCGACAGCGGATACTCAGAAGCAAGCGGAAGAGATCGTAGAAAAGAGATTTAAGATACTGCCCCTGATAATAAAAGACGCGGCGGAGAAAACGTATCCGGCTAGATCCCTCGGAGCGCATGCTAGAAGCTCGGAGTTTGGCGGAAGCGCGTCTTTTGACAAAGTATGCGAAGCCGTATCAAAAGGAATACCCGTGTATTTGAGGCCTTACAAAGAGCCGAAAGTTTGGGGGATAAACGGTATAGGAGAATACTGGTATGGGGCCGAAGAAGGAAAAAAAAGTTCGGAGATATTTACGGGGGAAGATTCGGCCTTGGCTATAGATGTTCTAAATAAGGATCCTGAAGCGTTTTTGGGCGAACGCGTAATCAAAAAATTCGGATCCAAGATGCCTTTGGTGAAAATTCTTACGCCCAAGGGCAGATTGTCCGTACAGTTCCATGACTCCAAAAACGAACTTTGGATCGTAACCGGAATAGATAAGGGTCTCGCCGGGACAAGTCCGAGCATAATTCTCGGATTCAGCAATGAGACGGTTAAGATGTACGGTCCAAAAGTCACCGAAGAATACAAAAAAGCGCTTAAAGATTATGCGTTGGAGCTTAATATTTTGATAGACATGTTAGAAAAAGACGAAAAAAGCAGAAAAGCGCTGAAAGAAACAAAAAACGTTGTTCTTGCGGCTGAAAAGATGACAGAAAAAATGCCCGATGTAAAGAAAGAACTGGATCTTTTAACAAAAAGAAGGAAAGAGGTAGACAAATTCTACTCATACAAAGACGTTAGCATCGGAGATGTTATTCCTGTTCCTTCCGGGACATTACATGCCTTAGGCTCCGGCATAGAGATCGTAGAACCGCAGATCGCCGGACCTACACAATCTCTTGAAGACGGGGAGACGTATCCTGTCAGATATTATTTCCCGGGGTTTAAGAGAGAAGGAGCTCAAAAAGAGCTGGATATTGACAGAATAGGAGAGATGATCCCTCTACCGGCCGAGGATGCGCTTTCAGAAGTCATTGAAAATAAAGGAGATACAAAGATAGAAAGACTTCCCGGAAATTTCTCGGATAAGGGGTTAGAGGTTTATCGCATAACTTTGTGTGACTCGGCTGAGCTTGAAATGTGTGACATAGAGAGTTTTCATAATTTGACCGCGATATCCGGGAAGGCCAAAGTGAAGGTTTGGGGTCAGGAATACGATGTTCCCAAGGTTTCACCGGACGGAGAAATGCTGCTGATCCCGGCTTCGGCTAAAAGGTATACATTGATCTCCAAAGCCGAAAATACTCAAATTATAGACACATTTTCCCCTGTTTAATAACACCCGTCATTGCGAGGAGTGGAGCGACGAAGCAATCCCTTTAGGAGATTGCTTCGGGACCTGCGGTCCCTCGCAAAGACGAGGAAAACGGCTTTGCAAAGACAGCAAAAACGGCTTTGCGATGACGGTAAGGGAACCTATATATAGACTTTTTATAATTATGTAATATGTGTGTTGACAGGTATATGAATTTCCTGTAAAATACATACCTCGTCCACCAAATAGGGAAAGAGAAACAAAAGGATGTTAATGGAAAGCGAGACCTTTTTACAGAAACTCAACAGACAGAAGATGTCATATCTTTTTATCGCGTTGCCGTTTACACTCTTCTTTATATTCCAGTTAGTTCCGGTCCTTATTTCTTTTTTTTGGTCTTTTACCAAGTATGATGTAGTACATGCTCCGCAATTTGTGGGTCTTGCTAATTACAAAACAATACTCTTTGATGACCCCCTCTTCTGGAAGGCGATACGTAATACCTTCATATACGTGATCGGAGTAGTACCGCCCGGTATATGTTTATCTCTGCTGCTGGCTGTCGCTATAGACCAGAAGATCAAGATCAAAAATTTTTTTAAATCCATATTTTTCTTACCCACAGTCACATCCATAATAGCCGTTTCCGTCATATGGAAAGGATTATACGCTGGGGAGAAATACGGACTTCTTAATTATTTCATAATGAAACAGGGTTTTCAGCCTATAGATTGGCTGGCGAGCCCTACGTGGATATTACCCTCTATAATGATAATGTCCATATGGGCGGGACTGGGATACAATATGATACTTTTCCTAGCCGGGCTTCAGACTATACCTCAGGATATGTATGAAGCCGCGGAGATAGACGGTGCCGGTTTCTGGACGAAATTTTTCAATGTGACCCTGCCTCTTTTAAAACCGACCATAGTGTTTGCCACGATCATGAGTTTTGTTTTCAGTTTTCAGGTGTTTGAACAGGTATACATAATGACCGGTGACCAAGGCGATATCGGAGGAGTATTAAATTCCGGTCTTACGATAGTAGCGTATCTTTATGACAAAGGGTTTCAGAAATTT
>JBDRBI010000085.1:0-5905 GCA_043822885.1 Candidatus Omnitrophota bacterium
AGTTTAGTTTGACTGATGCGGGATGTAGATTGCTTCACCCCTTCGGGGTTCGCAATGACAGAGTCTTAATCCCCGTCATTGCGCCTGTCCTCCGTAGCCTTGGCGAAGGGGGAAGGAGCGGAGCGACGAAGCAATCTCGATCACTCCGAACTCCGAACTCATAACTCATAACTTTTAAATTTCTACGCTGGACTCTAGATAGAAAGGAAATATGAAAAAAACAACGGGGATCAAAGAACTCAAACTAAAAGCTGTAGATATGCGGAGAGATATTCTTACCATGCTCGAGAAGGCCGGGAGCGGGCATACGGGCGGGTCGTTGTCCATAGTCGAAATATTGCTGACATTGTACTACAACAAGATGAACATTGATAAAAAAAATAAGGATTGGAAAGGACGAGATAAATTTGTGCTGTCCAAAGGACATGGATGCCCGGCTCTATACGCGGTTTTAGCGGATCTGGGGTTTTTCCCCAGAGAAGAACTCTGGACGCTTCGAAAACTTGACAGCCGGCTTCAGGGGCATCCGCAGTTGGGATTGCCGGGGCTGGAGATCTCAAGCGGATCCTTAGGGCAAGGTCTTTCGGTAGCGGTGGGTATGGCGCTCGGCGACAGGATGGACGGAATAGACGCGAAGGTGTACTGTCTTATGGGAGACGGCGAGACGAATGAAGGACAGGTATGGGAAGCCGCAATGACAGCGGCGCATTATAAAGTAGACAGTATTTGCGGGATAATAGACTACAACAAACTGCAAATAGACGGTTTCTGTTGTGAAGTTATGGACCTTGGAGAGTACAAAAAAAAGTGGGAATCTTTCGGGTGGCATACGGTAGAAGTAGACGGACACGATCTTGAAGCATTGAGCAAAACCTTCGATGAAGTACGTAATGTCAAAGGCAAACCTCAGATGGTAATAGCGCATACCATAAAAGGGAAAGGGGTATCCTTTATCGAGAATAAAGCGGAATGGCACGGCATATCCCCAAAAAAAGAAGAACTCGAGAAAGCTTTAAAAGAAATGGATGAACAGGAAAAAAGAATAAAGAGTTCATAGTTAACTCACAAGGAGCGAGCATTATGATGATGATACAAAGAAGATTTTTGATGTTCTTACGGCAGCATAAAGTAAAGATCATACTTACCCTGGTAGTAGTCACACTTCTGATCCTTTCCGTGATAGGGTTAATGTCTTTGGAATCTTTTTATCGCAAAATGACCATCGCGACAATGCCTGTTCAATTTATAATGGCGGGGATACATGCCGGGATATTTGTTTTTATGTACCTGACGTTCATGAGAGGCGGTTTCGCGAAACTTGATAAAGCTCCTATAAAAAGCAAAGACGTTTCTATTTCATGGGAAGACGTGATAGGGATGCATGACGCTAAGCAAGAAGCCTGGGAGGTCGTACAGCTCATAAAAGACAGGGTCGATGTTCATAAGATGGGCGGGAGCGTGATCAAAGGGCTTCTTATGCTGGGTCCTCCGGGCTGCGGCAAAACATATATGGCGAAAGCTATCGCGACCGAAGCGGATATGCCTTTTATCTCGATGTCGGGAAGCGAATTCGTGGAAATATTCGTGGGAGTTGGGGCTTCCCGCGTAAGAAAACTTTTTAAAAAAGCCAGAGATCTGGCATTCGGGTATGGCGGATGTATAGTTTTTATCGACGAGCTCGATGCTATAGGAAGATCCCGGTCTTTCAGCTTCATGGGAGGGCAGGAGACCAACAGCACTCTAAACCAGCTTTTAGCCGAGATGGACGGACTCAAAGGAAAAGAGGAGAACGTAGTAGTTATCGGAGCGACGAACGCGCATGAACAGCATATGGACCAGGCGCTCCTCCGACCGGGCCGATTCGACAGAAAAATAATGGTAACGAACCCGTCACAAGACGACAGAGAAGAGCTCTTTAATTTTTATCTTAAAAAAGTAAAAGCGGAAGAAGGCCTTGATGTCGGACGTTTAGCAAGACGCGCCGTCGGGAAGAGCCCGGCCGATATAGCTAACATCGTAAAAGAAGCGGCGCTTATCGCGACAAGGAACAAGAAAGTTGTTATAGGGAACAAAGATATCAGCGAAGCGTTCGAACGCGTGGATCTGGGCATAAAATATAAACTTACGGTCACTCCGAAAGAAAAAGCGATGACGGCGTACCATGAATCAGGGCACTTGATAGTCAATTATCTCAAAGCTCCGTCAAAGACAGTGTTTAAAGCGAGCATTCTTCCCAGGCGCGGTACTCTGGGGGTAGTATGGGCTCCCGAAAGAGAAGAGCTTCACTCGAGGAGTAAAGAACAGCTTCTGGAACTTATCATGGTAAGTCTCGGAGGGTACTCGGCGGAAAAAGTGCGTTACGGTACCACAAGCAGCGGTGTCACAAGCGATTTTGCCACCGTAATGGATATAGCGCACAATATGGTTTGGAAAATGGGAATGGGAGAAAGTAAACTTATAGGGGATTATACCCGGATACCTAAAGACGAAATAGCCGAAGAAACAAAACTCACGCTTAACAAAGATACCAATAACATTATCAGAAAATGTATGGAAGAAGTCGACACCCTTCTTACCGATAAAAAAGATATCTTGGATAGATTCGCCAAAGAACTTTTAAAAAGGGAAGAGCTGGAATACGACGAGATCATAGCCATCTTTGATGAACTCGGGGTAAAAGAGAGCCTAAGCGCAGATGATGAAGCAGCGGTTTAAACGTTTTAAAATAAAGAGGATCTTCGCGTATTTTGCGCTTGCCGCTTTATGCGGCATTAGCCTGACTTCGTGCACCCCTTCTTATCCGAAAGAAAAACTACCGGAAGCCGTAAAGACTGTCTGTAAAGATGAGTACAACATGGAAGTGGAAGTTACTGTTCTGGGGTCTACCATAGGGATATACTATCCCATGAAAGGCTTATTGGACGCGGGTCTGGGAATAAGCGGAAAGGCTTGGGATGAGATAAGCGACCTTCTTTTGGTGGCATCGCGTGTAGTTTTAAGCACAGACGCTGATATCCAATTTTACTGCATAGTAGCGCAAGACGCTAAACTTCCCGAACTTCAGGTTGTTATTATCAAATATGTCGATGATGTCAAAAGGGGAATGGTCAGGAATATTTCAAGAAATGAGTCTTTTAAAAGGACCCTGTTCAGTATAAACCTAACCCCTCAAGCCGAGAAAGAGCGGTCCGTAGAAAAGGTATTCAATCGGCTTGGCGTAGAAGATGAAGTCAGAGCAAAGGTCCTGGATGAATTCTTTAAAAGCCCCCCCACAAAACTTAGCGATGTAGGATACTGGAAAGGGGATTTTTATTTGAAAGAGATCACTTTAGAAGAATTTTTGGCGGAGCAAATAGCGAACCGCATAAAAACGGATTTCAGGACGGAAGAGGACCTTACTAAAAGTTTTAGATACATCAGCGCGGAAACCCTTTTCTTGCCGGAAAGCGAAAAAGGTTCTTTCTTTGTAAAATTCAAAATAGCGGATCAAGAGGCCGAAAAAAAACCGAAAGAACTGCTCAAGAAGAAACTGGAAGAGATAATACGTGTAACAAATGAAGTGGTCTCCGGGTATAAATTTGAGAACTTTGATTTTTTAGTTATTGAAGATCAGATGGACAATAAAAGATTTACCGTTCCCATCGAGGACATCTATAATGTTCGAAGAAAAGAACTATTGCTTGAAGACATTATGCAGTGAGCGGGGACAGGCAGGTCGCCGGGTCACAGAAGATAGAAGGAGTCACTAGGTCACCAGGTCACCTAGTCACCGGTTATAGAGGGTAGAAGATAGAAGGGAGAACGATGGAGTACAAATGCAACTGAGATTGCTTCGTCGTTTTGCTCCTCGCAAAGACAGACTTTCTTCTCGTCATTGCGAGGAGGAAGCGAAGCGAACGACGAAGCAATCCCGATAGACTTTTTACTCCGAACTCATAACTCTGAACTAATAAAGGAGCCAAGTTGATGATAGATGAGAAAATAAAAAAGGAAGCGACAAGGGACGGTTTCGGCAAAGCTTTATTAGAGCTGGGAGCGACAAACAAAAATGTAGTAGTTCTTTCCGCCGACTTGACAGAGTCGGTAAGAGCGCATTGGTTTAAAGAAAAATATCCCGAAAGATTTGTAAGCCATGGCGTTGCCGAGCAGGACATGATAAGTACGGCTGCCGGACTTGCTTTATCCGGGAAAGTTCCTTTTGCGTGTACGTTCGGCGCTTTTGCTTCGGGACGAGCATGGGATCAGGTAAGAGTATCCGTCGCGTATATGAACCTCAATGTCAACATAGTCGGCAGTCATGGAGGAATATCCGTGGGAGAAGACGGAGCCACACATCAGGCTCTTGAAGAGATCACCTTGATGAGAGTAATACCCAATATGACCGTTGTCGTTCCATCGGATTCAGACGAAGCGTATATGGCGACCAAACAGGCCGCCGAGCTTCAGGGGCCTGTGTATTTAAGGCTGGGGAGAGCCAAAGTCCCCGTTTTAAGCAATAGCAGTGATTTTAAAATAGGAAAAGCAAAAGTCCTTACAGAAGGGGACGATGTGACGATAATAGCATGCGGACATCTTGTTGCAAAAGCTATGGAAGCCGCGTATCAGTTAAAAAGTAAAAACATACAAGCCCGGGTAATAAACTTACATACTCCGGTACCCATCGATAAAGAGACCATCATAAAAGCCGCGAAAGAAACAGGCGCCATACTTACTGTAGAAGAACATTCTGTTTACGGCGGGATGGGGAGCGCCGTAGCTGAAGTGATAGTGGAAGAATGTCCGGTGCCGATGAAAATGCTCGGCATAAAAGGAGTCTTCGGAAGAAGCGGGACCCCGGATGAACTTTTTAAATACTTCGGATTAGACGAAGAAAGCATTACAGAAGAAACCGTAAAGCTGATCGAGAAGAAAAAGAAATAAACCCAAACCTTGAAATATGCTTACTATAGACGCTCCAGCCAAACTAAATCTTTATTTAAAAATACTATCTAAAAGAGAAGATGGGTATCACGAGATCAAAACGCTTTTCGAAAAAATAGACCTTTGTGATACCGTTACCGTGGATATCGGCTTAGAAAACTCCATAAGGTGTGATCTTCCGAAGGTACCTACCGGTAAAGAAAGCTTAATAGGAAAGTGCGTAAGACGTTTTTCAGAAACGGCAAAGATAAAGGAGCGTTTCAATATCGGCATTAATAAAAAGATACCTATAGCGGCCGGTTTGGGAGGAGGCTCAAGTGACGCTGCGGCGGTCTTGAAGGGGTTAAATGAAATTACGCAAGAACCTCTTACCATAGAACAACTTATAGAGATCGGCAAAGAATTGGGCGCGGATATACCGTTTTTTCTAACCGAATATAGTTTTGGTTTCGGAAAGGGAAAAGGAGAAAGAATAGAAAAGGGGGAAACAGAAGTAGAGATGGCTCATATTCTCTTGAATCCTCCGTACGAGGTGTGTACCGCTGACATATATAGCAAGGTTTCGGCTTTCAACTTGACAAATACAGAAGGCATTGATAGAATGTTCAACACTTTTTTGAAGGAAAATGACATAACTTCTATTGCGGAAAATATTTGTAACGATTTACAGACTATAGTATTACAAGAAATCCCGCCGCTTGAAAAAGCTTTTAAGGAACTCATAAGAGCCGGAGCTAAAGGGGTGCTTTTGTCCGGGAGCGGACCCACGGTATTCGGTATTTTTGAGAAAAGCGGGGTAAAAAGAGCAAAAGAACAGCTCGAGAAAATATTCACTCCTAAAGATAAATGGAGGATATTTGAGGCACATACGTATTGAGAAGGTAGAAGCGAGAGGGAAGAAGATAGAAGGGAGAAAGAAGAGGGACGAAGGAAGAGGCAAGGGGGAAAGAAGAGCGTGTAGAACGCGAGGATATGAGAAGGAGAA
>JBDRBI010000086.1:0-5926 GCA_043822885.1 Candidatus Omnitrophota bacterium
TGACGCATGTGCATAAGATAAATCTTATACACATGCTTGGACAACTCTTCGAGTTGCCCACACTCTCCACAAAACTACTACTAAATTTTTAAAAGAACTATGAAAATATCAACACTTTTTGACTAATATGCCCGCAATGACAGAGTTTGAATGAGATTGCTTCACTCACCATGTTCGTTCGCAATGACGGGCGAGAAAAGGCAAACCGGACGAATGAGGGAAAATAAAAATGTTTAAACACAAAATACTCTTTACATTTATCATAAGCGCTCTGATATTGTTTAGTGCAGCTTTCGCATTTTCGGCGGAGCCCGACCCTAAAACATTATTTCTCGAAGCTAATATTTATTACGAGAAGGGGGATTACAATAAAGCTATCGAGTTATATGAGGGCATAATTAACGAAGGATATAAGAGCGGAGCCTTATACTATAATCTGGGAGGCGCGTATTTTAAGAATAATAAACTTGGTCTGGCCATTCTTAATTATGAAAGAGCCGAAAAGATCATGCCCCGCGACGCGGATCTTAACGCGAATTATAAGTTTGCGGAATCAAAAATAACAGGCAATAAGATCCTCCCGGCAAAAAGCTTCTGGAATTGGAAACCTTTAAAGACGTACGCGGGGTCCTTTAACGCGAATGAGTTCACATCATTCGCCTCAGGAACATATTTACTGATCATTATGCTTGCCGTAATAGCCATCGTGAGGCCGGAGATAAAACGCAATATTTTTATTATCGCCGGGATCTTGTCTATATTTGTGCTTCTTAATGCTGCGATATTGTACCATGAGATAACTAGTACGCGCGCCGTCACGGTTGTGTCTAAAGCCGAAGTTTTGTTCGGGCCGTTTGATTCAGGAACTAAATTTTTTACATTACAGGAAGGTATGGTTTCCGTGATCACAAAAGAAAAAGATGATTGGTATAAAGTCAGATGTGAGGACGGAAAAGTGGGTTGGGTGAAGAAAAGCGCTTTAGAGAAAGTGTAAGCGAACAGTTTAAAGGTTAAAAAGTTAAAAGGTTAAAAGGTCTAGGAAGATTGTGGATCGCACTCTCTATTGTTGTCATTGCGAGGAACGAGTGTAACGAGAGACGAAGCAATCTCGTTTTCACTACGAATTGTGGGCCGGTTTGGAAATACTATGAAAACTTTTGAAGAAAAATTAGAGACGGATATTATCCTATTGGATGGCGCATTCGGGACCTATGCCCAGGAAAAGGGGCTTAGCGACGGACATTTCCGGGACAAACCCGGATGCATGGAATACCTTTCACTTGTAAGTCCGGACTTTGTGGCAGAAATACACAAAGATTATCTGGAGGCGGGCGCGGATGCCGTGGAGACTAATACTTTCGGCGCTAATTCCGTTAAGCTCGCCGAATACGGCCTGGAAAAAGAGGCGTATAATATAAATTTTTCTTCCGCTAAACTGGCCCGCAGAATATCCGATAAATTTTCAAACGATACAGACTCCGGATATGTCGTCGGTACAATGGGGCCTACCGGTAAACTTCCTTCTTCTTCAGATCCCGTTCTCGGAAATATCACATACAGAGAACTGAAAAAGGTCTACAAAGAGCAGGCTCTAGGACTTATTGACGGCGGAGTAGACGCTATTGTGGTAGAGACCGGGCAGGATATATTAGAGATGAAAGCGTCTGTCGCGGGGGCTAATGAAGCGCTTAAGGAGAAAAGAAAAGATCTTGCTGTTATGGCCCAATGTACTTTAGCCAATAACGGACGCATGTTATTGGGTACGGAAATATCGGGCATTACGGCTTCCTTGAGCGGTATAAATGTGGATGTTATAGGTCTTAACTGCAGTACGGGTCCGGTGGAAATGGAAAGCGCGTTGAAGTTCTTGAGTGAGAACAGCCCGACTTTTATATCCTGTATCCCCAATGCCGGTATGCCCGTAGAAAAAGACGGTAAAGTAACGTATCCTTTGAACCCGGATGAAATGGCGGGATTATTAAAAACGTTCCTGGAGAAATACCGCATAAATGTCATCGGAGGATGCTGCGGTACAAGTCCGGAACATATACGCGCCATAAAAAAGATATTAACTTCTTTCGGACCGCGGAAAATAATAACGAAGACTTTCTGCGGCGGTTTTTATTCCGCGTTCGATATTAAAACCGCTAAGCGGCCTATCAAAGTAGGCGAAAGAATAAATACTCAAGGGTCCCGTAGGATGAAACAGCTTCTTAAGGACGAAAACTATGATGAGATCGTAGAGCTCGGTAAGCTTCAGGAAAAACAGGGGTCCGATATACTGGATGTGTGCAGTGTTCTCACCGAGAGAAATACCGAAGAAAGGGATGCCGCTATTCTTATGAGGCGTTTAGGCGAAAGTGTCGAAGTCCCTCTTATGATCGATTCAACGAATGTGGATGTTATCGGATCCGCTTTGGAAAGTTATCCCGGAACGGCTATTATAAATTCGGTTAACTTGGAAGACGGTGGAGAGAAAGCGAGACGGGTATTCGGGCTTGCCGCTGAACACGGGAGTTTTGTCGTCTGCCTCGTAATAGACGAGAAAGGCATGGCAAAGACCGTAAAGCGTAAAATGGAGATAGCCCGGCGGCTTTACGATATCGCGACCGGTGAATACGGGATAAACCCTTCTAAACTTATTTTTGATACGCTCACATTTTCTTTGGGTACGGGCGAGGAGGAGTATAGAGGATCAGCGATAAATACTTTCGAAGGAATAAAAGCGTTAAAACAGCGATATCCCGAAGTTTTAACCGTTTTAGGTGTGAGCAATGTTTCTTTCGGGTTTTCGCCCGCGTCACGTAAGCCCCTTAACATGGCGTTTTTAGGAAATGCCGTAAAATGCGGATTGGATATGGCGATAGTAAATCCCGCGGAGTATGTAGAGTATGAAGATATTCCGGCCGGAGATCGAAAAATAGCGGAAGACCTTATTTTTAATAAAGGTAAAGATACTATTGAAAGATTTTTAAGATATTTTGCCGACAGATCCGAAAAAAAGGCAAAGGATGAGAATACTAAAGAGATAGGGATAGAAGAGAGGATCAAAAGATGTATATTTGAAAGAAACAAAACAAAGATCATTTCTCTTTTAGATGAAGCTCTTAAAACTTATTCCGCGGAAGATATCATGAACGATATCCTTATGGACGCGATGAAAGAAGTGGGAGACAGATTGGAAAAAGGAGAGACGGTTCTTCCTTATGTTCTTCAATCCGCGGAAGTCATGAAGAAGGGATTAGAGCATCTAGAGAAGTTCCTAAAGCCGGGAGGGGCTAGAAAAAAAGGTAAAGTCCTTTTGGCGACCGTATTCGGAGATGTTCATGATATCGGGAAGAACCTGGTAAAAATGGTCTTAGAAAATAACGGATTTTCCGTTATAGATCTGGGAAAACAAGTGCCGATCGAACGGATAGTAGAAGAAGCAAAGAAGAACAAAGTGGATGCCGTGGGACTAAGCGCGCTTTTAGTCTCTACCGCCCGGCACATGAAGACCTGTATACAATCTATGCATGATGCCGGACTGGATTACCCTGTTTTGATAGGCGGAGCGCCTACGAATAAACGTTTCGCGGAAGAAATATCTCTTCTTAAAGATGAAAGCGTGTATTCGGGAGGGGTTTTTTATTCGAAAGATGTTTTCAGCGGACTTGCCATAATGAATGCTTTAAGAGACCCGGCGGGGAAGAAGCGTATTATGGAAGAATATAAGGACGAGGGACGAGGGGTGAAGGATGAAGGGCAAAGGGTGAAGGACGAAGGGCGAGGGGTGAAGGACGAAGGACGAAAAGGGAAGGACGAGGGACTAAGGGAAGTACCACGGCCTCCGTTTTATGGGATACGATCTTTGAATAATATTCCGATAGATGAAGTCTTCGCGCATCTTGATGAGAACATGCTTTTTAAGGTTGCATGGGGCGTTAAGATGAAAGATGAAGAGAAAAGAAGACGCTTTATTGAGGAGGAGGGCAGACCGATCCTCAAAAATTTAAAGAAAGAATCTTTAAGAAAAGGCTGGTTCGCTCTTAAGTCGGTTTACGGGTTTTATAAATGCCGGAAAAACGGCAAAGATCTTTTGATCCTGGACGGGGAAGGCAAAGAACTTGAAGTGATACATTTTGGAAAAGAAGATCCTGAGAGTCCTACGGCGCTTACCGATTATTTTATGAAAGAAGATGTCACCGTGTTTCAGGCCGTTACTGTAGGGGATAAGATCAACGCGGCTATAGATAGACTGAATGAAAAAAAAGAAGTTACAAAGGCTTTTTTTCTGCATGGATTAAGCGTACATTTAGCCGAAGCGTTAGCTTCTTACATGCATGACCGTATCCGAAAAGAATGGGGTCTTAAAAAAGATCAGGGTAAAAGGTACAGCCCGGGATTTCCTTTATGGAAAGATCTGAGTGATCAGGTAAAAATATTCGATCTTCTTGAAGTCGAGAAACGCATAGGCATAAAGCTTACCGAAGCTTATCAGATGATCCCCGAGCAATCCACTACCGCGATGATCGTGCATAATAGTAAAGCGAAATATTAGGGTCAAGGGGCAAGGAAAACCAAAATCAAAAATCAAAAAGCCAAGATTGTGGAAGATTGTGGATTGCGCTCTCTCCCGTCATTGCGAAGAGCCGAAGGCGACGCGGCAATCTTTTCAATTTGAGCAGATTGCTTCGGTCCTTCGGACGCTTCCCCCTTCGCCAAACCATTTATGTCTTATTTGGCTACGGAGGACAGGCGCAATGACGGAAAGTGGTGTGTCTTCGCAACTGGAACTAGAGGAGCATACAATGGAATGTAAGATAAAAGAGAATATGACAAAATGTAACTGCAGTTATGAACCCTGTTCCAGAAAGGGAAGATGCTGTGATTGTCTGCATTATCATAGAGAGATGGGGGAGCTCCCTGCCTGTTATTTTTCCGATACGGCAGAACAGACATACGACCGCAGGATCTCTAACCTCAGATAACCCATCGCACCCGAGCTTGATTTTTCTAACCTGGCAGATTCTAACCAGGTTAGCTAGCTAACCTGGTTAGAATCTGCCAGGTTAGAAATTCTACGATTTTTCCGTTCACTGCTCACTGTTTAATTTCTTCCACCATGCTCTATGCTTTCCCATTTACGTCCCCAACCTTTTAAGCTATACTACATGCTATGAAAAAACGATTTGATATCATTGTGGTCGGGGGAGGGCATGCGGGCTGTGAGGCGGCGCTTGCCGCAAGCCGTATGGGCGCGAAAACTCTTCTTATCACGCTTAAAAAAGAAAGAATAGGATACACTTCCTGTAATCCTTCTATAGGCGGTATCGGAAAAGGTCAGCTTGTTAAAGAGGTAGATGCTTTGGGCGGCGAGATGGCCAAAGCGTCTGACGCGGCTTGCATACAGTACCGTATGCTGAATTCCTCCAAAGGGTATGCCGCGCGTTCGTCACGGATGCAGATAGACCGAGCGAAATATAACGAATATATGCTTAACTCTGTTCTGAAGCAGAAGGGCCTGGATGTTCTCGAGGGTGAAGTTAAAGAGATATTGGTATCAAAAGGCGCCGCTAATGGGGTTAAAATATCCGGAGGAGAAGAGATCTTGGCGGAAAACGTCGTGCTTTCTACCGGGACCTTTATGAACGGAGTTATCCACATAGGTATGGAGCATCATGACGGCGGACGCGTAGATGAAGACTCTTCCCGGGGACTTTCCGATAATCTTGCCGAACTTGGGTTAAATATCGGAAGGTTAAAGACGGGCACCCCGGCCAGGCTGGACGGAAAAACGATAGATCTTGATTCTCTGGAAGTCCAGAACGGCGATGACCTCGTCATTCCTTTTTCTTTTTCCAATAAAGAAGTGATTTTACCTCAAAGACCGTGTTACTTGACCCGTACAAATAAAAGAACGCATGATATCATCCGCAAGGCCCTG
>JBDRBI010000087.1:0-45236 GCA_043822885.1 Candidatus Omnitrophota bacterium
TAGAATTATACGAAAAATCGCTGTGTCTTGCACCTATTATCTCAAAGTTAAAATTTTCAATGTTAAAACTTTCACCTTTGCTATTAATTCCGGTAAATTCGACTGGTCCTAAAAATGGCACCGGAGCATCTTTCATATTCAACAAAGATAAAGCTGCGCCTATTGGTCCCATTTCGACTACTTTCATAAAATCAGTGATATCAAAAGCTGGTTCAGTTCCATACACATTTATTACCCTGCTTACGTTCTCATTCTGTATGACCTGTTCTCCGATGAAAGGACCTTCATAAACTATTAAAGTGTCTACACCTATATCAAGATTCTGATCAAGAGCCTCTATTGATGGTCTAAAGTGCCCCGAGTGCATAAAATATGACACTTCCCCTTCCTGTTGTTCCGGAGTTAAGGAATGCCAAAAATCATTTAACTTTGCTGACATTTCATTCGTTATACTATCATAATCATCTTTTACAGCATCCAGCGTCCAGCTAATACAATTGTTATAGAGTCCAAGAAAATTATCCGTATCTTCATAAGAACTTATTCCAAAAGCACTTGTAGAATTTATAACTTCATCAGCTATTAAATCGCTAATAAATAAGTTCATAATTGTGGGTAATTTTCCTTCGCTGTTATCATTTCCAAATCCTCCGCCGAATAGCATGATGGAGGTTATCGCCTGTTCTAGCTGTTCTTGATCCAATGTCGTAAAAACCTGTGCGGCTTCACTCGCCATATCCGCATTTTCTATAACGAAATTGATGTCTCCACTACTGCTTACTGACCATACTACACCATCTTCTTCTATCTCTATCGTATTTCCTGTAAAGGTGTAATCTTCTAATATCCAATCTATAAAAGAATATTGTTGTCCATATATATGATCTATTATGTCCACATTTTGATAACCTGCATCCGGGGTATAATAAAAATACCCTCCATCCCGTGGGATAACGTTATAATAAATTTCTTCAGTCACGCTATCTTTGATCTCAGAATACGTTAGGCGTCCATCTTCTATCAACATGTAGATCTCTAAAGATCCGTATTTTTCTGTGAAATACCCGTTTAGTAAGCCCATATTTCCCTGTGTATCCACAGCCAGATCTCCATATACTAATTTATCAGGGTCTTTGATACCAACAACATTTCCCTCAGCATCAAACAATACTATCGTTTCACTGCCTTCGACTTCAACCCCTTCAACTGTTTCACCATTATCCAAGGTAACACTATTAGTTTCGCCCTTACTATATTTCTCATTAAGATACTTTCCGATGCTCCCCTCGATCTTCACCATTGAATTAACCGCGGTTGAGTTGAAGAAGCTTGTTGCGTATGTGTTTAGGGCTGTTTCGAGGCCTTGTTCTTGGATAATATCAGAGAAATTCATAATATTAGCCTCATATGCCGCTTGACCCCAATAATCGTCCGGTTTTATGTTCGCTCCGAGGAAGGTCAAAGCGTTATCTTTATATATCTCAAACATCTTCTCAAATAATCCCGTTTCCCTTGTCTGAAAATCTGTACTAAGACTTGCTTCTATTGCTCCTGCTATAGCGCTAAATCCTATATTCGCCAACAATGGGTCTAGGTCAAGTTCATCCACCGCGTAATTAAAGGCAACACTGGTTACTCCTTGTGAAATACCCATCATCGCGCCGTCAAACCAAGTCGTGTTAACATTATTATCAAAAGTCGCGTTTAATGAACTCCTTATCCCAATCCCCACTAGGTAGGAGAGTTGGGGGGAGATGCCTAGGACTTGGGCCATTTCTTGGACTCCTATGTAGGCGGTCTCGGAGGCTATGTTTATGGTGATGTCTCTAAATAGGTCTTCTCCTTTATGCGTCTTGCCGTCTATTTCCATCAGGCCGCCTACTAACGCGCCTGCGGATATGGCGGCTAGCTGTGTGATCCTGGGGTCGAGATCCGCGGCTTTGCCTATTTCTTGAACGCCGGCTATAGTGCCGGAACGAAGCATACTTGTTACTGCATCTATATCCGGGTCAAGGGAACCTATTGTTAATCCTGTCAGAAGTGATGAAGCGATATTTGAAAGGGACGGGTCGAGGCCTATACTTGTGAAAATACTGTTGGTTCCTATATCTACCGCGGTACTTATCGCGTATGTTGTCACTGCCTGCCCCAGTTCGGCTCCTAAGATATTCGAGAAGACATTACCGATACCCGTAGAGATGTTGCTTACAACCTCTCCTATTGATCCAAATATTGGGATAGCGTTGGTAAAAGCGCCTTTTATCGAGGCGAATATTCCGTCACCGATATTACTGAATATACTGCCGCATGTTTCGGATATGACCGGCATTAAACTTGTCGCTAGAAATCCTCCCACGGCAAAGGCCATATCCAATAAAGAACCCGTGCGGGCAACAAAGGATACTGTTTGTATTACCGCATTGAGGCCGAGTAGCGCTAAACCTATCGGCTGGCCTCCGGGTATAAATAAAAGTATAGTAGCTATGGGCGCGATGATTTTTTGGAAAAAGCTTACTATACCTTTCCAGAATTTTTCCCACCATCCGGCGCCTCGTATGTTCTTTTCCTGGGACGCGTTCAGGTATTTATAATTAGTATCGCTTTCGTTGACTATTCTGCTTTCTGAAAGGACATGACCTTTCCATTCTTCCATGAATTCCACACGGGATATGGTTATGTCCTGCCCGTCCCTCCCTACTGAAAGGTCTTTGTACGTTACCGTGCCATCTTCCTCGTTTATTTCTTTGAGGACGACATAATGTTTGCCGTTTATGTGTAGGATCACGTCTTTACCCGAAGCGTATTGAGCTTTTAATTCATCGAAATCTATCTTTTCGCTGTAAAGGGTAAGGCCGTTCTTTTCAGCGGTCCGCTTCATCGCGTACATCGAAATAACGAGATCGCCTTCGGTGTTTTTATTTATGATACCCGTTAATATATCTATCTTTACGCAGGCTGAGCCTATTTCATCGAATGTCTTTGTTGTCTCTTTGTTCTTAAATAGTTCTATGATGGTCTTAAAAGCGCTGTCCCCGAAATGAAGGCTCTGCCCGCTCAGCCAGGTAAGTATGCTGTTTATGTTTTCTTGATCAAGGCCGGATGTTTTTACGTCGCCCGAGGTAAGGCCAAGCGAAGACAGCATTGTTTCTTTTTGGAAGTCATCCGACGCGAGATATTCATCAAAGAATGAGGTTACTTCCGCTATGATATTCTCTTTCCACATCTCTCTTTCGGCAAACTCATCAAGGCCTTTTATATACGCTATTATTTCATCCGGATCTATTGTCACGTGATCCTGTTTTGCTTTCTCAAGCCAATATTTAAGTTCCTCTTCCCCGGGATCACGGCCCAGAACGGATCTGTAGTAAGCATATGTTACGGGAGAGCTTTCTTTCTGAACGATGTCACCCAAAATTACGTTATAATCGTTCTCTACGAGATCCAGCATCGCTTGTTCGGCGTCGCCGGCGATCTTTATCCTGGCTTCGGCCACTTGTTTTTCCAGATCCTCGTAAGCTTCTTTTTCTTGCGCATACAGATCGATCTCGTATTCATCAAGTTCTCTCAATACCCTGTCGAATTCCGACAGATCGTATACGCCGGGATCATACCGGTTCTTCTCTTTCTGCAGTCTTTGCCGTTCGGAATCTATCTGTGCCTGTATATCACGCACTTTTAACGCGATATTCTCTCCTGCCTCAAGTTCCGATCGTTCCAATTCCGCCAAGGCGGTGTCTTCATTGACCGCTATTTCATGGATCGCTCCTTGATAAGCTTCCTCGAGTTTTTCCCTGGCTTCGGTAAATTCGGTCTTAAGGAGGTTTTTGTTCTCATCGTATGTGTACTCCACTAAAAGCGTGCCGGTTTTGTCTTTTACGTGCGTTACGTACGCGCCGTCAAAATATGTCACGGAATGGTCCGCGGCGACGGTCTGTACCGGCATATCGCTGGCTTTATCGTATACCGTTATGATTTTTTGCGATCCGCTTAAAAGGTGAGACGGAATTTCTTCAACGAGTTCGGCGAAGATATTTGTGTCCAGGGTAAGAGCGCTTAGATCAATAAGATCATCGTTGTTGTCGATATTCACGCCCAGAGCGTCATAAGTTACCGTATTTTTTCCCGTGGTCACTTTTATTAGGTCTACATTACCGATATCCTGACGGTCTTTTGGTTTACTTGCATAGGTAATGGTTATATTATCCGCGGTATTTGTTATCAGCGTTGGGCTTACTGTGGGATCATTCGTCGAAAGTACCGCTTTATATTGTATGAACTTACCTTTGGCAGAAGTTATTTTTGAACCCGCGGGATCCGTTAACGGCCCGGACCACACGCTCCATGCGGAGTCCGGTTCCGGAGTATCTCCCGTACGGGTATAAAAGACTATATCCGTACCTTCCGGCAGGTTCTCACTCCATGCGAGGGTGCCGTACGCGCTAGCATTAGTCTCGATCGCCTCTGATACCAGTTCGCCTTCGATCTTTCTTTCGATCTTACCGGTATAGAGTGTAGGGATATCGGGTAGATCGCCTTCAAGATAGACATAATCTATACGCACCCTGCCGTACCCTCCGTTACCGCCGTTCCCTCCCGGGGATGCCCCTATTCCCCGCGCCCCTCCTTCGGCTGTAATATTCCCTTTCTCAGAGATCTCTATTTCCGCGCCCCTAAGCCATATCGTTCCCCCGGATCCTCCGCCACCGCCGCCGGACCCGTCACCATGCGCATTTTCTCCGGGTTCGCCGCTAGCGGAGATCTTACCGTTTATTATTATTTCAGGCGCCGAGATGTATATGACGCCGCCGCCATTTCCTCCGTTCCCTCCGCTGGTATGCATCAGAGAATGGTCCCCTCCCGCGCCTCCGCCCGAACCCATATACATCTCGTCTAGTTCATCTTGACCATAAGTATAACCCGCATAGCCCTGCAAATTGTATCCTCTGTATTTTTCCGGCGACCCGTTTGTCCCTTTTGTGCCGTAACTACCTCCGCCGCCTCCGCCTCCGCTGGGCGCGTCAGGCTGATGGTTCTGCCCGTCATACGCTCCGCCTCCGCCGCCGAAATTTGGTGAAGAAGTTTCTCCCCCTATACCCGTATATGATTCTCCCGATCCGTTCGCTCCGTAATTTCGGCTGTTCGAGGGGTTATTTGCGCCTCCTCTGAATCCCTTACCCGCGGCTTCGATAATACCGTCTATTTTTACTTGTCCCGTGCAGTTAAGGATCATTTCTCCGCCCGTTGCGCCGTCCCATCCGTATACGGATAGAACACCTCCTTCAGCTACGTATATACTTGAATATTGTTTAACACCGTCTATAAAAATCGTTTCCCCGGAAGATACTATTAGGTCACCGTCGGAACCAGTCCCGTAATCAAACGGTGTCTCTAAAAACGCGCATGTATCTTTTTTTATCAGCGTTTCGTCTTGAACTAAAAGGCCGTTCAAAGAAACTTCACTATAAGCTTCCTCAATAATATATTCGTACGTATTTATTCTGCCGTCATCTTGCGTGATAGATCTTACGAAGCCTAATTCGTCATATTCAAAACCGGTACCGCCGGATGTAAGTATTTTTTCTATGGCGCCGTTCCTTAAAGTGTATGTTTCCCCGGCGGAAGTATGATCGAATATTTCTACGCCGTCTTCATTTAAAATAATATTGTCGATAAAACCGCCCTCGGCGAATTGTATTTTCGCAATCTCTCCCTGCACGTAAGTCGTGACCGTGCCTTCCATATCTTCTATCTCTTTAAGTTCGGAGATCACGACATTATCCCTTAGATATACCAGGCGCTGCGTTTCATTAAGTATGCACCCGGCTATGTCGGATATTATTTTATTAAGTCTTGTGTAATTAAATACAAACGGTAACGCGTCTACGTTATTATCATAGACGGATATATCGCCGCCGGAGGAGGCTGTTATTGAGAAGATATTATCGATATCCGATGTATCCTGAGGCGTTCTTTTATAGGTTACATTTATGCCGTTTGTGCCGCCGAAAAATATCTTCGGCGAAATAAGTTTATTTGTCGTTGAGAGCACCGCTTTGTATTGGATATATTTATTTCCGGATGAAGTTATAGCCGAACCGGCAGGGTCCGTTAATGGACCGGACCACGCGCTCCATGCCTGGTCCGGCTCCGGGGTATCACCCGTACGTGTATAAAAGACTATATCTGTTCCTTCAGAGAGTTCTTCAGACCAGTAAAGCGCCTCATATGTATCGGCATCGGTTTCTATTATATCGGATATTAGTTCCCCTTGAAGGGTTACGTCTTTTTCGGCCGCGTATAATGTGGGGATATCGGGAAGATCGCCCTCAAATTCAACATAATCTATACGCACTCTTCCGTATCCGCCTTCACCGCCGTCTCCTCCGGTCGATGAGCCGTTTCCTTGGGCTCCTCCTTTGACCATTATCGCGTTTGTACCGGTGATATTTATTTCTTTTCCCCTAAGCCATACTGTTCCGCCGGATCCACCTCCACCGCCTCCGGCTCCGTCGCCGCCGTTTGTTCCATTCCCGCCGTTGGCGGAGATCGTGCCGTTTATTATAATTTCAGGAGCCGCAATATATATCGCGCCTCCCCCCGCGCCGCCATTACCGCCGCTATTACGCATCAGGGAATGGTCCCCTCCCGCGCCGCCTCCCGAACCCAGATATAACTTGTCCGGCTCTTTTGCTCCGTAAGTATCTCCGCTATATCCCTGCAAACCGCGTCCTCTGTAACGTTCGGGAGAGCCGTTCGCGCCTTCGGTTCCGTAACTTCCGCCGCCTCCTCCTCCGCCGCCGGGCGCGTCGGGCTGATAACTCTGCCCGTCACTTGCTCCGCCGCCTCCTCCGTAATTAGGCGTTGGTCCTTCGGATCCTAACCCCGTGTATGATTCGCCTGCCGGATTTGCTCCGTAATTCCGGCCGGTCGAAGGATTATTTACTCCTCCTCCATACCCCTTACCCGCGGCTTCTATAATGCCGTCTATCCTTACAAGCCCCGTGCAATTCAGTATTATCTCTCCGCCCTTTGTTCCATCCCATCCGTTCACGGATAAGATCCCTCCTTCAGCTACGTATATGCTTGAATACTCTTTAGCGCCGTCTATAAGAACTGTCTCTCCGGAAGATACTATTAGATCACCGTCGGAACCGGTGCCGTAATCGAACGGTTCTTCCAGAAAAACGGATGAGTCCTTTATATCCACTCCATTAAAAGAAAAAGCGCCGGCAAGGTCTTTTCCAGAGATAAAATGCTCGTCTTCTATTACATATTCATATGTTTCGATAACACCTTGCGGGGATATAACGCTTTCCACAAAACCCGCGGCATCATATTTGGTCAGAGTGCCGTCTGAAGCGATCGTCTCTTTTATTTTCCCGGGTCCGACGATATAAGCCGTTCCTTCATGAACATATTTGAGATCTTGCGGAGTATTATCATCACTAAAAGTGATCTCTTTAACAATTATCCCGTCAGGCCGGGTAATTTCTATGATATTACCCGCATTGTCATATTTCACTTCCGAGAGATCCGGCATAAGGATCTCCATAAAACCGGTGCCTTCGTTAACGTAAGTATATGTATATTTTCTTTTCTTTGGATCTATCAGATATATAAGTTTTTTGTTCTTGTCATATGCCTGCACATTCCCGTCTTCATCATGGACCAAGGTAAGGTCCGCTTCATAACTATAAGTGTAGAGATACAGCACGTCTTCATCCGCGTACATCTTGGTTTCCGAGAGCCTGCCTTCAGCGTCATAATCGTAGCCTATCGTTATTTCAGCGCCTGTAAGTTCCCGCACCTTTTTCAGCCTGCCCTCAAGGTACCAGCGATATTCATTTTTATTATGGTCGTTTATTTTTACCATCCCGTCTTCATAAAACCAATCGTATACGGATCCGTCGTTTAAGGTCATCTGTTCTATTTTTCCGTCTGAGTATTCGACAATATCCCCTTTATTATTGATCGTCCGCAGAATTTCTCCGTCATTGTAGAGGGTCATACTTCCGTCCGGAGCTGATATGACCGCGTTCGAGATATCCCCCGACTCGGAGAAAGTTATTTCTCTTATTTTCGTGCCGTCGGATCTTTCTATTTCCTTCAGACCGCCGTTCTCATATATAATGCTGGTCTCATCATCCAAATGAAGAGATTCCAGTTCGCCCATATTATTGTATATTCTTGTTATACCGGAACGGGCGACTTCCACTTTTTGGAGGTTTCCGGTTTCATTGAACAGATAATCGTATTCCGTAGAGTTTGACCCGCCATATACGCTTCTTATAAGATCGTTCTCATAGATCGCGTTTTCACCCTTGGAGTTCAACACTTTTGTTATTCTTTTGTTTTCGCCGTAATAGACCTTAAAAGGTATGTTTTCATCTACCTCAAGACCCTCTTGGCTAACAAGTTCGGATATGGTCATATCTTGGTCTTTTTTAAGTTCGTATCTGTACTCTTCTCCGTCGGCGCTGATAAACCGTTTTAAATATCCGTTCTCGAATTCTGTAATACTCTTGTCCGCTTTAATGAATTTTATCGGTGTTCCATATTGATCGTATGTGCAGACCGTTTCTCCGTTCGTTATCCTGATAAATAAAATATTTCCGAATAGATCCCGTATATATTCAAAGACCGTGATACCTGAAGCTCTATGATATTCCGATACTAAAGATCCCTCTCTGAACCTCTTTACGGTCCCGTCCGCGAGTATTATCTGTAACATTTTCCCGTTATATATAACGCCTAACGCGCCGTCAGGATATTTCATTACAGCGTTCTTTATCCCGCCGGACCCATCCGGCTCTATATCGCTCAATACGATATCGGTCCCGGCCAGTGTGATCCCGGAGATGGCGCCGTCCTGATAATATATTTTGTCTCCCCGGCTGTTGGTAACCGATATTCCTGAAGTGTCATATTTTATACCGTGCCCTATCAGAGCCGGATCGTATGAATACAGTAAAACGCCGTCAGCGGACGTGATCTCTATACATCCATCCGTCAGATATTTATAAATTTCGATCATGTTCTCATTATCATCATACAGATATTCCGCATAGACTTCATCCGGGGTTATATGCCATAAAAGGAGACCTTTATCGTCATATTCTATCCAGTTCCCGTAAGGATCGCGTACGGATCTCTTCTCACCGTTATTATGATATGTATAGGTCGTGCCCTGAAGATGATCGGTCTTGTTTAAAAGAATGCCGCCCGCGTCATATTCATATGTTGCTTCCGGAACATTACCAGCGCTGTATTCCTTTATGTGCCGCGCTTGGGAAGTTCCCGCATAGTAATTCTCAAATATTTTATATTTTCCTCCGGGGTCGGTTTCTTTTAAAAGGGTTCCTTCTTCGGTATCACTGTATTCATAGACCGTGCCATCGGATAACGTTTTCAGATGAAGTCTTCCGCTATCAGAATATGTATAAGACGCGCCTTCAAACCATGTATCAACAACATCTTGCTCAAAGGATAGATGGTTCTCAAAATCATCGTAATGATAATATTTGTTTATTTCCGACCCCGTATTCGGAACATAGTTCTTTATAAGCTTATCTTGCGGACCGTATTTGTATATTTCTCCGTTGGCGTATACCCGGATCTTGCCTGTGTATTCACCGTTTTCGGTATATGTATAAGATGTGAAAAGGCCGTTACTATCCAAGCTCGTATTTAGAATATAGCTTTCTCCCAGATATTGATATGAACGTAAGCTTCCATCCGGTTTCTCGTGTATATAGATATTATCCGGAGTTATTTTCACTGTTCCTATTTTTTCAAGTGTATCTTTTATATTATTTTTTATGTCTGAGACTTCAATGGATTCGGACGGGCCGGGGATATTTAACACAATAGGTATGGTCTTTGCTTTTTCTAAGACCGTATACGTACCAGTCAGATCCGATGATATATCGGAGCTTATATCCGAATATTTTAAAAGATCCGGGTCGTCCGAGTTTTTAGGTAAAAGATCCGCATTATCCGATGAGATAACAAAATCTTGCGTTCTCATTTCGGCGGGAATATCGTTGTCTAATAAAAGGCCCGCCTTGGTATTATACTCGTATACTTCAAGGTTATCATATACTTCGGTCTTTATATTACCGCCGTATATGTTCGCGTAGACCCTGGGTGCCCAGTTCGCGTCCTCCAGTACATATATAGGTTCGCCCGGGGATAAACCTTTCTCATAACAATATATTCTAATCTCATTATTCTCCAACACGCATTCTATTATATAGCTTTTACCCGGCGCCAATTCTATATCCAGCGGCTTCTTTTCACTTGTGTTCTTACCCGTCGTGTAATCATAGGTGTCATACACCATCTCCATCTTTCCGCCATAATACCTGGTGTACAGGGATTCGTATTTAGTGTTAGAAGTATTACCTATCGTGTAATAGAGATTTTTCGCGGTGTTATTGTTATCAAAATTGAATTCTGTCCTGTAAATAGGGTCTTTTTTTAAGGGACACGCGTAATCTGTGGATATTGACTGTATATCCCTGAAACTTGTGATCGCGGGTTCCGACAATGCAACGTTCGCGTTAGAACCGCTCACTGAAAATTTCGGGTCCCATTCAGCGTCATGTATAACATAAATAGGCTCATCCGGACGGGCATCCACCGTTTTATATAGATATATCTCGACATCTTGATCTTTCCATATGTATTCTAATTTATATTCTTTTCCTTTATCGATGGTGATATCGAGGTACCGGCTATCATATTCGCTTTCTCCCGTAGATTGATCATAGTTGTAATAAGCTAAATAAGGATTTTTATCGGATATGCTCAGTGATACGCCGACATTTTTATCGCCGCCGTTATAATACTCCGCGCCGGCGTAAAAACTGGCATATGTTTTATCCGGATCCAGGAGGAATGTCGTTTCCAGAGATGGATTTGACGCGGGCTCTATAAATGTAGTCCCGTAAAAACCCTGATAAAGATTGGTCGCGTCATATAAGCGCCGTTTATATATTCTAAGATTGTCCTCATCCGTTATTTCATACGCGTAATGCGCGATATCGCCGTCCGGAAAAACCGCTTTTTCTATTCTTTCTTCGAAAAGTCCGCTCTCATAAAAAGAAAGTACCGTCCCTTCGGGAAAATTCGGATATATGGAATCTACATTTCCTTCTTCGCCGTATTCGTATAAAGTGATCTCTCCGCCCAGCCTCTCTTCTTTTATAAGCCGGTCATCAGAGTTATATACCTTTATAGTCCCTTCAGGCAGAGTTATTATTTTATATAAAAGTCCTCCGGAAGGGTCGTGCTCATATATGATAGTTTCGTCACCGTCATTTCTGCCGCATTTAAGCACATCTCCGGTTACTTTACCATATTCATAATATTCCAAATTATCCCAGGCATTCACAATTACATCCCCGCCGGATACGCCGGTGTAAATTTGGGGCTGCATATGTATATTCTCGAACGCATATATAGGAGAGGTTCTTTCTTTACCTTTTTCGTAGAGATATACGGTTACGGTATCATCTTCATTTATCATCTCCATAACATATGGAGTATCCTCCTCTATATTCATCTCAAACGGTATGTCTCGAATTTCGGCCTTGCCGTCATTATCATAAGAATATAATTCCACGGAACTGGTGCCGTTATCGTAGCTGAAGCTCAGAGCATACGATATTTCCTTCGTTCCCCCGGTTAATCTGGAATAAAACACTTTATTTTGAGCCACGCTATCTAAATAAAATTCCGCTTCATATATGGCGGACCCATGCAATGTGTCCTGAAAGCTTCCGCAAACACTTTTATTTGCCATATATGTCCCGGAAGATGCCTCATCGACCTTAACTTCGGCATTATTCCCCGAAGAAAAGAATTTGGGGTCCCATTCATTATCTTCTATCACAAAGGTCGCTACGTCAGGCCTTTCTAAAGAAGCCTCATATATGTATATCCCCACATTTTCATCCGTCCATATATATTCTGTGACATAATCCGCGCCGCTCTTTATTGCTATATCTATCTTCTCGCTTTTCTGATCGTAAACATCCGTGACATAATTATAGTTGCAATATTTGATCGTCGAGAGATCGTCATTGAGAGATATAGATATATCTATATATTTTTCACCTCTTTTGTAATAAGACGCTCCATTTGCGGCAAACGCTTCTTTATCATCATTAGCGTCAAGATTATATATTGTTTTAAGATAAGGGGTCTCTTCTCTGTCTATATTTTCTGATCCGTAATATCTCTGATAAACCCTATAACCATCGTATATCTCTCTTTTAATCACCTTTAAAGCGCCTTCTTGTGTAAGATCATAATCATACCGGTCATAAGTCCCCTCAAGGTTCGAGTAACTTCTCAATCTTCCTTTGGCGTCCAATTCTTTTATCGTACCGTCTAGTTGAGTAAGCACGGTCTTAATATGTTCCCGATCTTCGGCATAGATATAATCATATACATTATCGCCTCTATAGCATTTAATAAGATCCCAATATTCGTTATATATATATTTTCTGTCGGCGGTTTCTATGATCACCTTCCCGCCGGCGGTATCCTTGGAATATTTGATCCTTTCTGCGGCAGAGCCGGGCCGTATGATGATCGCGTTAAGAAGTGCTCCTTCTTCATCCAAACTGAATTCTTCTAAGACGCTTCCGTCCGCAAAAACGATCGAAATAACCTTCCCTTCCTTAATATGATATTCAGTCCCGTCCCCTCTTTCTATTCTTAAGACATTTCCGTTCTCATACTCTATGGTCCGGCCGTTGAAATACTCAACTCTTTGCAGATCATCATTCGACCCGTAATATAAAAATTTATCGGCCTCTTTTACTTTTATCTGTACGATCTCATTGTTATCGTTTTTTTCATATGCATATACCCTGCTTTTTCCGTCCGTATATTCAATATGTTCGACAAGGCCTTCGTCGTTATAAGTAAATTTTGTGCCGTCTTCATCTAATATCGAAATAAGTTTTCCTTCTAGTATTGATATTTCCTTTTTATCAGCATACGTAATGTCCGCATCCAACAAACCGCCTTCCGGATCCAAGATGATGTTTTTAATGATAGTGCCGTCAGATCTTTTTATATTTTTAAGGCTCCCGTTATCATAACTTACGATGTCACCAATTTCCGTGGTAATACAAAACTCCGTATTCTGAGGAGAGTAAGGATCTTGCTCTGAATTAAGGATGTTAAAATCTTCTATCGTTTGCTTCTGAGACATTAATGCTTCTAAAATTGTGGAAGAAGATTGAGTTTCTGATATTACTAAACCGGATATGTTTTCTATTTGTTTTGAACTTATGACTTCCAAAAGATCATCCGCGCACCAAGCGACCTGATTAAATAAAAAGATCCCGGCAACAATTACCGAGATCGATTTGAGGAATAAATTATATTCTGATTTTTTCTTCATCTTACGCCTCGCTTTTTTTAAAGCAACTAGAAGAAACCCTTTTTTACAATGTCTTAAAATAACATAATTTTCCTTTTTTGTCAATATTTTTTTATCTTTTCACAAAAAGCCAGTTGCTTACACTCTCCCCCCTGAGACACCAGGCTTAACCTGGTTAGATTCTGCCAGGTTAGAATTGTATTCGTTTTTATCTTTTGGTAGTTTAACTAGTGGGTGGAGATTAGGAGTTCTTTGCCGGCTAGGCTTAGAGTTAGGACTATACCTCCGGCTAATAGTACGCCTATCAGGATCGCGCAGAAGGCGTACCGGAAACGCATTTTAAATAGGGTTGCGGCTACGCAGCCGGTCCAGGCACCGGTTATGGGTAGAGGCACGGCAACGAAGAGTATAAGGCCCAGAAATTCGAATTTTTCTACCAAAGCGGCCTTCCTTTTTGTTCTTTCAAAAAGCCAATTGAAGAATTTCTCAAAAATGGGGATATGTCTTAATTTCTCGGAAACGGGTTGTAAAAAAAATAAGATCGGGATCACGGGTATCAAGTTCCCCGCTACCGCCAAAAGATATGACTTTAAGGGGCCGAATCCCATGGCGACGGCTAAAGGTATCGCTCCTCTCAGTTCCGAAACGGGAAGCGCGGAAAGAATAACTACCGCCGCTTCCTTGTTAAGAGAGACCAGACTATCGGTTATTGTTTCCAGCATATTACCTCTTGTTCAGATAATGTTTCAGTATCAATTTTAAGAATTTCAAAGTATCTCTGATGGGCTTGATCTTGGATATCTCTTCTCCGTATACGGTTTGTACCGGAACGGATTTTATTATCATTTTCTTGTCGGCGGCTCTCATAAGAAGTTCCGAATCAATGTCATATTTTTTTGATGTCAGCTCAAGTTTTTCCAGTGAACTTACTTTTATTATTCTATATCCGCACTGGGTATCAGGGATATATTGCCTGCATATCCCCGAGATAACCCATGACATAAATCTGTTCGTCAAATACCTTGTGGGCGGCATGGGCCCGGAATCTATCATCCTGTTCCCGATAATTATGTCCGGCTCTATGTCCTCACCCCGTGTCGCTTCCATCAGGACCGGGATATCTTCAGTAAGATGCTGCCCGTCGGCATCCATCATTATCATCCATTTGAAGGTGGTCTTCTTCAATACATATTTGATACCTTCTCTTATGGAAAAACCTTTGCCGAAATTCTTGCGGTTACGCATGATCATGGCTCCCGAGTCAAGGGCTATGCGCTCGGTATTATCGGTAGAACCGTCATCCACCACAAGAACGCTTACTCCGGTTCTTACGATATCCCTAACGATAGTTCCGATAGTACGGGCTTCATTATATGAGGGAATAACTACTATTGTATTGTCTGTTCTGGCAGCCATAATCTCCTAAAAACGTACCATTGCTCAGGGTTCTCTTTTATGTATTTTTCAGCTATTCTCAAATACATACCCATGAGAGCTTCTTCATCTTTCTTATCGTCCCCCGTAGGTTCATAATATATCGGCTTCTCTAAACACATGTCATATGTATTGTCTTTCTTTCTTATCAGACAGCAAAATACTATAGGCGCTCCCGTGCGCAGGGAAAGTGTCGCGGGCCCTCTGGGTATAATCGCTTTTTTACCGAAAAAAGTTACGGGAATACCGTTATTGGTATAATCCTTGTCCCCTACTACGCCTACGAACTCGTTATTCTTTATGGACCCGAAACATTCCCTTATTCTGGAACCTATCGGTATCGGTGTCATATGATTGGATAGCCTCTGCCGGTTAAAAAAATCGTCCACCCTTTTATCTTTATGTTCCAGGACTATAGCGCTTATAGGATATCCTAAAGTGCCCATAACGGCGCCTCCAAGCTCCCAGTTGCCGAAATGCAGCGCTACAATGACCGCGCCTTTACCTCCCGCTATACATTCATCCAGAAAATTCTGTCCCTTTAAATGGACGTTTTTATCTATATATTCTTTTGTTATCTTTTGGAATCTAAAAAAATCGACAAGATATTTAGCGAAATTTCTGAATATTTCAAGTACGTATTTGTTCAGTATTTTTTTATCTGTTTCCGCGCCCAGAACTACCTTCAGGTTTTCTTTGAGCTCTATTTTGTCACGGGAAGCAAAGATATAAAAGAAACGCGCCGCTATCCCGGCTATCATGTAGCAGCCTTTTAACGGCAGACGTCTCGCTATGAATATTATTGTTTTGTAGACGTAATACATCATGTTCAATCTGTCTTTTCAAAGGCAAGCCGGGCTATATTGAGCGCGCTCGAAGTTTTGGCAAGCTGTTCCGTCTTTTTTTTCATTATCTTAAGAAATTCACGGTCATCGAATAAGCGATCAAGGTCTTTATAAAGATCCTTTTGCTCCTTTATTTCTATTGCCGCCCCTTTTGAGACCAGATAATCCGTATTCATGCGTTCATGACCGGGAATAGGGCTTACGATTATCATGGGAAGGTTCTTTTCCAGCGCTTCGGCTACGGTCAGACCGCCCGCTTTGGTAACAATGACATCCGACACTTCCATAATTTCATCTACATTATCCGCAAAAGGCAGGACTTTTATGGTCCCTCCGGGTTTTCTTTTTTCTATTTTCCTGAGTTTTGAATATAATTTTTTATTGGATCCGGTTACTACGATCAGCTGATAAAAATGTTTATCTTCGGACAACATAAGCTTTACGGATTCTTCTATTTCGCCCAGACCTTGATTCCCTCCCATTATAAATATAACGGGATGATCTTCGGTCAAGCCCATTTCTTTTTTTAAAGAAGCTTTATCTTTTTTAACCTCGAATTTAGGATCTACGGGTATGCCGTAGACTTTCACCTTACTTTCTTTAACGCCTTTATTGATAAGCACCTGTTTTGTCTCTTCGGAAGGTGTTACGTAAAAATTTACTTCGTCAAAGAGCCAATATGAATGAGGCGCGTAATCCGTTAAGACCCCTACAAGAGAGAGAGTTTTTCCCGATATTCTTTTGTAATCGGCCACCATACCGCAGGGAAAGGCCTGGGTACAGAAGATGGTATCCGGAGAAAATTTCTCAAGAAGCTTCTTCATCTTTTCCTCATTGAATTTGTGAAGCGTTTTCCTCGCTTTCTCCGTTCTTTTCATCACTTCGGGATTATCGTATATATTTCCCCAAAATTCAGGTTTTATCTTGATCACTTCAAGATAAGCCCTGTTGATGATCCTCCCCAATATGGGATTAGTATATTCAAGCGCGTTTATTTTTTCTACCTGGATATCATCGGATATGCTCAACAAACCTTTTTCTATGGCATTAGCCGCGTGAAAATGACCGGAAAGTTTTGATATGTAGAAGATAATTACTTTTTTCATAGGATCACTTCGTGCCGCGCTCTTCGCAATTACGGTTTATAAGGGCGCGCCCCTACACAATGATGGAGTGAGGCTAAACTTCCATGTCTAGCACTTTTTTTATACGTTTTGCGGCTTCGATAAGTCTCTCTTCCTTCTCAACCAAAGCGAAACGAACAAAACCCTCACCCTTCTCTCCAAACCCCGTACCGGGAGAAATTACGACACCCGTTTCTCTTATCAGTAGAGACACGAATTCCATAGACGTAAGCTCGCTGTATTTATCCGGGATACGCGCCCATAAATAAAAAGTAGCCTTTGGCTTGGGCACATCCCACCCTATGTCAGAAAGGGCTTTTACCATTACATCCCGTCGTTTTCTGTATATCTCTACCTGTTCCTTTACACAGTCCTGCGGTCCCGAAAGAGCTTTTATAGCGGCATATTGCACGGGTTTAAACATACCAAAATCGATATATCCCTTTGTCTTAGCCAGAGATTTGAGCAATGTTCCATTACCCACGGCAAAACCCACTCTCCATCCGGCCATGTTATAAGTCTTGCTCAAAGAATGAAATTCTATAGTTACATCTTTGGCTCCTTCGATCTCAAGTATACTGGGCGCTCTGTATCCATCGAACGCGATATCGGAATAAGCCAGATCGCTTATCAGGATTATATTGTTCTTCTTAGCGAATGCCACCGCTTTCTTATAGAACTCTTCTGTTGCTACCGCTGTTGTTGGATTATTGGGATAACTTAAAAATATCATCTTGCTTTTTTTGAGTATGTTTTCCGGTATACTGTCAAGATCGGGCAAAAAACCGTTTTCGTCGGTGATAGAAAGATCATAAAGTTTGCCTCCGGCGATGGTCACCCCGTTAAAATGGACCGGATAAGAAGGATTAGGAACTAAAGCAATATCGTCCCCGTTCAAAAAGGCCAAGGAGACATGAGCGATCCCTTCTTTTGAACCTATAAGAGGGACCACTTCCGTATCCGGGTCCAGTTTGACCCCGAATTTTTTGTTATACCACTCCGCTATGGCCTTACGAAGTTCGCATTCCACGGAGTCTATAGACCTTGAATACCCGTGATTTTTTGGGTCTTTCGCTCTAAGGCATAGTTCGTCAACTATATGCTTGGCTGTCGGAAGATCGGGATTACCCATGCCAAGGTCCAGAATATCCAGCCCCTTTGATATGGCTTCTTTTTTAAGATCATCGATTATCGTAAATAAATATCTCGGCAGTCTTTTTATTCTGTCAGCTTCTTCCATTTTTCCTCCGTTATTCTATCTCAGCCAGGATGTCTCCCGCTCGAGCGTTTTCACCTTCGGTCTTTATTATTTTTCTAAGGACTCCTCCCGCGGGAGCGGCTATATCAAAAGTTGCTTTATCAGCGGAGATCTCGACAATATCTTGATCTTTTTCTATCCGCGCGTTCTTTTTTACATGCCAGCGGGTTATCACGACACTTTCTTCTCTGTTTGTAACTTCCGGCAATCTAAATTCCATTTCTCCGACCTCAGGATCAAACCATTTTAAACACTTTATTTTCCGCAGAAAATTTTTCTTCAGATCTATCTATGAACGCGTCTTTAACCACGCTCATATTCATATCCTTTCCCAGTACATCTTTTAATGAAGTAACCTCTATATCGCTTTCCCCGCAAGGATGAATAAAAGAGAACGCGGAAAGGTCATTGTTTATGTTAATGACCATACCGTGAAAGGTCACCCATTTTTTAATAGCTATGCCTATGAACGCTATTTTTTTGCTCTTTACCCACACTCCCCGTTTTTCTTTACCTCTTTCCGCCGGAATCCCAAGATCTTTTAGAGCGCCGACCGCGATCTCTTCCAAAATATCTATATACGCGGATATATCTTTTTCTCTTTCCTTCAGGTCAACGATAGGGTACAAAACCAGCTGTCCCGGGGCATGATAGGCTATCTTCCCTCCACGCGCGACCCTTATGATAGGGATATCTTTTTGCTCAAAATACGATCTGTCTTTTATGCTATTTTCTTTTGAGGTTCGGCCCAGAACTATGCTCTCTTCATGTTCCGTTATTATAAGAGTATCGGGGATATTTCCGTTTATACGTTCTTTGAGTATTTCATGCTGAATTCTTAGCGCATCTTCGTATTTAGTTATCCCCAGATCACAAACTTCCATCCTCGCCCCCCAGCCCCCGTGCGTGTTTTCGAAGAAAACAACGGGGGTTGCCTCACAGCGCTTTGTCGAAACCACCATACTCCTTGAAGTATTCTATAACACCGCCCTTTTCCAAAAACTTTTTCATTATATCAGGCATGGGTTTTATCTCCACGTTGATGCCTTTAGAAAGATTACGTATCATGTTCTTATCAAGATCCAATTCCAATTCATCCATGTCGTCTATATAATTGGTCTCGCATTCCACGAGACACAGCCCCACGTTGAAAGCATTCCTGTAAAATATCCTGGCAAAACCTTTTGCTATAACCGCTTTTAATCCGCTTGCTTTTAAAGCGGCGGGCGCTTGCTCTCGTGATGAACCACAGCCGAAATTTTCTCCCGCTATTAAAAAATCCCCGGGTTTTATTTTTTTGTAAAAGCCTTCTTCCAGATCTTCGAAAACATGTTTGGACAGTTCTTTCATATCCTGGATCTTGAACTTATACCTTCCGGATATAATATAATCCGTATTGATATCGTCCTGCATTACAAGTCTATGCGCCAAATTCCCCACTTCTCTCTCCTTGTTTTATAGAAGTCAGAAGCCAGAAGTTAGAGGGTAGATCCAAACCCGGTAACTACTTCCTCTGTTTTTTCTATATCTTCTATCTTCTACCTTCTATCCTCTATCTTCTCGCCTCTCGCCTCTCTATTCTACAGCCTGCGCTTATGCTCCCTAGGATCCGCTATTTTGCCTTCAAGCGCCGTAGCCGCGGCTGTCGCCGGACTTCCGAGATATATACTTGATCTGGGGTTTCCCATACGTCCTTTGAAATTTCTGTTGGCCGTTGAGAAAGCATTCTCTCCGTCCGCCAACACTCCTTGATGAGTCCCCACACAAGGGCCGCATCCCGGGTTATTGAATATTCCTCCGGCATTGATAAATATTTCCACTAATCCTCTTTTTATAGCTTCAAGAGCTATTGATTGCGACGCAGGCGTTATTATCAATTTCAAGCCTTTGGCGATCTTTCTGTTTTTCAGTATCTTTGCCGCGATCTCCAGGTCCTCGATCCTTCCGTTGGTACATGTACCTATATTGACTTCGTCTATAGGCGTACCCAGAACTTCTTCCACGCTGCATACATTATCGACCGTATGGGGTCTGGCTACCTGCGGGGTCAGATCACTAAGATCATATTCCTTCTCATCGATATAACGCGCGTCCGGGTCAGCTTCTACCGTATCGTATTCTTTTACAGAATGCCTTTTTACCCAATCGGTAGTCTTCTTGTCCGCTTTCATCAACCCGCATTTTGCTCCCATCTCGACTGCCATGTTAGATATTGTAAAGCGCGCCTCAATGCTAAGTTCATCTATGACCTTTCCGTAGAATTCAACAGCTTTATATGTAGCTCCGTCGGCTCCTACGTCCCCTATCAGATACAGTATTACGTCTTTCGAATACACACCTTTCGGAAGATCCCCGTTTAAAACCATCTTTATTGTTTCAGGGACCATAAACCAGTTCTTACCGCTTGCTAGAGTTATCGCCAGATCCGTAGACCCCACGCCCGTGGAAAAAGCGTTTATCGCCCCGTAAGTACAGGTATGAGAATCAGCGCCTAATACAAGATCTCCGCATGTCACGAACCCGGTCTCCGGTATCAATTGATGACATACTCCGGCCCCTACATCGAACACTCTTACATTATGTTCTTTGGAGAATTTTCTTATTTTGTCATGTATCGCGGATACCCCGATATTGGGACTTGGACAAGAATGGTCAAGCACCATACAGAATGCTTTTTTATCAAACACTTTCTCCCGGCCCATCTTTCGAAAACTGTCTATTATCATCCCGCTGGTACCATCCTGTCCGAAACAAAAATCCACGTCCGCTATCACGATGTCGCCCGCTCTGGCTTTTTTTCCTGAATGTGTGGATAATATTTTTTCAGCGATCGTCTGCCTCATCCTTACTCCTTTTCTAAACCCTATCTAACCCCTGTTATTTATAAAGTCCTTGATCCTCTTTGCCCCTTTTTCCAGCGTATCCATATCAGTGGCAAAGCTTATACGTATAGCGCCGTCATCACCAAAAGGACCACCGGGGATAACAGCTACTTTTTTTTCCTTCAATATCTTCTCGGCAAACCCGAAAGAATCCATGCCTGTTCCGGAGATATCGCAAAAAAGATAAAATGCGCCGCTCGGCCTGAATGCCCTTAATCTTTCTTCACCTGAAAAACTCTTCAGAAGAAAGTCCCGGCGTTTAGAAAATTCCTTGGTATTTTTTTCCATAGTTTTTCTTAAGTCCGCTGTGAGAGCGCATTCTGAGGCAGCTTGACTTATCGAACACGGGTTTGAAGTCGCATGGCTTTGAAGAGTCGAAGCTAATTTTATGATTTTCTCATCTCCCGCCGCGTATCCTACTCTCCAGCCGGTCATAGAATGGCTTTTTGAAACACCGTTTATTACTATTGTCAAAGCATACGCTTCTTTAGAAACAGAGGCTATCGATATATGCTTCTTCCCGTCAAATATGATCTTTTCATATATCTCATCGCTTATGATCAGGATGTTCTTTTCTACACAAATATCCGCGATCTTTTTGAGTTCTTCTTCTTCATACACAACACCGGTAGGATTAGAAGGACTGTTTATGATTATCGCTTTTGTTCTTGAAGTTATCGCTTTTCTTATATCATCCGGAGTTGTTTTGTAATCTTCATTCATAGGTAAAAATACGGGAACGCCGCCTGCTAGTTTTACCATTTCCGGATAGCTGAGCCAATAAGGAGGCACTATAAGCACTTCATCTCCATCAGAACAGATCACCTGTAAAATGTTATATATTGAATGTTTTGCTCCGTTGGAAACAATAATATTTTTGGGTTCGTACTCCAAATTATTGTCTTCTTTAAGCTTGCGGCATATCGCTTTTTTGAGCGAAAGCGTTCCCGACGCCGGAGTATATTTGGTCTGTCCCTTTTTGATCGCTTCAATGCCCGCATTTTTGACGATTTCCGGTGTATCAAAATCCGGTTCTCCTGCCGCTAATATCACAACATCTTCACCCGCAGCTACCATCGCCTTGGCTTTGGATGTTATGGCAAGTGTCTCCGATGGCTTGATGCCGGAGATCTTTTTAGATAATTTCATCATAATACCCTCCCTCATGGATCTATTTATCAAGACTAATTAAGATAACATAATGTACTTAGTATTACAAGAGGGAAAAATTTCAAATTTTTCCTTTTTGTTCTCATTACAAGCCTGTTTTCTGTTTAAATTCTCAGCTATTTTAGGCTATAACTGTAACAGTTTAGCTTGTGTAAGTTGCATAGCGCAAAGAGCATGGCGCATGGCATTATAAAAATAAAAATCATCCTTCAAGATATTACGTTCTCGGTCTCTCACTCTGAATGATAAGGGGCGCATCGGTCAATATGCTATGCTCTATGCTCTTTGCGTTTTTTACGCAAGCTAAACTGCTACCAATAAATTGTCCCGGTCCGGAAGAATGTTAGTTATTTTTCCACAATCCACGATCGGATCGGCGGGCTTCTTCCTGTATGCTTTTAAATTCCTCTAAATATCTCAGGTTCGGAAAAATAAAAAGGGTTCTGGCTAAACCGCTTCTCAAAAGTTCCTCATTTACCATCAAACCATCATGTGTTTTTACATAAGCTAAGAGCCTTCCGTATTTATCAAGTTTTTCCGTGTCAAATTCCAGGGAAACTTCTTTCCCTTCAACGAGATCCTTATTGAACGCTTTTGCTTCAACGCTATATGGTTCAGGATCAAATATCCATATACCGTTTTTTATCTTATTGGTCTCGGGCGTATCTACTCCGATGTATCTTACCCTCTCACCATTCCACAATTCGATCGTATCGCCGTCTATGACCTTTTTAACTACGAACCACTGCGGTTCGGCGATCGAGAAAGTTGCGCACAGAATTAACACGATCAATACTGTGATAATCTTGTATCTCATTCCGCTTCTCTTATTTTTATTTTCTAACCTGGTTAATCGTGCCGGGTAAATTATTTAGTTTCACAATAACCCGGCAGCTTTTTAACCAGGTTAGTAATACTTAACTGTTCACTATTTACTGTTCACGAGTCACAGCTGAGGGGCATAGGTCTTTCAACAAGCATTCCCGGCAGTTCGGACGTCGGGCATCGCATACCGCGCGTCCGTGTGAGATCAGAAGGTTAGATAATTTTCCCCATTTTTTTCTGTCAAATATCATCATGAGATCTTTTTCTATTTTCACGGGATCTGTGTTTTTCGATAACCCTAGTCGAGCGCTTAATCTTTTAACGTGCGTATCAACGGCTATTCCGTCATTCTTTCCAAACTCGTGAAAAAGCACGATATTCGCGGTTTTCCTGGCTACTCCCGGGAGTTTTATCAGATCCTCCATGTCTTCAGGAACTCTCCCGTTAAAATCTTTAAGAATCATTTTCGCCGCTTCTATGATGTTTTTTGCTTTATTCCTGAAAAATCCTGTCGAATGTATCTCCTTTTCAAATGTCTCTCGATCCGCATCGGCAAAATCTTTTACATCTTTATATTTTTTGAATAATACCTTTGTTACTTTGTTGACCCTCTCATCCGTACATTGCGCCGAGAGTATCGTCGCCGTCAGAAGTTGTACGGCGTTCTTGTGGACAAGCGCCGTTACAGCGTCAGGATACAGTTTCTCCAGTATCCGGTATATCTTGTCAGCTTGTTTCTTGTTCTCTTTCATTATTTTTGATTTTGTCTTTTTGCTTTTGGATTTTATGGATAATATTTCTATCTAAGATTGCTTCCCCCCGTCGCTTTGCTCCGCAAAGCGGAGCAGCGGGGGTCGCAATGACAGAAGGAAGCACATCGGTCAATATCAGTCTATTGTCTATGGTCTATTGTCTATGGTCTTTTCACTATTCACCATTATACGCTACTTCCGCCTAAACCTCTTCTCCATCTCATCTATTGTAACTTTAAAACTTGTCGGACGTCCGTGAGGGCAAGTGAACGGCAATTCGCATCTTTCTAATTGTTCGAGTACCGATATCATTTCCTCTCTTTCAAGCTTATCTCCCGCCTTTATAGCGCCTCTGCAAGCGGCTATTTTAACCAATTCATCCAGCTGATCTATTTTACTCATTTTTAGACCCGCCGCGTCCTCCAAAACATCGCGCACTACTGTCTTCACGTCTCTATATCTTAAAATTGCCGGAACCGATTGTACCGCGAAAGAATTTTCCCCGAAACTTTCTATCACGAACCCTATCCTTTTGAAATTTTCCGCCATATTTTCCATTACAAGCGTTTCGTCTCGGGAAAGGTCTAATCTTACGGGAAAAAGAAGATTCTGCCCTTCAGGGGGCCCTGATTCTTTTGCTTTACTGAAAATTTCATACAGGATCCGTTCATGCGCCGCGTGTTGATCGGTTATGATCACGCCTTCATTTTCTATTTTGACAATATAACAATCCCCTACCTGAAATATGCTGGTATCTTCCTTTCTGTATACGGTCTTTTCTCCGAAAAAAGCGATCGGTTTTTCGGAAAAAGTCTTTTGAGTCGTCATTATATTTTCTGTTTTGTAAGAGAATTCTGGCTGATTTTCTACCGCAGTTCCCTCCAAAACCAGATCTTCTCTCATAGGATCAGGATCCATCATTGTTTCCGACAAGGCCTTTTCCGTTCTTTCTTTTACTGAGTAGAATCCATCGCGTATTGTTTCATGTAAAAGAAGTTTAATGGTTTTTTCGTCGCTGAACTTTACCATAAGTTTTGAAGGATGCACATTAACATCTACATCTTCAGGTGATACCGTTAAGAACAGAACAGCCTGAGGATATCGGCCTCTTTCCAGCATACTTTTATAGGCGGAGTGTAAAGTGTCACTCAATATTTTACTTTTTATAAAACGCCCGTTCATAAAGAACATCTGGCCTCTTGAGTCTTTTCTTGTCATGGAGGGCCGGCTTATAAACCCTTTTACTTCATATTTACCGGTGCGGCCGGAAACCTCTATCATGCTGTCGGCTGCATCATTTCCTAATACGGCAGATATTCTTTTGAGATGATCCGTGCCGGATCTTACGTTTAAAAGGTATCTTCCCCCTTGTGATAGTTTTATTTCGATCTCGGGGTTAGATACGGCAAATCTTCCTACTATCGAGACTATTTCAGAAAGCTCTGTAGAAACCGTTCTTAGAAATTTTCTGCGGACCGGTACATTATAAAAAAGGGTTCTAACCTCTATTGTCGTACCTTGCGGTCTTCCTTGAGGCCGTGTTTTTAAGATCTCTCCGCTTTCTATATAAAGATAAACGCCGCTATCTTCTTTCCCGTCAAAACTTGTTATCTCCAGTTTAGAAACAGCGGCTATACTGGCAAGCGCTTCGCCTCTGAACCCCAGGGTATTTATGTTATACAGATCTTGCGCATCTTTGATCTTGCTTGTAGCGTGACGAAGACAGGCAAGTTTAGCGTCCGAAGAGCTCATTCCTTTACCGCTATCCGCTACCCTGATCAAAGTATTCCCGGCATTCTCTATTTCTATATCTATACTGTCCGCTCCGGCGTCTATGGAATTTTCGATAAGCTCTTTAACGACCGAGGCGGGGCGTTCAACTACTTCACCGGCGGATATCTTCCCAATAACTTCTTCGCTTAATATGTTGATGTGTGTACTCATTATTCCTCCGTTAGAGCGCATTTCGTATAGCGTATATCGTATAGCGTATATCGTAAAAATGAAAAACGCGGGACATTCTTTGTCCGGGGACTACACCCCCACAGAAAGAGTGTCCCCACCTTATCCTTCCACGTCTATTTCCCTTTTAAACTCCGCTATACGCTCAAGCGCCTCAAGCGGGGTCATTTTATCGACTTCCATATCTCTCAATTTTTTGATCACAGGATGGTCTTTGAAACTGTCGGAGAAAAAATCTATCTGTTTTTCCGCAGCTTTTTCCGTATGTTCCGAGAAACGTTTCCGTATGCTTCCTTTGACGGAATCTTTTCTTAAGTTGTCCAATATCTCTTGGGACCTTGTAACAACATGCCGCGGCATCCCCGCTAGTTTCGCCACATGTATACCGAAACTTTCGTCGCAGCTTCCCTCTTTGACCTTATAAAGAAAAGCTATATCCTTTCCCCATTCCTGCACTTCAAGATGATAGTTTTTCACTCCCGTGATCATCTGGCTAAGTTCGGTCAATTCATGATAATGCGTCGCGAACATGACCTTAGACCCGGCAATATTATGATGTAAGTATTCTACCACCGCCCAGGCTATTGATACACCGTCAAAGGTGCTCGTCCCCCTTCCTATCTCATCAAGTATTACGAGGCTCTTTGATGTCGCGTTGTTCAGGATATTAGCGGTCTCCAGCATCTCTACCATGAACGTGCTCATGCCCTTATATAACTTGTCAGAGGCGCCTACACGCGTAAAAACCCTGTCGACTATACCTATATCAGCCTTACTGGCGGGCACAAAGCTCCCGATCTGGGCCATTATGGTTATAATGGCCGTTTGTCTGATAAAAGTTGATTTTCCGGCCATGTTAGACCCTGTTATTATGAATATCCTGTCGTTTTCGGGGTCCATATTCACGTCATTGGGGACAAAGGCCTTATCTTTAAGTATTTTCTCCAACACAGGATGCCGCCCGTTCTTGATACTCAGAATACCGTCTTCATTGATCCTGGGTCTAGTGTATTTGTTGCAAACGGCGGTCTCCGCTAAACTCGATACAACATCCAGTTCTGAGACCGCGTCCGCTGTCCTCTTAAGCCTTTCTATATGAGAACCTATTTTTTCTCTGAGCTCACAAAATATTTCATATTCCAGATTTTTTAGCTTTTCTTCGGATCCTATAATACGCGTTTCTTTCTCTTTTAGCTCTTCCGTGATAAAGCGTTCCGCGTTCACTAGGGTCTGTTTACGCACATAATCTTCGGGAACATCGTCGATCTTGGATCTCGTCACTTCTATGTAATACCCGAATACTTTATTAAAACCAACCTTCAATGAATTGATGCCCGTTCTCTCTATTTCTTTTCTCTGAAGCTCCTGCAGCCAGTCTTTGCCTCCGGAGACGAAGGATCTAAGCTCATCCGCGTTCTTATTGTAGCCTTTCCGTATCAATCCGCCGTCCTTTATGGTAACCGGAGGGGAATCCACTAAAGCATTGTCCGCCTCGGAGATGATCCCGTCAAAATTGTCCAACCGGGAAACAAGGTCTTTTATCATGCGGGGCATGTTTCCTTTAATGGCCGCGCGCAATTCTCTTATCTTTTTCAGTGACGCGGAAAGGGACCTGACATCTCTCGCGTTAGCTGTTCCCAAGCTCATCTTATTGGAAAGCCTTTCCGTATCATAAACCGCTCCCAACAGTTCCCTTGCGTCTTCACATACAAAAGTATTGTCATAAAAATACTGTACAGCATCAAGCCTTTCCATTATTTGTTCTTTATTTACCAAGGGGTTCAGGATATACCGTTTAAGCTTACGCTTTCCCATAGGCGTTTTTGTCCTGTCCAGGATATCCAATAAAGTGCCGCTTTCGGACATATCATCGTTATTCTGCAAGAGTTCAAGATGGCGCTGCGAATTCCTGTCCAGACTCATATGCTGACTCACATGATATGTAGAGATACTGTTTATATTCTTAAGACGCGCTCTTTGTGTATTCTCAAGATATTTTAAGAGAGCTCCGGCCGCGCCCACAGCCACGGGCATATCATGACACCCGAACCCCTCCAGGGTGTCCACGGAAAAATGTTTTTTCATATCTTTTACGGACGTCTTTGTGTCAAACATCCAGTCTTCTTCTTTGGTGACCGCGTTTAGTGTTATATCTTCCGCTTTCTTGAAATTCTCATCATCATAAAGTGAGGCCGGGACAAGGCATTCCGACGGGGATATTTTATATAATTCTGTCGAGAGTTCCTGCGGAGTGTCGAGTTCTGTGACCCTGAATTCACCCGTAGAGATATCGGCATATGCCAAGCCGAACTTCTTCTTATCAAAATTAAGCGCCAGGATATAATTATTTACGGCGCCTTCCAGTATTTCATCGGCAATGAAAGTTCCCGGAGTTATCACCCTGGTGATCTTTCTTTCGACAAGTTTCTTCCCGGGCAGGGGTTCTTCTATCTGTTCGCATATAGCTACTTTTTTTCCGTGCCTAATGAGACGCGCTATATAATTTTTAGCCGCGTGATGGGGAACCCCGCACATCGGCACTTTGTTCCCTCTTGAAGTCAGTGTAATATGCAGTATTTTTGAGGCTTCTAAAGCATCCTCAAAGAACATTTCATAAAAATCGCCGAGTCTAAAAAAGAGTATGGAATCTTTTTGTTCCCGTTTTATATCCAAATATTGCCGCATCATCGGTGTAAGTTCTGTTCCCATTTTCCTCCGGACGATCAAAATTAAAAGGCCAGAATGCCAAAAGTGCCGGATATTATGTTCCTCACTTTGACTCTTCTGGCCTTTTGCCTAGACATTTTACAACACCACGGTCTTTATATCGACTTGCGCTGGAATCTTTTGAATAGCCCTTTCTTTTCTCTTTTTTTCTGCTCAGTTTTTGCTTTCTCTTTCTTTACAGCTAAATTTGTGTGTTCTTCTTTTTTGCTAATTTCAGTTTTAGTCTTGGCCTCTTCTTTTTCCTCATCTTTAGGCTGTTTGTCTTTAGCTAGATCTTCCGCTTTACCCTTTTTTGTTTTCTCTTTTTTCTCTTTTATTTTATCTTCGCCCAAAAGCTTATCATCAGAGATCGAGCGTCTTGAGAGTTCCATAATAACGGTCCTGGCTCCGTCTCCTCTTCTGTTTCCCAAGGCCATTATCCTTGTGTATCCGCCGGGAACATCCTTAAAGAGAGGCGCTATATCATTAAAAAGCGTGGTCACGGAAGCTCTATTGCACAGCTTCTTGAATGCCAGTCTTCTTGCGTTCACGGATTCCGGATTGTTTTTAGCCAATGTTATTAACGGTTCCGCGAAACTTCTTAATGCTTTGGCCTTAGCCATTGTCGTCTCTATCCTCTGGTATTTCAAAAGATCCATAGTTAAACTTTTCAGCGTGGCCTTTCTCCAGCTGGTACGCCTGTTAAGTCTGCCTTTCTTTTTCTTATGTCTCATTATTATCCCTTCAAATTTTATCGGTTATTCTTCGTCAAGTTCCATCCCTAGCTGTATACCCATAGATGAGAGAACGTCATTGATCTCATTTAAGGATTTTTTACCGAAATTCTTATATTTAAGCATTTCCGATTCTTTTCTACCTACCAGGTCCCCTATAGTACGTATGTTGGCTTCCGCTAAACAATTAGAACTTCTGACCGAAAGTTCCAATTCAGATATGGGTTTGGCAAGTTTCGTCTCAAGTTCTTTTCTTCCCTTTGTGCCTTCTTCCTCTTCTTCCATATCCTCGGGCAATTGACCTATTGTCAAAAAGATATCCAGATGCCGCTGCAGGATATTTGACGCGTACAGAAGCGCCTCTTTAGGGTCCAGACTGCCGTTCGTGTATACTTCCATAACCAGTTTATCATAATCGGTTATATGCCCTACCCTTGTGTTCTCAACATCAATATTTACCCTTTTTACCGGAGAGAATAAAGCATCTATAGGTATAACCCCTACAGCATCATCCTCTGTTTTATTCCTATCGGACGGCACATATCCTCTGCCGCGTTCTACTTTCAATTCCATCTCGAACTTTACGTCTTCTGTTAACGTAGCTATATGATGTTCCGGGTTTATTATCTCTATAGTGTCATCATGCTGTATGTCTTTTGCCTTGATCTCACCGCTTTTATTGACACTTATTGTCATAGGCTTTGGGCTTTTAAAATGAGATCTAAGGACTAGTCCTTTTATGTTCATTACGATCTGCGATATATCCTCGTAAACACCCGGGAGAGACGCGAACTCATGCAGAACTTTGTCTATTTTTATCTGAGTTACAGCTGTTCCCTCGATAGACGAGAGCAAAACTCTACGCAGTGAGTTCCCTACAGTTATTCCATAACCTTTTTCAAAAGGTTCCGCCACGATCTTCCCGTAATTAGAGGTATATGTACCTTCATCAAAAATTATTCCTCTGGGTAATTCAAAATTCTTCAGTTTCATGCTCATTTACAAGCCCCCCTTAATATTTTCCTTACAATAAAATTACGTCTTATTTCGAGTACAACTCTACTATGAGGTTTTCTTCTATCGCCATACCCATATCTTCCTTGGTAGGCATTTTCATTATTTTTACAGCAAGCGCCTTTGGATCCGCTTCTAACCAATCGGGGGTGCCTCTATCTTCCAGTATTTTCGCTGTTTCTCGAATATCTTTAAGCTGCGTATCCTTCCCTTTTACTGTCACTTCATCCCCGATAGAAACAAGGTATGAAGGAATATTCACTCTGCGGCCATTGACCTTCACAAATTTGTGCCCTACCATCTGCCTGGCGGCGTTACGTGAAGCCGCGAATGACGCTCTGTATATCACATTATCAAGCCGTCTTTCAAGCAGCTGAAGCAGAATTTCACCTGTCGCGCCTTTAGATCTTTCGGCCTTTATAAAGTAGTTCCTGAACTGCTTTTCTAAAATACCATACAGCCTTTTAGCTTTTTGTTTTTCTCTCAGCTGCGTAGCATAATCAGATGTTTTTCTTCGTCTCTTGTTCCCATGCTGTCCGGGAGCATACTCTCTCTTCAAAAAAGCGCATTTAGCGGAAGAACATCTTGTGCCTTTTAAAAAGAGCTTAGTCCCTTCTCTTCTGCATTGTCTGCAAGATGCCGTTGTTACTCTAGCCATATTTTATCTCCTTGAAATAACATTTTTGTTTGATGTGTTATGTGTGATGTTCGTAGCGCTGTTTTAGTCATTACACATTACACTTTACACATTACACAATACCTAAACTCTTCTTCTCTTCTTCTCTCTGCATCCATTATGCGGAGTTGGTGTCAGATCTAAGATACCTTTAACATTAAATCCTTCTGCCCTTACGCTTCTTACAGCGCTTTCTTTACCCGGACCGGGTCCTCTTAAAATGATCTCGACATCTCTAAGTCCGTGATTTTTAGCTTTCATGACCGCGTCTTTCGCGGCCTTACTTGCCGCAAACGGTGTAGATTTTCTGGATCCTTTAAATCCCACCATTCCGGGAGAGCTCCAGCATAATACTTTGCCTTCTTTATCCGTTACGGTAACTATAGTATTGTTAAACGTCGCGTGAACAAATACTTTGCCGCTGGAAACCTTTACCAGTATTTTTTTACGCTTTTTTGTCTTAGCTTTCTTTTGCATTTATAGCCTTCCTTGTTTAGTCGTAACTCGTTATTCGTTATTCGGTCTTGCTTCTTTTTCTAGTCACCCGGTGACCTGCTTGCCCCGAGCGAAGCCGAGGGGGTGACTGGGTAACTGGTGACTAGTTCATTTTGCTCACTTCTATTGTACTCCTGATCATTCTTTTGTTGCCGTCCTAGCGGTTCTATCCTTAAACGCTCCTATGGTTTTCTTAGGGCCTTTCCTGGTGCGCGCGTTTGTTTTTGTTCTCTGACCTCGTACGGGAAGATTGCGTTTGTGACGTGTTCCCCTGTACGCGCCGATACTCATAAGACGTTTGATATTACTCATCTGCATACGCCGCAGATCACCTTCGACCTGGTACGATTCCTGGATTATACGCGTTATAGCCAGTATTTCCTGGTCATCAATATCCTTTGCCCTCTTGTCGGGGGAAATATTAGCTTCTTTAAGAATGTCCTTTGATGTCTTTAATCCTATACCAAAGATATACGTCAATGCTATCTCTATTCTTTTGGCTTCCGGTATATCCACACCTAATATTCTCGGCATCTTTGTCTCCTTTAAATAGCCATTTTTGTGTTATGTGTGATGAGTGATGTGTTATGCTTTATCTTTTCATCTCTCATTATGCATAACACATCACACATAACACAGCTTTATCCCTGTCTCTGTTTATGTTTAGGGTCTTTACAAATGATCCTAACAACGCCTTTTCTGCGTACTACTTTACAATGCGTGCACATTTTTCTGACACTTGGTCTTACTTTCATAATTATTTCTCTCTTTGTATTATTCTTCCCCGGTCCAGATCATATGGAGATAATTCCACAGTGACGGTGTCTCCGGGTACTATTCTGATAAAATACATCCTCATTTTTCCTGAAACATGCGCAAGTACAATATGCCCGCTCTCGAGTTTCACTTTAAACATCGCATTGGGCAAAGTTTCCACTATTTCGCCTGTAGTGACGATCGCTTCTTCTTTAGGGCTCATGTTATTATCTCCGCTTTTTCTTTTCCTACGATCACGGTATCCTCAAAATGAGCGGATAGTTTCCCGTCTTTCGTTACCGCGGTCCACCCATCCGGTCCAACCTCTACCTCTCTTGTTCCCGCATTGATCATAGGTTCTATTGCAAGAACAAGTCCCTCTTTTAGTAAAAGCCCTTTTCCCGGCTCCCCCCAATTAGGCACTTCGGGAGATTCATGGAGTTCTCTTCCTATACCATGCCCGACAAAAGATCTGACTTCTTCGTATCCTTCGTCACGCGCTATAGTTTCAACGACATTCGAGATATCCGAAACGTGTCCTCCGTCCTTGGCTTTCTTTACCGCTTCTTGAAGGCATCTTCGAGTTACCTCTATCAAGCGTGCCGCATCATCGCTTATTTTTCCGATACAAAACGTTCTGGCCGCGTCAGTAAAAAATCCGTCTTTTTTGACCCCAATGTCTATGCTTACGATATCGCCTTCAGTAAGAATTGTCCTTTTCGACGGTATGCCATGCACTACCACTTCATTCACCGAGGCGCAAATAGATGCCGGATATCCTCTGTAACCTTTAAAAGCCGGCTCAGCTCCGTATTCTCGTATAAAAGTTTCTACCATTCTATCGATGTCAGAGGTCGTTACCCCCTCTTTTATCTCAGACTCTATCAGTCTAAAAACTTCGCGCATGATCTTGCCCGAATTTTTTATCTTTAGAATGTCTTTCTTTTTTTTAAGAATTGTCATCAATAAGACCCTCTTCTTGAAAAAGGGTATATATTTCTTCAAAGAGCTTTCCTGCCTGTAAGTCACCGTTAACTTCTCTAAGCAGTCCTACGTTCGCATAATAATCTATAAGGCCTTTTGTCCTTTCCTCGTAAACAGTCAGACGATTTTTTACTATTTCAGGACTATCATCTTCCCTCTGAATAAGTTCTATTCCACAGGTATCACATATTCCATTTTTTTTCGGCGGGATGTTCTTTATATGGTAATTCATGCCGCATTTAGTGCAAACCCGTCGCCCCGAAAGTCTACTTACAGACATTTCTTTCGATGTGCTAAAATACAGCACAACGTCTAATTCTTTATTAACTTCTTTCAAAGATCTATCTAAGGTTTCTGCCTGGTTCCTGGTCCTGGGATAACCGTCAAGCATGATGCCTATCGCGGCATCAGGTCTTTTTACACGTTCCAGCACAGCGCGTGTAACAATATCATCCGGAACAAGCTCTCCGGAATTCATGCACTTTTGTATCTCTTTGCCCAGCTCTCCGCCTTCCCTAACACATTCTCTCAGCATATCACCCGTAGAAACATGTAAAAAACCGTAGCGCTCTTTTAGTATTGCCGCTTGCGTACCTTTTCCCGCTCCGGGAGGTCCCAATAATACTAGGTTCATGGTCTTCTTCCCATTTCTATACCCGTCCTCTTACTCTTCCCTTTTTCATAAAACCTTCATAATGCCTCATTAACATATGCGATTCTATCTGCCGCATAGTATCCAGCATAACGCCTACTACTATCAAAAGTCCTGTACCTCCAAAAAAGCTTGCCACTAAAAACGGTATTCCTATCTGACTGTTTATAACGCTCGGCAGGATCGCTATGATAGTAAGGAACATAGCACCGGGAAGAGTTATACGCGTCATTATAAAATCCAGATACTCGGCTGTTTGCTTTCCCGGTCTTATTCCGGGAACGAACCCTCCGAATCGTTTCATATTGTTAGCCATATCCACAGGATTAAAAGTTATGGCCGCATAAAAATAACAGAAGAACAATATCAAAAGGGAATATACGACATAGTACAAGGGTTTACCCATCATAAGTGAACTTGCCATTGTCTGAAGCGCCCTATTCTGAACGAACCCGGCTATAGTCGCGGGAAATAAAATGATCGATTGCGCGAATATGATCGGAATAACACCGCTTTGGTTCACTCTCAGCGGTATATATGTGCTTTGTCCGCCGTAAATGCGTCTTCCTACCACTCTCTTCGCGTATTGAATGGGTATTTTCCTCTGCCCCTGTGTTATAAGCACCACCGCTACGATCACCGATACGAACATCACCGCTAGAAACACTATTTTAAAGGGATCTATCTGCGCTTCTCCTCCTGTCCCCGGAGTAGCCAAAGCGATAAGCTGCATAACTGCCGCCGGAAGGCGTGATATAATCCCTGCCGTTATTATTAAAGATATTCCGTTACCTATACCTTTCTCCTGTATCTGCTCTCCAAGCCACATTATAAAAGCGGTTCCCGTGGTAAGCGTTACAACTGTCAATATGCGAAAGCCCCATCCGGGAGACGCTACTATCTGCATACCCTGGAAATGAGCGGGGTTTTCCAGCCACAATGATATAAAGAAAGATTGGATCACCGAAAGAAATATCGTTCCGTAACGTGTATACTGCGTTATGACCTTGCGTCCTTCATCTCCCTGCCTTGCCAACCGTTCCAAAGCCGGAACAACCGTAGTCAAAAGCTGTAATATGATGGAAGCCGATATGTACGGCATGATACCGAGCGCGAATATGGTCAGTCTTGTCATAGCGCCGCCGGAAAACATGTTCATTATTCCGAAAAGCGTTCCGCCTTGTGTTTTAGCGATATTATCAAAGAACTGGGCCAGCTTCATGCCGTCGATACCCGGAGTAGGCACGAACGCTCCTATACGATAAACCGCGATAAGCCCTATAGTAAAAAGTATTTTCCTTTTGAGATCGGGTATTTTAAAAATATTTGACACGGCATCAAGCATCGTTCATCCCTCGGTTTTTTTATTTTTTTGCTATAGCCAGTTTAATGGCTACTACTTCTGTTTTTCCTCCGGCATCTTCTATAGCTTTTTTAGCTGGAGCAGAAAATGCGTTAGCTTTTACGGTTATAGCTTTACTCAATTTGCCTTTTCCAAGAACTTTGCACGGCAATCTTTTTATTTTCAATATTTTATTTTTCAAAAGAAACTCTTTATCTATTACCGTACCGTCTTCTACGGCAAGGGTCTTATCTAAAGTCCCGATGTTTATCACTGCCCATTCTTTTTTAAATTTATTGGTGAACCCTCTTTTCGGGATACGCCTCACCAGGGGCATCTGTCCCCCTTCAAATCCCGGATTGTAAGTTCCGCCGCCGGATCTGGCCTTCGCTCCTTTATGACCTTTTCCTGAGGTCTTTCCTTTACCGGAGCCTATACCGCGTCCTTTACGTTTTCCTTTGCGTTTTATACCCTTTGGTTTTCCGATGTCTTCTATTTTAAGAACCATGTTTCTATCCTTCTTTTAATTTTTAATTTCTAGATCCCGGGTTTTAGCCGCAGCGCAGCATTTTTCTGTAGGACCTAAAACTTCCCTAACTTTTTCTGCTCAACCTCAATCTGTTAAATCCATCCACAGTCGCTCTCACAACGTTTATAGCATTTCTTGAGCCCAAACTTTTAGTAAGAATATTCTTTATCCCGGCCGCGTCACATAGAGCTCTTACCGCACCCCCGGCTATAACTCCGGTACCCGCCCCAGCCGGTTTCATCAAAACTCTGGAAGCCTTGAATCTGCCTATGACCTCATGAGGGATCGTATCGTCTTTAACTTTTACCGTCATATAGCCCTTTTTCGCCGTTGCGACCCCTTTCTTTATAGCTTCGACTACCTCATTAGACTTACCCAGGCCAAATCCTACTTTTCCCTTACCGTCACCGACAACTACCATCGCGTTAAAAGAAAAATTCTTTCCGCCTTTAACGACCTTAGATACACGGCTTATCTTTATGACCCTTTCGATAGCTTCTTTCTCTTCGCCTCTCTGGGCTTCTTTGTTCCTTTTTCCCTTAAAAGCGGACGGTCTATTTTCCTTGTTATCTGTTTTTTTGATCTCTGTCTTTTCTTCCGACATCAGTCCTCCTGTTATTCCTTCTCAGAACTCTAACCCGTTCTTACGCGCCGCATCGGCTATAGTCTTTATAACACCGTGATAAAGATATCCGCCTCTGTCAAAAACTACTTTTTTTATTCCTTTTTCGACGGCAAGTTTAGCTATATCCGTTCCCAACGCTTCCGCAAAATTAATATTTTTTCTTGTTGAAGTGTTATTATCTTTATCAACAGTCACTTTTCTAGTCGATAGACCGCACAATGTTCTGCCTTCAACATCATTTATTATCTGTACATAAAGGTTCTTATTAGTCTTCTTTACGCACATTCTCGGTCTTTCCGCGTTACCGAAGACTTTTTTTCTTATTGATTTTCTTCTTCTTACCATTCTAGCTGTCTTATCCATATCTTCTTCCTCTATATTTTGCCTTCCAACTGTTTACTGTTCACCGTTCACTGTTCACTGTTCACTATTCACCGTTAAGCTACACTCTTACCCTGCTTCTGTCTAACGTATTCACCTTCATACCTTATTCCTTTACCTTTATACGGTTCAGGAGGATAATAAGCTCTTATTTCGGCCGCGACTTCTCCTACCTTCTGCTTATCCTCACCTTTTATAACAATATCAGTGGGACTTGTGGTTTCGATAATAACATCTAAAGGCGGAGTATATTCCACACTATGTGAAAACCCGATATCGAGCACAAGTTTCTTACCCTTGATCTGAGCCTTGTACCCTACTCCCTGTATTTTAAGCTTTTTTTGAAAACCATCTTTAAGACCTTTCACCATGTTCTGTATAAGGCTTCTGCTTGTTCCATGTAAAGCTTTGTGCTCACGCGAATCCGATGGCCTCGTTATTTCGATCTTATTGTCTTTTATTCCGATATTAAATCCTTCAGGAATACTATGTTCCAGACTTTTCCCTTTTCCTTCCACCTTTACGTTACGTCCATCGATCGTAACCTTTATTCCGCTTGGTATATCTATCGGACGCTTTCCAACTCTAGACATTTTGTCTCCCTTTTTTAGTTCATAGTTATTAGTATTTTACTCGGCACGCTATTTTTTTAAACTATCAACTACGAACCATGAACTATGAACTATCAACTATCAACCAGATAGCGCAACAGTCAATCACTACGAACTACGAACCATGAACTATTAACTCTATTACCATATCGTACAGATAACTTCGCCGCCGATCTGTTTCTCGCGTGCTTCCTTATCCGTTAAAAGCCCCTGACTTGTTGAAATTATGGAGATACCTACTCCGCCCATAACTTCTTTAATTTTTTTAGAGGGCAAATATTCCCGTCTACCCGGCTTAGATATCTTTTTAAGTCCCTCAAGAACGGATTGTCCGTTCTCCAGATATTTTAAATAGACCTTTATCTGTCCCTGTTTATTGTCCTCTATTACCTTGTAATTCGAGATAAATCCTTCCCTCTTGGCTATATCAACTATTCCTTCCAGTATCCCGGATTTTTTGATCACTACGTCTTTTTTTCCTGCTCTTATCGCATTTCTTATACGGGTCAATTGATCAGCCGTTAAATCTGTAACACTCATCTTTTCTCCTGTTTTTATATCCCTTTTTCCATGTTCCATGGTCTACTGTCCATGGTCTATTATCTATGATCTACACCTACCAACTCGCCTTTTTAATACCCGGGATATCTCCCTTTGATGCCAACTCTCTAAAACATATTCGGCATAACTTAAATCTTCTCATATATCCTCTTTTTCTGCCGCATATCTGACATCTCGTGACAACACGCGTACTGAACTTGGGTTCTCTGTTGGATTTTACTATTAATGATCTTTTTGCCATATTCTTTTCCTTCTATTAGCTTATGTCATTGCGAGGAGGCTACAAGCCGACGAAGCAATCTCCTTTTGTATCTCTGCAAGTTAAACAGATTGCTTCGCTCACTTTGTTCGCTCGCAATGACGGAAATTTTCCCTATTCCTCATCCGCCGTTCTCTTCTTAGCGAACGGCATACCAAAACATTCTAATAAACCCATCGATTCTTCTTTAGTTTTCGCCGTAGTTACAAAACACACATCCATACCGTGCACCACCGGCACTTTGTCAAGTTCCAGTTCCGGGAATATGGTCTGTTCTTTGATGCCTAAGGTATAATTCCCGTTTTGGTCAAAAGCTGTATTTGATACTCCCCTAAAGTCTCTAATACGAGGGATAACAAAGTTTATCAGCCTATCCAAAAACTCATACATGAGTTGTTTTCTCAATGTAACCTTATATCCCACCGGCACTCCCTCGCGTATCTTAAAGTTAGATACAGCCTTCTTGGATTTTGTTAAAACCGGTCTCTGTCCTGTAATGGTCGCTAATTCGTCTCTTACAGGTTCTATCAGGTCTTTCTGATGCGCCATCTCTCCCATCCCGATGTTCACGACTATTTTCTCGATCTTGGGCACCTGCATCCTGTTGGTATATCCAAACTTTTCCGTAAGAGCCGCAACTATTTCCTTTTCATATAATTCTTTAAGCCTAGCCATATTGTTTTTCTCCTATATAGATTGCTTCGGCCTACGGCCCCGCAATGACGGGTGTCATTGCGAGCGTCAGCGAAGCAATCTCTACTATCCACTCTAAATCTACACATCGGTCAATCCCCGGACCATTAAACTATTTAACCATTCAACTATTAAACTGTTTTACAGCACTTCCTTACATTTTCTGCAGTAACGCACTTTGCTTCCGTCTTTTAATATATCTATCCCGACACGCGACGTCTGATTACATCCTTTGCACATTACCGATAAATTAGAAACATCAAGAGAAGCTTCTCTTTGTATTATTCCGCCTTCCGCATCCTGACGCGTCTTTTTCGCGTGTTTCTTCGTAAAATTTACCCCCTGTATGATAGCTCTGCCCACATCAGGATATATCTTCAGCACTTTACCTGTTTTCCCTTTATCTTTACCGGCAAGCACTTTAACTGTATCGTTTTTCTTTATGCGTATCATTTCAGTCCTCCTAAATAACCTCAGGGGCAAGAGATATTATTTTCATGAAATTTTTTCCTCTAAGTTCACGCGCTATAGGTCCGAAAACACGTGTTCCTCGCGGGTTTTTATCTTTATCTATTATCACTACGGCATTACTGTCAAATTTCAGAACAGTTCCGTCCTTTCTGAAAATAGGATACGCCGTCCTTACCACAACGGCTTTTACAACTTCTCCCTTTTTTACCTCAGCCGTCGGTGTAGACTCCTTAATATTGCATGTAATAATGTCCCCGATCTCTGCCGTTCTCTTGCCGGATCTTCCTATTACGCCTATCATAGAAGCCTTTTTCGCCCCGCTGTTATCAGCGACATCAAGTATGCTCCTCATTATAATCATTTCGTTAACCCCTTTGCGCTTTTTCGAGAACCTCTACGATCCTCCAACATTTATCTTTGGAAAAGGGACGTGACTCAACCAGTTTTACCAGATCCCCAACAACCGCTGCATTCTTTTCATCATGCGCTTTCACCTTGGAATGCTTTTTAACAAATTTTTTGTAAAGCGGATGTCTTTTTTGTGTTTTCAGTTCTACGGTAATGCCTTTGTCCATCTTATCGCTTATGACAACACCGACTATAGTTCTCTTATTAGGCCTTTTTTCCTTCACTTTCCTTCTCCTTCAATATAGTAAAACATTTAGCTATATCACGTTTTAATAACCGAAATTTTCCAGGTCTTTCTACTCTGCCGGAAGTTCCTTCAGCTCTCATCTTGAACAATTGTTCTTTGAACGCAAAAAGCTTGAGTTCTATCTCGGTCTTTGTCATATTCCTTATTTCACTTGGCTTCAATTGTGTCCTCCCCGTGCTACAAATTTCGTTTTCATAGACAGTTTATGGGCTGCTAATCTAAAAGCTTCTCTGGCCATGTCGCGAGGCACACCTTCCATCTCGAATATTATACGGCCTTTTTTAACAACCGCTACCCATCCTTCGGGAGAGCCTTTTCCTTTACCCATACGGGTCTCGGCAGGCTTCTTTGTGACCGGTTTGTCAGGAAAAACCCTTATCCAAAGTTTGCCGGCTCTGCCTGTTTCCCTCATAAGAGCTACCCTAGCAGCTTCTATTTGTTTATCTGTCATCCACACGGTCTCCAAACATTTAAGACCATATTCACCGAAACTGACTTCGGATGAATAACTGCATCCTTTACGTCGTCCGCGCTGTTGTTTTCTGAATTTTACTCTCTTGGGCATTAAAGCCATCTCTTACTACTCCTATTTTTTCTTTTCTTTTTTAACTTCTTCCACATCGGTATTAAATTTATCGCCTTTGTATATCCATACCTTTACTCCGATAATACCATAAGTCGTTCGCGCCTCGGAGAAACCATAATCTATGTCTGCCCTAAGTGTCTGGAGAGGTATTTTACCCCATTTATATCCTTCACTTCTGGCTATTTCCGCTCCGCCCAGGCGTCCCGAGCACTTTATTTTTATACCCAAACCACCCGCGTCTCTATGCGTTTGCAGAACCTTTTTCATGGCTCGGCGAAAAGCAACGCGTTTTATAAGCTGAAAGGCAAGACCGTCCGCTACTATTTGCGCGTTCAATATAGGATTTGCCACTTCTCTTATATCTATGGGCACCTTTGTCTGATCACCTACGATATTTTGGATCTCTTCCTTCACCTTCTCGATCTGCGCGCCTTTTCTTCCTATTACCATCCCGGGCCGTCCGGTATATATGATCACTTTGACCTGTTTGTTGGTTCGCTCTATATCGACTTTCGCAATAAACGCGGTTGCCAATTCTTTAAAAACTATTTTTCGGATCTTGTAGTCTTGCAATAGTTTCCCGGCAAATTCTTCTTTTGTGGAAAACCAGCGGCTATTCCAAGTGCGCGTTATTCCCAGTCTAAAACTTATTGGGTGAACTTTTTGACCCATATCTCTTAGCTCCTCTTATTATTTACTTTTTTTATTTTTTTAGGCGCCCGAGCAGTTGCCTTTTTTTCTTTTACTTTAGTTTTTGTTTCTTCCAACCCCAGACATATATGCACTGTCCTGTGTTTTATCGAAGTAGCTCTTCCCATCGTGGCGGCTCTGTAGCGTTTGTATAGGGGCCCGCCATCTACACGTACCAACGAGATCGTTAGATCCCGTTCAAGGAATTTTTCCTGCCTGCCGTTATTGGCGTTACTGAACGCCGATTTTAAAACTTTTTTTACCGGTACGGCCGCTCTTTTGTTAGTATTGTCTAGGATGAAATTAGCCTTCTCGATACTCTTTCCTTTTATCAAGGCCGTTACAAGACGCGTTTTACGCGCGGACATTCTGACATATTTAGCTTCAGCTTTTGCGATCATATTTTTTCTCCCACTCTTTACCTATCTGTCATTGCGAGGCCAACTTGTCCCGAGCGAAGTCGAGGGAAGACCGAAGCAATTTCTATCGATTTATGTTCAGATTGCTTCGCTCACTTTGTTCGCTCGCAATGACGGGTCTATTATCATTACGTTTTATCCATAGACTGTTTGGTGGCCGCGCCATGGGTTCTGAATTTACGCGTCGGGGCAAATTCTCCCAGCTTATGTCCAACCATGTTCTCAGTTATAAACAAGGGGTTAAAAGTTTTCCCGTTATGCACCGAGATCGTAAGTCCCACAAAATCCGGCAAAACAACAGATCTTCTGGACCAAGTCTTTATCGGTTTTTTACTGCCTGAGGACTGTATCTTGTCTATTTTTTTTCTAAGGCATTCATCTACAAACGGCCCTTTTTTCACTGATCTCGACATACTATCTTCTCCTAAATGAAACCATAACTTATGGAGCAACAGCAACATAAGTTATATGGTCGAATTTACCCCCGCGCTTAGGTTTCGAAGAAATCTGCGGGGGTTTGTCACTTACTTCTTCTTTTAACTATCTTATTGTCCGACGCTTTTCTCTTTTTACGCGTCTTTAATCCTTTGGTAATCTTTCCCCAAGGTGTTACCGGATGTCTTCCCCCGGAAGATTTGCCTTCTCCTCCACCCATAGGATGGTCAACCGGATTTTTCACGACTGCCCTTGAAAGCGGCCTTCTTCCCAGATGCCTGGATCTTCCGGCTTTACCAAGATCTATATTTTCATGGTCGGGATTTCCTACTTTCCCTATCGACGCGTAACAAGCCGCTTTGACCAATCTTATCTCTCCGCTGGGCATCCTGAGATGCACATTGTCCCCGTCCTTAGCTTCAACAGTAGCGCTATTCCCGGCGGACCTTGCTATTTTAGCGCCCTTTCCCGGATCCATTTCTATACAATATACTTCGGCTCCCAAAGGTACATTTCTAAGAGGCAGAGCATTGCCCGGTTCTATCTTGGGGTTCTCTCCGGAAGTCACGGTAAAACCTACTTTGAGTCCTATAGGAGCGATAATATACACTTTGTTCCCATCCTCATACTGGACCAAAGCTATCCTGGCAGATCTGTTGGGATCATATTCAATAGCTTGGACGATACCTGTCTTCTCTTTGTGACTGTACCTGAAATTTATCAGGCGATATCTTCTTTTGTGTCCGCCGCCTCGTCCTCTTGAAGTTATGCGTCCAAGGTTATTACGACCGCCTTTTTTACGTAATGCTCTCGTTAAGGATTTTTCGGGTGTATTTTTGGTAATTTCCGCGAAATCCGAAACACTTCCCCATCTTCTTCCTGGTGTGGTCGCGTTAAATTTTTTAACTGCCATGTCTTTCCCTTTTTTTATTAGATTGCTTCTCTTCGCTCGCAACGACAGAGGAGCCACTACATTCCCCATAAAACTTGTGCATCAGTCAATCCCTGTCAATGGTCAATGGTCTATTGTCTATGGTCTACTAATCACCATTCTCTGCTAAGCCGATTCAATTTTATTATCCGGTTTTAACGTCACTATAGCTTTTTTCCATGAAGCTGTCATACCTTCCTGCTGTCTGACCCGTTTTTTCTTGCCTTTGACGTTCATAATATGCACGTCATTAACTTTCACCTTGTATATTTCTTCCACGGCTTTTTTTACCTCGATCTTATTCGTCCTTTTATCCACCTTGAAAAGATATTTGTTCTGCATCAAGAGATTTGATCCCTTTTCGGTGCGTATCATATTTTTTATTACGTCGTGTAATGATTTCATTTTAACCTCTCAACCAATTTTTCAAGAGCTTCTTTCTCTATCACCAGAAACTCATTAAGCAAAACATCTCTAGCATTAAGGTTGCGGCCTTCTTTGAGACTTATGTTCTTAATGTTGCGCGAAGACCTTTTTACCCCTTCCGAGACAACATCCACCACTATCAAGGTCTTACCCTCTACCTTTAAGGCCTTTAATATGTCTGTAAAAGTTTTAGTTTTGACCTTTTCCACGTCCAGCTTTAGCACAGACTTTATCATCTGTTCTGAAAGTCTGGCGTTTAGGATCGATAACAAAGCTCTCTTAACGGCTTTTTTCGGCATAGAATATCCATGATCTCTGGGTCTAGGCCCAAAAGCTATCCCTCCGTGTCTCCATAAGGGGTTTCTTGATGATCCTACACGCGCTCGTCCTGTACCTTTTTGACGCCAGGGTTTAGCCCCTCCTCCGGAAACTTCTCCCCGTGTCTTGGTAGAAGCTGTTCCCCTTCGGGCATTAGCCTCGTACATTTTTTTTGCCTCATAAAGGAGCGTCTTATTTACACGCCCGTTGAATAGCTTGGTATCCAATTGAAAATTATCAACGACTTTTCCTTTGAGATCATATACCGGTATTGTTGTGCTTGCCTCTGCCATGTCTTTTACCCTTTATTCTTTTGTCTTTTCTTCCGTTTGTTCTTCATTTTTAGTTTCTTCTGCTTTTTCTTTCCTGGGACCGAGTATTTTCTTTTTTGCGTATTTTATTATCGTGTAAGACCCGTTTGCTCCGGGTACGGCCCCTTTAACTACAATTGTGTTGTTTTCCGTATTCACGCTGACGATCTCGATATTTTGTACGGTCGTTATCGCATCGCCCATATGTCCCGGCATCCTTTGCCCTTTAAAAACTCTGGAAGGGAAAGAACTGGCTCCTATAGAACCGGGCGCCCGATGAGACATAGAACCATGAGTTTCCTGACCGCCTTTCCACCCGTGTCTTTTCACGCCGCCCTGAAACCCTTTACCTTTTGAACGGGTTGTTATATCAAGAAAATCTCCTTCCTGAAACATCGCGACCGTTATTTCTTCACCGATCTTGATATCCGCAGTTTTTTCGCATCTTATCTCGCGCACAAACTTTTTTGGTTTTAGTTTGTTCGCCGATAAATATGCCCGCTGCGGTTTTTTCAGGCGTTTCTCTTTTGTATCATCAAACCCGATCTGCACCGCTTCATATCCGTCTTTTTTCAAAGATCTGACAATTTGAACAACACACGGTCCGGCTTCTATAACTGTCACCGGTACAGATTCGCCGTCTTCTTTAAAGATCCTTGTCATTCCGATTTTTTTTCCCAATATTCCAGGAATCATATTCATTACCCCATTCATCTTTTGTAACGCTATTGTTTGATCTCAACATCTACACCCGCGGGAAGATCCAATTTACGCAAAGCATCTATCGTCTTAGCTGTAGGATCTACGATCTCCATGAGCCTCTTATGAGTCTTCAACTCAAATTGCTCACGAGATTTTTTATCAACATGCGGTGACCTTAAAACAGTATAAAGCGTGCGTCTAGTAGGCAACGGAACAGGTCCCGTTATCGACGCCCCTGTCTTTTTGACCGTTTCTACTATCTCCTTCATCGACACATCGAGAAGTTTATGGTCAAACGACTTAAGACGTAATCTAATTTTTGATGGTTTTCCCTTTTTCGCCATTTTCATTTCCTTTTATTATTCTGTCATTGCGCCTGTCCTCCGAAGCTTTAGCGGAGGGGGAAGGACCAAAGGCCGAAGCAATCTCTCTATGGGATTGCTTCGGTCGCTATCGCTCCCTCGCAATGACGGCATTTGTCTCTTATTCAATTATCTCCGCTATAACTCCGGCTCCTACAGTGTGTCCGCCTTCTCTTATGGCGAACCTCAGTTCTTTCTCCAACGCTACCGGTGTTATCAATTCTATATCAAGAGTCACGTTATCTCCCGGCATTACCATCT
>JBDRBI010000088.1:0-3141 GCA_043822885.1 Candidatus Omnitrophota bacterium
GGGGCGAAGCGCCCAGGGAGTAAAAGGTATAACTCTCAAGAAGAACGATAAGGCCGTTGAGATGGTAATTGCCAGTTCCGGGGAGTCTCTCCTTACCGTTACGGAAAAAGGATACGGGAAAAGGACGAATTTTGATGAGTACAGAATGCAGTCCCGGGGAGGAAGCGGTGTAATAAACCTTAAGATCGTGGAAAAGAACGGACCGGTAGTAGGGATCAAGAGCGTAAAAGAGGATAATGAGATAATGCTTATATCGGTTAAGGGTATGGTGGTGAGAGTTGCGGTTCAAGGCATAAGTAATATAGGGAGGGCCACACAGGGAGTCAGAATAATATCGCTTAAACCCGGGGATAAATTGACCGGAGTCGCGAACGTTGTGGCTCAAGAAGAGGAAGAAGCGCTTGAGGCCGGGGGAGTCCCGGAAACAGAGGAGTAACTTAGAGCGGGAGAAAACAGTTGCATTTAATAAGAGGATTATGTAAAATATGAAACTCTACAATGCGTCCCCATCGTCTAGCCCGGTCAGGACACCAGATTTTCATTCTGGCGACAGGGGTTCGAATCCCCTTGGGGATGCCATTCTGCTTCGCCCTTAGCAAAGAGATAGGCGGTGGGGTTTCGCGGGAAGAAATTCTGCAAAATGGGAAAAAACAAAAGACAAAGGTTAGCGGGTGGCATATAACTGCAAGTTGTAGGCTGTCCGCTGATTTGTTTAAGAAGGGAACTTATGGACATAGAACAATTGTGGGAGAAAGCTCAAAGGAAGACAGAAGTCGTTAGAGGCAGGGTCAAGGGACTTCTGACCTTTCAAAGCACGGAGGTTCCTTATCTATTCATGGCGGAATCCGTGCTGAACGAGGGGCATACCATAGTAAGAAAAGGAAAAGTCGTGATAGAAAGGCCGATGATACTTCTGCCGGAAGACTTACCGCAGTTTGACGGGTTTGACCTGGAGGAAGAACTGGACATAGAACAGGGAACCCTGCAGATGTTTTTTCTTATGAGAGGGATACGCCTCCCGTCACTCAAATATAATAACGCGACAGACAAATTAGATCTTGAAGATAGATCTCTGGCGCAAACAGTCGAAAAGTATAAAAAAAAACTTGAAAAAGAAGAAAACGTGAATACGGCTCTGATTTTAGGGCCGGAAGACTGTTGGCAGTTTTCACTTTTTATTTATATGGCTACTCTTGTCGGACGATGTGTAAGAACCGATGTGATGAACATAATGGACAAGTTTAACAGAGGGATGTAACAAAAAGAGAGCAGACAGAAAAGGACAATATGTGCGGGATTATAGGGTATATAGGCAAAAAAAACGCCGCTCAGGTCTTGATCCTGGGATTATCCAGATTGGAATATCGCGGGTATGATTCGGCGGGAGTAGCCGTGATAAGAGGCGATGAGCTGATCATACGTAAGAAAAAAGGAAAACTTTCCGTACTTGCCGCCGAACTTACAAAAAATCCCATAAAAGGGAAAGCCGGGATAGGGCATACACGATGGGCCACGCACGGAGTTCCTAACGACATCAACGCGCACCCTCATTATGATCACAAGGAAGACATTGCGATAGTCCATAACGGGATAATAGAAAACTATCTGGAACTAAAAAAAACTTTGGGGAAAAAAGGATACAAGTTCTCATCGGATACAGACAGCGAAGTTATAGCGCATCTCATAGCGTCAAAATATAAAGGGGATCTGCGAGAAGCCGTGCAAAGATCTCTTAGGGAGATAAAGGGATCGTACGCGATAGCGGTTGTTCATAAGGGGGAACCCGGCAGGATCGTCGGCGCGCGGAACGACAGCCCGCTTATCGTAGGATTAGGAAAAGACGAAAATTTTATCGCGAGCGATATTCCCGCGGTGCTCGATTACACAAAAAAAGTTATATATCTCGACAACAATGAAATAGTAGACTTAAGAGAAAAAGAAATAAACATATACGACATGGGCGGGAGAAAAATAGAAAAGAAGACAACAGAAATAAAATGGGATATATCCCAGGCAGAAAAAACCGGGTTCAAACATTTTATGCTTAAAGAGATATTCGAGCAGCCCGAGGTGTTAAAAAAGATCATAAAAGAAAGGATCTTAGGGAACAAAATTTCCTTCAAAGAGCTTACGATCTCAAAAGAGCAGCTTAAAAAAATAGAAACGATCGTTATCGCGGCGTGCGGAACAGCGTATCATGCCGGGCTTACGGCAAAATACGCCATAGAAGAACGCGCGCGCATCCCGGTATGGGTCGACACCTCCAGCGAATTCAGATACAGAGATCCCTTGGTCGATAAAAAGACCCTGGTCATAGTTATTTCTCAATCCGGAGAAACGGCGGACACTCTCGCGGCGCTCCGGGAAGCCAAAAGAAAAGGCGCCGCGGTTCTTGCTATCTGTAATGTTCTGGGAAGCTCTATCTCAAGAGAAGCGGACGGAGTTATATACACGCATGCGGGGCCGGAGATCGCCGTTGCGTCTACCAAAGCGTATACAGCGCAGCTGGCAACAATGTATTTATTCGCGGAGTATCTTGCTTCAATAAAAGGCGCGGAAAAAAGAGAAGGGTTTATAGAAGAGTTTAAGAAACTCCCGCATCTCGCCGAGAAACTCTTAGAACACTATCATTCGAAAAAGAACAAGATCGCAAAATACGCCTCGATCTTTCACGAATATTATTTGGCGCGTAACAATAAAAGCTGTTTTTTGTATCTGGGAAGGAATATAAATTATCCCAATGCTTTGGAAGGAGCGTTAAAACTGAAAGAGATCTCCTATGTCAGCGCGGAAGGATATCCGGCGGGAGAAATGAAGCACGGACCTATAGCTCTTATAGACGAAAACCCGTGGGTGGTATGTATAGCGGTAAAAGGCGAGACTTACGAAAAGATGCTGGCTAATATACAGGAAATAAAAGCGCGCGGAGGAATAATTATAGCGGTAGCTACGGAGAACGATAAAAAGCTTGAAAAGATAAAAGTGGACTACGTAATAGACGTTCCCAAGATCGAAGAGATATTTTCACCTATCCTTGTCATCATACCCCTGCAAATACTGGCATATCATGTAGCCGAGGAATTCGGATACGATATAGACCAGCCAAGAAACCTGGCCAAATCAGTAACGGTGGAATAGGAA
>JBDRBI010000089.1:0-12396 GCA_043822885.1 Candidatus Omnitrophota bacterium
TACTCATCAAAATTCGTCCTTTTCCCGTATCCTTTTTCCGTAACGGTAAGGAGAGACTCCCCGGAACTGGCAATTACCATCTCAACGGCCTTATCGTTCTTCTTGAGAGTTATACCTTTTACTCCCTGGGCGCTTCGCCCCATAGAACGAATGTCTTTTTCGCTGAATTTTATGGATTTTCCGTTCTTTGTCGCTATACATACGTGCTCGTCCCCTTTGGAGAGCGCCGTACTTATAAGTTTGTCTCCCTTCCCAAGGGTCATCGCTATGATCCCTCCTTTTCTGGGATTTTTAAACGCGATCAAAGGGGTCTTTTTAATTTTCCCCTGTTCCGTTGCCATGACGACATACTGCCCTTCCTGAAATTCCCGGATAGGAACGACCGCCATTATTGTTTCGCCCTGAGAAACGCCAAGTAAGTTTATTATCGGCCTTCCTTTCGTTCTTTTCCCCGCTTGCGGTATCTCGTGCACTTTCAGCCAATGAAGCTTTCCTGTGTCGGTAAAAACCAGCATATAATCATGCGTCGAAGCGACGAAAAGATGTTCGACGAAATCTTCTTCGCGTGTTTCCGCGCCGGTGACACCTTTTCCTCCTCTTCCTTGTTTTCTATAGGCGCTCACGGGAAAACGTTTTATATATCCCGCATGGCTTAAGGTTATCACCATATCTTCTTCGGCTATCAGGTCCTCTATGTCTATCTCTTCCGCGGTCCCCGTGATCTCGGTTCTTCGCGCGTCGCCGAATTTTTCTTTTACTTCCATAGCTTCGTCTTTTATTATCCCGTATATTTTTTTCTCGCTACCAAGTATTCCTCTTAACTTCTCTATCAGTTTTAAAAGTTCGAGGTATTCATCTTCTATCTTTTTTGTTTCCAAATTCGTAAGCTGCTGTAATCTCATCGCGAGTATGGCAAGCGCTTGTATTTCCGAAAGTTCGAATTTTCCCATAAGCGCTTTTTTTGCTTCTTCCGGATCCTTAGATCTTTTTATTATTCTTATAACTTCGTCGAGATTTTGCAGCGCTATTTTCAGCCCCTCGAGTATATGGGCTCTTTCTTCGGCCTTTCTGAGGTCGTATTTAGTCCTTCTTATTATAACTTCTCTGCGATGCCTTATGAACTCTTCCAACACTTCTTTGAGGGTCAACACTTTCGGCTGTCCGTCCACGATAGCCAGCATGATAACGCCGAAAGTATCGGACATCTGGGTGTGTTTATATAGCTGGTTCATAACGACTTGCGTGTTTTGCCCTCTCCTGACCTCCACAACTATACGCATACCGTCTCTGTCCGATTCGTCCCGTATATCAGTTATCCCGTCGATCTTTTTATTTTTGACCAGGTCCGCCATGGAAGTTATCAATCTACTTTTATTCACCTGATAAGGGATCTCAGTGATGACAATAGCTTCTCTTCCTTGTTTTTTTTGCTCTACATGCGCTTTTGCGTGCATCTTGAGGCTGCCTCTTCCGGTTCTATAAGCTTTCCGGATGTTTTCTCTTCCGCAGATAAGAGCTCCTGTGGGAAAATCCGGGCCCGTTACTATTTTAATAAGATCATCTATCGAACAATCAGGGTTGTCGATAACGCATACAACCGCGTCCGCTATCTCTTTTAAATTATGCGGGGGAATGTTTGTCGCCATGCCCACCGCTATCCCGCTCGACCCGTTAAGGAGAAGATTTGGGATCGCCGCCGGAAGGACCGTGGGTTCTTTAAGCGATCCGTCAAAGTTAGCTCTCCATTCGACGGTCTCTTTTTCAATGTCTTTCAGAAGAAGCTCCGATATCTGTTTCATCCGCGCTTCCGTGTACCTCATTGCCGCCGCCGAATCGCCGTCGATAGACCCAAAGTTCCCCTGCCCGTCCACAAGAGGATATCGTAAAGAAAAATCCTGCACCATGCGGACCAAAGCGTCATACACTGCCGAGTCTCCGTGCGGATGATATTTACCCAAAACTTCTCCGACGATCCTGGCGCTTTTTTTCGGCGCTTTGTTATAGACCAACCCCATGTCTTTCATGGCGTACAGTATTCTTCTATGCACCGGTTTCAATCCGTCCCTGACGTCGGGCAAAGCTCTTCCCACGATCACGCTCATCGCGTAATTGATGTAAGAGTCTTGCATCTCTTCTTCGATATGTATGGGAATTATCTTTTCGTTTCTTGTATACATCCTTTTCCCCTCTCTTAGTTTGTTGTTGAGATTGCGTCGTCGCTGCTCTCCTCGCAATGACGGAAAAGAAGACCCCGTCTTTGCGAGGAGGCCTCAGGCCGACGAAGCAATCTTTTCCCTATATATCCAGATTCTTTACGTCTTTCGCGTGTTTCAATATAAATTCCCGTCTCGGCTCTACATTGTCGCCCATAAGAACGGTGAACATTTCGTCCGCTTTTACGGTATCGTCTACTGTCACCTTCTGAAGCGTTCTTCTTTCCGGATCCATTGTTGTTTCCCACAACTGTTCCGGGTTCATTTCTCCGAGTCCTTTGTACCTCTGTATGGTTAGCCCTTTTTCCCCTTCTCTAAGCACATATTCCAAAAGTCCCTTGAGTGAGTATACCTGTTCTTTCCCGTCTATGGTAAAAATAGGTTCATCTTCTTTTCCTTTTTTCTTTTTACCTTTTTCCACTTCCTCATCAATACTTTTTTCATAATCCGCGGGGTCCAACCCGAATTTTATTATTTCCGTTGTTATTTTTTCTAAAGCCCGGGCTTCATAAAATTCCTGCACGGCCATTGGCTTATTTTTTTCTCCGTTCTCTTCGCCCTTCTCCTCTTCATCCATCTCTATTTCTTTTTCTTTCCCGCTTTTCTCTTTGATCTTTCCTAGTTCGTCGTCAGAATACAAATATTTGTATTCTCCCTCCACTTTGACCCTGTAAACCGGAAGCTTATTGGTTTTTGGTTGTCTCATTTCTAGGTATTTCCCAAATTTCACTCCACGGCGCTCTATTGCGCTTGATAGCCGGTTTAGTTTTATCAGTAATTCCAAAAGGCTTTTTACCTTCTTTTCTGTCATTTCTTTTTTTTCTTTATTGTTGACTACGTTTATGCCTTCCGTTCCCTGGTCCACAAGAAACGCGGACATCTCCTCTTCCGTGCTTATATACTCCTCTTTCTTTTTCCTTTTTACTCTGTAGAGTGGAGGCTGGGCGATATAGACTTTTTCCTGCTCGATAAGATCTTTCATCTGTCTGAAGAAAAACGTAAGAATAAGCGTTCGGATGTGAGATCCGTCGACATCAGCGTCGCACATGATGATCACTTTCCCGTATCTTATTTTTTCTAACTTGAATTCGTCTCCTACCCCGGCTCCCAGCGCGGTGATCATTGTCTTGATCTCTTCATTGCTTAAGACTTGGTTTATCCTAGCTTTTTCAACGTTGAGTATTTTCCCTTTCAACGGAAGTATTGCCTGAAATCGCCTGTCTCTTCCTTGTTTTGCTGATCCTCCCGCGGAATCCCCTTCAACAAGATAAAGCTCCGTAAGCTCAGGATCCCTTTCCGAACAATCCGCGAGCTTTCCCGGAAGAGATCCGCTTTCTAGAGCCCCCTTTCTTCTGGTAAGTTCTCTCGCTTTTCGCGCGGCTTCTCTGGCTCTGGCCGCTGTCAGCGCTTTTTTTGTTACCTGCGAAGCTACCGCGGGGTTTTCTTCAAAAAATGACCCCAGCATCTCATTAACAGCCGCTTCGACTATTCCCTCTACTTCTGAGTTCCCGAGTTTTGTTTTTGTCTGTCCTTCAAATTGGGGGTTGGGAACTTTCACGCTAAGAACGGCCGTTAACCCTTCTCTTGTGTCGTCTCCGGCCAGTAATTCGTTTTTTATAATGTTCCTGGTTTTCCCGTAATTTTTTACCGTTCTCGTCAAAGCGGACTTAAACCCTGTAAGATGGGTTCCTCCTTCTGTCGTTCCGATATTATTCGCGTAACTGTACACGTTTTCCGCGTATCCCTCATTGTACTGCATCGCGACTTCTACGATTACCCCTTCTTTTTCTTTTTCGAAATATATTATTTTTTTATGCAGCGGATTTTTATTTTTACTCATGTGTTCCACAAACGAAGATATGCCTCCTTTATAGAAAAACTCCATTGTTTGTTCCGTTCTTTCATCAGTCAGGCTGATGGTAACGCCTTTGTTCAAAAAAGCAAGCTCACGCAGTCTGTTAGATAAAGTGTCGTAGCTGAAGATCACGATTTCTTTAAATATCTCTTCGTCGGGTTTAAAGGTTACCGCGGTTCCTGTTGTTTTTGTTTTTCCGAGGACTTTTAGTTCCGAAAAAACTTTCCCTCCTCTATACTCCTGGTGATGCACTTTCCCGTCCCTCTTGACCTCTATCTCAAGCCATTCGGAAAGACCGTTCACTACGCTGACCCCTACTCCATGAAGCCCGCCGGAGACTTTATAAACCCTGTGGTCGAATTTTCCTCCCGCGTGCAAAGTCGTCATGACTACTTCAAGCGCGGGTTTTTTCATTTTTTTATGCATGTCGACCGGGATCCCTCTCCCGTTATCTTTTATGGTCACACTTTCGTCCGCGTGTATTATGATGTCTACTCTGTCGCAAAATCCTCCCATGACTTCGTCTATGGAATTGTCTACGACCTCGTATACCAAATGATGAAGCCCTCTTTTCCCCGTATCCCCTATATACATTGCGGGCCTCTTTCTTACCGCTTCCAGGCCTTCAAGAACCTGTATAGTGGTCGCGTCGTACTTTTTGTTTCCTTCTTTTTCTTCGTCTTTTTTTTGTGATCTCTTTTTCTCCGCCATATTTCCCCTTCTTTTCGTAATAGTTCAGTTATGCAAGATAGAATCGTCTCAAACTGTCATTGCGAGGGCGCTTTAGCGCCCGAAGCAATCTATTCTAAAATCATACAGGTTGCTTCGCTTCGCTCGCAATGACGCGGGCTGCAGTATTTTATTACTGAAAACAACCGAACTATTCCTTCTTTTCTTATTCTTCTAAGCTTCCTATTCGGAACCTTATGTCTTTTATTTTTCTTTTACTTTTGTACTTATCATTAAACTCGTTTTTTATTTTTTCTTTTTCTAAAGTGAATTTATACAGCCAGGCCGAACTGCCTACTTCTACTATGAGCGTTCCTTTTTTTAAACTTATCACCTGCGCGTTTTTTTTAAGATCGTTATTGTTTATTTCTCTCCACGCGTCAATTATCGGGGTCCCTTTTTTATGAGCGTTCTCTCCGATCTTTCTTAAAAGCCCTTCTATCACACTTTTAACATGTCTTTCTGTTTTCATTTTTCTCTTTTTTATACAGCTATTTGCATAGGCAGAACCACATATGTATACTCGTCTCCCTTTCTGAGGACCCCGGGCTTATTCGCTCCGTTGATCTCAAAAGAGATCTCTTCGTCCGACAAATTTTTTAATACATCCATCAAATACCTCGGGTTAAACCCTATTTCTATCTCATTGTTCCCCGTGTAATCTATATCAATTTCTTCCTTAGTCTCTCCTAAGTATGGCGTGTTTTTAGATATTATCATTTTCTTCTTCTTTATGCTCAGTTTTATTGCCATAGAATCCTGGTCTGTGAAAATACTCGCTCTTCTTGCCGCATCTAAAAATTCTCCTCTTCCTATTTTTACTTCTTCTCCTGTCCGTTCCGGAATAACCTTTTTATAATTCGGGTATTCCCCTTCTATAAGGCGTGAAAGAACAAAGCTTTTATCAATAGAGAAAGAAACCTGATTTTCGTTGAATTTTATCTCTACATCTCCTTCATCCATCAACATTCTTTTTACTTCCTGAACCGCCTTTATTGGTATCACAATGGTTTTATCCACTAAGGTTTTTTTGGGTAGTGTCTTTTCGCTTATAGCCAGCCTTCTCCCGTCAGTTGCGACTAATTTTAGTTTATCTCCTTTGATCGAAAAATATATCCCGGTCAAAATAAACCTGCTATCATCTCTACTTATAGCGAAATCCGTAAGATTAAACATCTCTTTTAATGTTTTTTGCTCTATTGTTACGGCGTCTTTGTTTTTAAAGGCCGGAAGCTGCGGAAACTCTTCTTTTGGCAGGCCTATTATTTTAAACTGCGATTTTCCGCTTCTTATGTTCATAAAATTGTTTTTCCTGGTGGACAAAATTACTTCATTGCCGTCAGGAAGAGCTTTTATGATGTCGAAAAATTTTCTTGCCGGGACAGTTATTGCCCCGGGTTCTTCCATTGAAACGGATATTTTGGAACTTATTCCTATATCAAGGTCAGTGGCGGTCAAAGTTAAAAAGTCGTTCTCCGCGTCCAAAAGAACATTGCTTAGTATAGGAAGGCTTGTTTTTTGAGAAACAGCATTTTGTACGATCTGTATTCCCTCTAGCAAAGATTCTTTTACTGTTTTAATTTCCATTTGTCCTCCTATATTGCTATTAGTTTGTTTTTTCTAAAAAAATAGTAGCCGTATTAGTAAAAGGGCTTGTGCCTTCTGTGGATAAACACACAACCAATTATAAATAAAAGGTTTATAAAAATAACAACCTGTGGATAAAAAACCAAGACACTCTTAAAAGATATCCACAGGATATCCACAGTTATCTCTCTATTAAAGAACGGAGCTTTTTTATTATGGCCTTAGTTTTTTCGTTATTATTTAACAGTTCTTTGTTTATCTTATCAAAAGAATGCAGCACCGTTGTGTGATCCCTACCCCCAAAAGAACGGCCTATATCAGGAAGAGAATGATCTGTAATTTGCCGAGACAAAAACATTGCGAGCTGTCTCGGGTAAACAAAAGAGCGGGATCTTTTCTTAGTTTTCATATCACTTTTTGAAATATCAAAAAATGAAGAAACAATATCCTGTATAAGATCTATCGTTATCTTTTTCTCTTCCGCCGAGATCATTCCTTTTAAAACTTCTTTTGCCAAAGGAACGGACATTTCGGAATTTGTAAGCTTCGAGTAAGCGACAACCCGGATCAGAGCGCCTTCCATTTCCCGGATATTGGTCTTTACGTGTTCCGCTAAAAAATACAAAACTTCTTTCGGAACCTTGATAGATTCTGATTCACTTTTTTTCTCCATGATAGCTATTCGGGTCTCAAAATCCGGCAGTTGTATGTCCGCGATCAAGCCCCACGCAAAACGGGAAATAAGGCGTTCTTCAAGATCTTTTATTTCTTGAGGAGAACGGTCGCTGCAAAGAACGATTTGCTTATGCGCGTCGTGAAGAGCATTAAAGGTATGGAAAAACTCCTCTTGTGTAGATTCTTTCCCCGCTATGAACTGTACGTCATCTATAAGAAGAACGTCCACATTCCTATACATGGCACGGAAGCGCTGCGTCGCTTTCGTGCGTATAGACGTAATAAGCTGGTTAGTGAACTCTTCGCTTGAAATGTAGAGAACTTTTGTTTTCGGAGAATTTTTTAAAACCTCCTGACCTAAAGCCTGCATAAGGTGAGTCTTCCCAAGACCCACGCCTCCGTATAAGAACAAAGGATTATAGACCTTCGAAAGTTTTTCACAAACAGCTAAAGAAGCGGCATGAGCAAAGCGATTGCTGTTGCCGACAACAAAATTGTCAAAAGTATAAATAGGATTGAACCCGAGAGTTTGATGTTTACTTTCGGGAAGATTTCGGGAACCGGAAAAAACAGATTTCAACCAATTTTCTTTGTGATCAGATCTCGCGGAAAAAGCGGCGTCATTTTCTTTTTGTGGAGGAGCGGCGGGAAAAGGAACGGCAGGCGGCCGAGGATTAGAGGTTTCCTGAGGAACGGGCACAGACTCGATAATTTCAAACTTTATCTCCAAAGGTTTCCCCGAAGCTTGCTGAACCGAAGTTTTAACAAGGCTTATGTATCTCTCTTTTATCCAGGTTTCAAAAAATTTATTTGGAACACCCAACGTTATAGAAGTTTCGTCAGAGGAGGCTTGACGCATAGGAAGAAACCAAGCAGAAAAGACTTGATCGTTCACTTCGGATCTTAAAAAAGATAAAGCTTTGTCCCAAATACTTTCCATAATCGTCAGAACACAGAGGTAAAAGTTATAAACAACAGATAACAGGCAAAGCACAAAGAAAAACCAGGATATTAACAAGTTATCCACAGCTCTTTGGGCCGGGAAAACAACATGAAAAGCATTATAATAAGAAGACAAGATTAATGCAAGGACTTTTTCTGAAAGAAAGTCATTTTTCTTGACTTAGAAGAGGCGTATGATATAATCATAAATCTTAAAAAGCTAGAAAAAAGAACAATCGAAAGGAAAAGGAGTTTTTGTGAAAAAGAATATTACAAACAAATCAAACCTAAAGAGGAAGAGAAAGCACGGTTTCCGGGAAAGAAGCAGCTCTAAAGCGGGACAGGATGTCCTGAAAAGAAGAAGGAAAAAAGGGAAAAAGGTCTTGACTGTATAAACGTGAAAATACGACATATATTAGGGAAAAAAGAATTTGTTGAGATCTTAAACGGCGGGAAAAGAACCCGGGGTGAAAAAACAACCGTGTATACAGGCGGGACTTCTGAGGAAGAAGCCGTCGGGCTGATCGTTCCCAAAAAGATGGTAGATAGCGCGGTAACCCGTAATTACCTGAGAAGGAGCATTTACGCATATTTTAGGGATCTGCCGGAGTCCGAAGGCGCGAAAAAACGAACAGTGATCCGCATTATAAGCCCGATAGACAAAACCAACAAGAAAAAAGCAGGGCTGGAGATCAAAAAAGAGATAGAAAAAGCCAGACAAAAAGCATGATAAAGAAAATAATTGTAAGCATGCTAAAAGCATACAAACAAAACATAAGCTCTTATTTTATAAGGAGTTGCAGGTTTTATCCATCTTGTTCAGAGTATGCTGCGGAAGCTATAAATGAAAAAGGACTAATGAAGGGAACAGTCCTTTCTTTCTGGAGAATCGCAAGATGCAATCCCCTGTCCCGAGGCGGACATGACCCCGTAACAAAAAAAGGAAAAGAAAAGTGATATTATGGAAAAAAGACTGATAACAGCGTTAGCACTATCTTTGGGAATCCTATTGATTTTCCAGGTCTTGGGACCGAAAAAACAAACCCGAGCCGCGATATCCCCGACTCAGCAACATGTTACAGATAAAGAAGTTACCATCGAGAAAAAAATGGACAAGGTAAGGGAAGGTGAAAACTTAACAGAGATCACGACAGACAAATACATATTGGTTTTTTCGGATATTGATGCGGGACTTAAAGAGATAGCTTTAAGGGAATATACTGAAGACGACAAAGAACAAACGATATACAAAGCAACAGGTGTTGGAAGCGATCTTTTCGCGCTCTCCGGAGGGATCCTTGCAGGGATAGAAGGAGAAAGATATGAAAGTAAAAGGACAGAAAATACCCTGGAATATGTATACGAAGAACCGGGCGTTGTAGCGGTGAAAAAGAAGTACACTTTTTATAACTCGTTGAATTCGTTACAGTTAGAGATTGAGATAAAAAACTTAACAGAAAGAGAAAAGACTTTTTCTTTTCAAATAGAAGGACCCTCAAAGCTATGCGAGGCCGGAAAAGTCGCAGGAAGAGAATTTACGGAAACAGTCTCTCTAATAGACGGAGAAAAGTGGAAAATAAAAAGACTTAAGGGAGCGCAAGAAAAAAGCGGGAATGTCGCTTGGGTAGGAGCAAAAAATCGGTATTTTACGCTCATAATGAAGCCTATAGAGGAAACAAAAGCAGTAACAGTTGCACCCGACGAAGAAAAGACCATAAGAACCATACTAAAAAGCCGAGAATATCTTCTTCTTCCAAAAGAAAGCCTAAAAGCGGAATACCTTTTGTATGCGGGGCCTTTGACCATTGAAACTCTGAAAGATATAGGATACGGTATGGAGGAAATGGTAGATTATGGTTTTTTTGGAGCGGTAAGTAAAAAATTATTGGCTATTTTAAGGTTTCTGCACACAAAAACCAAAAGCTGGGGCATCTCGATCATACTTCTGACACTGCTTATTAACACAATACTCTTTCCTTTGACATTCAAAAGTTTTGCTTCCATGCAAAAAATGAAAAAAGTACAACCCCACATGCAAAAACTAAAGGAACTTCATAAAGACAATCCACAGAAACTCAACAAAGAAACAATGGAATTGTACAAAAAATATAATATTAATCCTTTGGGCGGATGTTTGCCAATGTTATTGCAAATGCCTATATTTATTGCACTTTACCAAGGATTAATGAACTCTATAGAGCTAAAAGGAGCGCATTTCTTATGGATAAAAGATCTTTCCAGGCCGGATGCGGTCCCTTTACCGTTTTCTTTGCCCCTTGTTGGACAAAGCCTGAACATTTTGCCTTTACTTATGGTCGGAATGATGGTAGTGCAGCAAAAAATATCCCAAAGCTTTACTCCGGGAACCGGTACAGCGGAACAAGCAAAACAGCAAAGAACCATGATGCTGATGATGCCGATCTTTTTTGGATTCCTGTTCTACAAAATGCCTTCAGGACTAGTTTTGTACTGGCTTACTAACACCATTTTGATGACTGCGGAACAATCTTTTATAAGCAAAAAGGTTGGATGAGGAGAAAGAACGCAATGAAAAAAAGAAAAACCATCGAAGTAGAAGCTCTTACCGTTGAAGAAGCCATTAAAAAAGCCTTAACACTGCTTAAAGCGGAAGAAAAAGAAGTAGTCATTGAAGTTCTAAAAGAAGAGCATAAAGGCCTTTTTGGAATGAAAGGCGCGGAACTCGCCAAAATAAAAGTCACACTTGTAGATAAAGCCTAGTTTCCACGTGGAAAGTAACACCTGGGCCCCGGGTTATAGAAGGTAGAAAATAGAAAGTAGAAAGAGAAAACGTAGGGGCGGTTCACGAACCGCCCCTACAGCTGTTCGCACACACTCCAGGCCGGGCCTGGGTACAGGCCCGGCCTGGAAGAGGTAAATGGTCTAGGATCCATTCACCATCCGCCATTCACTGTTCACTTATTTCCACGTGGAAAGAGTACCTGCCATTTACTGTTCACTAAAGACCATACGACATGGATGGGTTTTTATTTCTATTTATTGCAAAAACTCATTGACGAAGAGATGAACGTATGCTATATTCTTTTCAAGATGAAAAAGATAGCATTTTGCAATCAAAAAGGCGGAGTTGCTAAAACTACTTCAGCCCTCAACATAGCGACATACCTAGCCTTAAACGGCAAAAAGACTTTATTGATAGATCTTGACCCGCAGGCCAATGCTACAAGCGGTCTAGGGGTTAGTAAGAACGAACAAGACCAAAACATTTATAGTGTATTGCACGAGCACATAGGCCTAGATCAAGCCATTCGTCCCACAGCTATAGAAAATCTTTATATCGTCCCCTCAAACATTAATCTAACAGGCGCGGAGGTAGAGCTTGTAAATGTTATGGGGAGAGAATATCGCTTAAAAAAAGCGATACAGGAAATGCAAGAGACTTTTGACTACATTCTTTTTGATTGCCCTCCTTCTCTTGGTTTATTGACGATCAATGGATTAACCTCAGCGGATTCTATAATTATCCCTATACAATGTGAGTATTATGCCTTAGAGGGCGTAGGTCAACTAATGAAGACCATAACCCTGATCCGGGAAAATCTTAATTCGGATCTAAAAATAGAAGGCGTACTAATGACCTTAGCGGATTATCGCACAAATCTAACGAAAGAAGTAATTGAGGAAGTAAAGAAGCATTTCGGGGAAAAAGTGTATAAAGCCATAATCCCGAGAACTATAAAACTTACAGAGGCTCCCGGGTTTGGACAGCCCATAGCCTTATACGACAACACGTCTATCGGGGCGCAGAAGTACGAAGAAGTAACAAAAGAAATATTAGAACAAAACAAAGATAGCTACACGCAACCAGTTACGGATGAAGGTGTTACCGTAAACGCGGAGGAGCAAAATGGAGAAGAGACTCGGTAAAGGATTAGAGGCGCTTATCTCGGAAGACAATAGAAAGCAGAAAGAAACAATAGAAAAGATAAAGCTAAAAGATATTGTTCCCAACCCTTTTCAGCCAAGAAAAAAGTTTGGCGAAAGAAAAATGGAAGAACTTGTAATGTCTCTGAGAGAAAAAGGAGTTATTCAGCCCATTTTGGTAAGACCTTCCGGGGGAAAATATGAGATCATAGCCGGAGAGAGGCGTTGGAGAGCTGCGGGAGAGCTGGGGATAGAAGACATCCCGGCTATCGTGCGGAAAGACATAAACGATTCTAACAGCCTTGAAATATCTCTGATAGAAAATATACAAAGAGAAGAACTTAACTCGATCGAAGAGGCCAAGGCCTACAAAGAACTTACGAATAAGTTCAATCATACCCTTGATACGGTAGGCATCATGATGGGAAAAGACAAATCCACGATCTCTAACACCCTACGCCTATTGGCTTTACCTATAGAAATACAAGATCA
>JBDRBI010000090.1:0-26823 GCA_043822885.1 Candidatus Omnitrophota bacterium
GTTGTTCCTCCTTTTGAAGCCACTTTTTTTATCAGTTCTTCGGGGGAAACTCCCATGTTTTTCAGCAAATTAGCGGCTCCCGCAAGAGTATCGATAACGAGTTTCTCGGACTTATCCTTATCCATACCCATTTCTGTCCCCGCATTTATCATGGCCTTTGCGAGATAAAAAAGATATGCGGGTCCGGATCCTGATAACGCGGTGACTGCGTCCATTTGCGGTTCCTCCACTTCAACAACATCACCGATACTCTCAAAAAGCTTCTTAATTTTGTCTTTATCCTTCACCGCGGCGCTAAAACAAATACCGGTAACGCTCTGCCCTATAAACGCGGCCATATTGGGCATTGCTCTTACAATAGGCACTTCTCTGCCTATAACATTCGTTATATCGGATATTTTCACACCGGCCATTATGGAGATGACTACCTGGTCTTTTATATCCTTTTTTATCTCTTCCAGAAGCAAAACTGAATCCTGAGGTTTTACCGCCAGTAAAATGATCTCGCATCTCTTTATAAGCTCTTCAGAGAGAATACCCTCTGATCCGGTGATCTCGGTAACCTTTTTTACCTTTTCTCGGTCTTTATCGCTTAATAATACCTCTTCTGCCGAAAGAATGTTCTTGTCTATGAGCCCGCATGCAATAGCACTCCCCATATTGCCGCAACCTATTATTCCAACTTTCATCTCGCCCTGCCTTGTTAAACTAAACCTATTTCGCTATATATTGATAAATGCAATGGTTAAAATTATCATAATACTCGTATAATGTCAAATGCTACGCGTATCTGAGCACAAACTGGACCATAGACCATTGACCATTGACCATAGACGATAGAGGGTAGAAGATAGAGGGTAGAATGAGTCACCAAGCCACCAGTTATAGAAGGGAGAAGCCGTGAACCACACAGGGTTCACGGCCGTATACCCTGCGTGGTATACGGAGAAAAACAAACAGTGAAGGGTAAAGGGTGAATAAGGAGATATCGACATTGCGCCTGCCCTCCGAAGGGGGGAGCGCAGCGAAGCAATCTCTAAAAAACAGATTGCTTCGTCCTCGCCTTGCTCCTCCTCGCAATGACAAAGGGTATTTCGTTGAACTATAAACTTTTCAACTGCTTACACCCTGCCCTCTGCGCTATGCTCTATGCTTGGCGAACGCTGTCTCTTAAAAATAATTATCCAGAAAGTTTAAGGATCTATTGACTAAGCGTTTTATCAGTTTGGTCGAGGAAGGATGTTTCTCCCGTTCTTTATTAAAATGATCGCATATACCCAGACTGCCGACATATCCCATGCGTTCATGCGGCAATTTTTCGAAAGGCCTTACCGAACATGTCCCTATCTTTACGGGAAGCCGGAAGATGTCCTCTATTCCCTCTATTACTTTATCAGGGATCTCTCCTTCTCCGGTTATAACGATTTTTCGCGCATTATCTAATGCGGCCATATCTTTTACGTCATGATACAAAGTCTCCAAAGCCTCCCTTTTGGCTTCTGTCTCATTTATCACCATATCCTCTACGCCTTTGGGGAAAACACGGCAGCTTCGCAATACACCTCTGAAAAAGATCAGGACTTCCGCTGCGTCTCTTCTGAGATTCAACAACATTACCCCTTTTTGAGTATCATCCTCCGAGAGCACTCTATAAGATACGGCTACCGGGGAAAAGACAAATCCTGCCGGGATAAAACCAGCGTCCGTTATACATTTGCGCATATTGCTCATTGCGGATGAATTTACCGTTATTATGTTAACCTCAGATTCCAATTTTACACCTTCGAGATTTAAAGGGTCTCTTATTCCGCTTTCTCCGTCCACTTTAAAATCACAGATGATCTTATGAATAGGTTCTTTGCTTATTGGGATCTTGATCGTGGAGGCCATTTCAGTGCATCTTTTTATATCAGCATCGTAAATTTCACGTCCATATTTGGAGACCAGGACCGATCCGGAACCATACATCATATCGGCGGAAGACGAACTTATTCCCGCATATATCTTTTTGATCTTTTTTTGTCCCAATTTTTTTACAACATCACCGAGCGTATTGACCGCGGAAGTTATCTCGGAAACGACCCCTTTGGAAAACCCTTTGGACGGCACACGCGAGAAAGCCTCAATGGAATAATCTCCGTTCTTATTCCATTTGGCTGATACGGCCGTTATATCCGTACTTCCAATATTAACCGCGGCAAAATATTTCATAAAAGCACAACCCCATCCAGACAAGTTCTATGGTATTCGTGGCTCAAACAGTCCTCGTCCCTCAATAATTTTCGGGACTGCGGAACTCGCCCCGAACACCATAGAACTTGTCTGGCATATCTTAAATTCTTTATCGTACGATTTATGCATCGGTCACTCTCTGTCTATTGTCTATGGTCTATTCACCGCATTATTATTTCGGGGAAAGGACCGCGTCCTCAAACCTTAGATCTATATAATTCATGTCAGTTATATCTATGTCGGGATCCTGTGTTATCTCACGTAATTTCTTAAGTTTTCTTAAAAAATTACTTTCACCCATTTTGATCTCGACTCCCGTCACGGAAAGCACAAGATTCCTTCTGTCCGAAACATCCAAGTAATCAATATCTTTCTTGATCATCGGGAGAATTTCCTCTATTCCTTTCAAAATAGTAAGCGCTTTTTCAAGGCTTTTGTTGTTTATGACCGTCCCTTTTGACGGCAGAGAAAAGAAAAAGGTTATACCTCTTATTTCGGTCAGTTTTTCGATATTACTGTTTACATCTATCACAAATCCTTCGGCATCTATAACTACACCGCTGCCGGAGTCTATAACCGCCAAGGGTTCCCTGGCGACGATATCAACCTCTATGGTATCCGGCAGAACACGCCGCACCGTGATCTGTTTAAAATGAGGAAAATTGTTCTCTATCATCATTCCCGCTTGGGCGAGATCTATAGTAAAGATATTCCTGCCGTGATAATACTCCCTAATATTTTCCTTGTCTTTATCAAAAGTATATCCGCGTACGTTATTAACGATTACATTTTCTACGATGAAATTCTTTCCGCTAAACATATAATTCTTAGTTACAATGCCTATCATAAAGAACAGCGTAGAGGAAAGTATCAGAACCAGAACGCTCTTTTTTTTAAAAAATTCTAACGGCACAGTCATGTCTATCCGCGCATTTTTCTTCTTTTTCTTAGCCACATTAATCTCCAATTTGGTTCGCTATTTGTAACTCCCGACCCCGGGCTCATTAATGGATCTTCAACTTCAAATATCTACTCTTCTATTCCACTCATCCACAGACTTTAGACTTTAGACCTTTGGACTTTAGACTTTTTTTGTTCACTCTGCCCACTGATCGCCGCAAGAACCATTCTAACACATAGCCGGGAAAAATCCAGACCCGCTTCTCTCGCAGCCATGGGTAAAAGACTGCGTTCGGTAAGTCCGGGGATAGTGTTAACTTCTAAGATAAACACATCATTATCACCCGTCACCATCATATCAACTCTCGAAAACCCTTTGCACCCGAGCGCACTATGCGCTTTCAGCGCGTCTTTCTGAGCTTTTAAATAAACGTGCTTATCAAATTCAGCCGGCACTATGTACTTTGTCTTGTCTGATGAGTATTTCGAATGAAAATCATAAGTTCCGCTGCCCGGAATTATCTCAACTATCGGCAAAGCTTTGTTTTCCAATATACCTACCGTTATTTCACGGCCGGCAATATATTTTTCCACTAAAGCTTCGGACCCGAATAATAAGGCTTCTTTTACGGCGCTTTCAAGTTTTTCTTTTGTAAAGACCACGGTCAAACCTATACTGGATCCTTCTCTTCGAGGTTTTACTACGTATGGCGGTTCCATTGTTAGGGATGCTGTACCTTCCCCGGCCTTTATGACTTCATGTTCCGCGATAAGTATACCGTTCTCTTTGAATATCTCCTTGGATATTATCTTATCAAGAGCATTCCGTGAAGCCGCGGGAGGTGACCCGGTATAGAGTATGTTCATTGCCGCCAGGCGTTCCTGGACAGCGCCGTCTTCTCCGAATTTCCCGTGCAAGGCTATGAACGCGAGGTCTATACCCGATCCTTTTATTGATCGTTCAAATTCCCTATCTTCGACATCCAAAAATACCGTATTGAGCCCGCATTTACTGAAAGCTTCAAAAACAGCCTTTCCGCTTTTTAGACTTATCTCCCTTTCGCTGGATACGCCTCCCGCTAAAACCCCTATTTTATATTTTTTCAGCTTTTCTATAACCATTGTTTTTTCACCATATCTCTATTTCGATTTCAAGGTCCACTAAAAATCTCTCTTTTACAGCTTTTCTCATTTTTGAGATAAGATCGGTAATATCGGATACTTTCGCGTCTCTATCGTTGATTATAAAATTCGCATGTTTATTTGATACGACAGCTCCTCCCGAACGCGCGCCTTTCATTCCGCAAAGATCAATAAGTTCTCCCGCTGACTTTGCGTGAGTAGACGGATTTTTAAAAATACATCCTAAAGTTCTCTCTTTTAACGGCTGTTTTTCGTTCTTTTCACCAAAAAGATCTTTTAATTTCTTTTCTACATCTATCCTAGTGGATACTTCCATTTCAAATTCCGCCGCGAGGATAAAAGTATCCGAAGAAAAAGACGACCGGCGGTATCCGAACTCTATTTTTTCCTTATCTATCCATTTTATTTTATTTGATCTATCCAAAACCAGTACTTTGGTCAGGCGATCACTTATCTCCTCTTTATACCCCGCATTCATCCTTACAGCCCCGCCGATCGTAGCGGGTATCCCTATTAACCCTTCCATCCCGGAAAGCCTTTTCATCCGGCACTCCGAGATAAATCTTTCCAGCCTGACACCGCTCCCGACGGTTACTTTCCGTTCCGCGAACCTTATATCCTGAAAAATGCCTCCGTTCAGAAGTATTATCGTCCCTCTGAACTCCCCTTCGGGCAGAAGAGTATTACTTCCCCTGCCTAGAACACGCATCTTTTCTTTTGCTTCGTCGAGAAGGACCTTTACGTCCACGATCTCCTCGATCGTACCTGCCATATAGACACTGTCTGCCGATCCTCCCGTTCTCATGGTACTTAGATCCTTTAAGGAATGCGCGAACAGGACCTTTCCGCCGTGTTTTTTGCTTATCGCCGCGAGTTTTTCTTTTATTTTTTCTTCCATTTGTTTATCGCATCTTTTTAATGTTTTCAACTATCTCGGATCCTATTTCCCGGATGTCTCCCGCTCCCAGGATCAAAATAATATCATTTTTTCTCACCATATCCGGAACAAGCCCGGCAATGCGGTCCTTTTTCAAAAGCTCTATCCTTTCAAAATTCTTATGGTCGATCCTGTTATATAGGTCATTTATCGTTATTTTGTATTGGGTTTCCTCATCAGCGGAATATATATCGGTAAGCACAAGGTAATCAGCTCCCTCAAAACTTTTGGAGAAATCATCCATGAGGTCTATTGTCCGGGAATAACGATGCGGCTGAAAAATAACAAGCACTTTACCGTCGGAAAACTTTTTAGCCGCCATGATCACCGCCTTTATTTCCGTGGGATGATGGGCATAATCCTCAAATACGCGTATTCCGTTTATATTTCCTATTTCCTCAAAGCGTCTTTTAGCGCCCCGGAAGGACCCGGCGGCAGAGATGATATCTTCCATGCATATTCCTTTTCGGATACACACCGTGATCCCGGCAAGAAGATTCATGATATTGTACCTGCCTATAAGAGGACTTACGATCCTTCCTCTGTCCTTCCCGTTCACTACGATATTAAATTCTATTTTTTTGTCGAATACGGGATCTTTGCAGGTCACATCACATTCTCCCGTCATTCCAAAAGAGATCTTATCCGCTTTTACTGACGGCAAGATGTCTCTTATAACCATATCTTCGCCATTAAAGATAAAAGTCCCTTCGGCCGAAATCTTTGAGACAAAACTCTCATAAGCTTTAATAAGATCGTTCCATCCCGAATAATTCTCTATGTGCTCTCTTTCTACATTGGTAACTACAGCAAGATCCGACGAAATATCCCGAAAATGTCCGTCACTTTCATCAACTTCGGCTATCAAAGTCCCGCCTGAACCGTATTTCGCGTTACCTTTTATGCTCTCTATCTCTCCTCCCAATATAATGGTCGGATCTTTCCCTGCTTTCTCCATTATATGAGCAATAAGCGATGATGTTGTTGTTTTGCCGTGAGTTCCCGTAACCGCTACAGCGCAGGCGCTTTCTTCCATGAACCGTCTGAGCAGTTCGCTCCGTGTAATGGTCTCGATCCCTTTTTCCCGGGCGGACAAGAGCTCCGGATTGCTCTCTTTTATGGAAGAAGAAACGACTACAAGATCCAGATCGGCTGTTACACCTTCTTTTGTATGTTTCTCACTGATCCTCGCCCCCTGCGAGGAAAGACTTTCCGTAAGATTACTCATCCTTATATCCGAGCCGGAAACAATGTCCCCTTTTGAGAGACTTACTTGAGCCAAAGCGCTCATCCCTATACCGCCTATACCTACAAAATGTATTCTTTTCATCTACGCATCCGTTTTCTTCTGTCCCAGTTGTATTATCATCTCTGCCAAGGCTTTACCGGCGTCGGGCACCGCTATTTTTTTTGCCGCGGAAGACATTTTACCCAATTTCTCTCTGTCTTTGATAAGATCGGTCATTTCCGCGCATAAACTGTCCTCTTCCAGGTCTTTTTCTTCTCTCAATATCGCGGCTCCTTTTTCGGAAAAGAAAGCCGCGTTAACCCTCTGATTATTTTTAGGGTTCGGATACGGAACCAGGATCATGGGCCGGGCGTAATGCGCCAATTCAAACACAGCCGCAGCTCCCGCTCTGGAAACAGCCAGATCGCTCACGGCATACGCCGAATCAATTCTCTCCATAAAAGAGAACACCGCAGCCTTAACGTTATTTTCACGATAAAACTCTTTTATCTCTTCGACATCTTTAGGCCCCGTAATATGGACAAATTGAACCCCGTCTTTGAACGTCTTAGCAGCGCCTAAGGCTGCCCGGGAAGCGGCCCTATTAAGAAAGGATGATCCCTGACTTCCTCCCATCACAAGCACGGTAAACTTATCAGGATCCAAGTTCAATTCTTTGTAAGAACGTTCTTTTTCAAAAGAAAGCATGTCCAGACGCAAAGGATTCCCCGTAAAAAATATCTTATCGGATGAGCTCTTAAAATATTCTTCCGATCCCTTGAAACTTATCGCCACTTTATCGACTATTTTCGCCAGTATTTTATTTGCCCTTCCCGGCAGAACGTTTTGCTCATGTATGACCAGCGGCACACCGCATATTTTACCGGCTAAAACAATAGCTCCCGACGAATATCCTCCAAAACCGGCGATAACATCCGGCCTCACCTTAAGAACTATAAAAAGGGACTTTATCACATCCGCTAATAATTTGAAAGCGAATGTGATCATTTTTGCCGGATCGAACTTAAGCGGCATAGGGTTTATCGAAAGAAAAAAACTGGAGAACTGAGAGGCTTTGAGTATATTTCGGTCTAATTGCCTTTTGCTTGAAACAAAATATATTTCCTCAACGTTGCTCTTTCTTAACTCAGACGCCACGGCAACAGACGGAAAAATATGCCCTCCCGAACCCCCCGCCGCCAGTATCACCTTCATAAAGCATCCCTTGTAGTTAATAGTTCGTAGCTTATAGTTCGTAGTTTAAAGTTTTTAGCTTGCAAAAATGACTATTGACTCACCGTCATTCAGGCCGTGTCACAATGTCATTGCGAGCGAACGTAGTGAGCGCGGCAATCCCTTTGTATAGAGATTGCTTCGTCGTTCGCTCTGCTCTCTCCTCGCAATGACGGAGAAAATCACTCTTAGCACATTCCCCCATTCATCAAATAATTTGCATATCGGTCAATCAAAACCTTTAAACCTTTTAACTTTTAAACTTTTAAACTGTTCACTCTTCACTGTTCACGGTTCACTATTCCGCCTGCCTCGCCATGCACAGGATCAATCCTATCGCGGCAAGATGACATACCAAGGAACTGCCTCCGTAACTGATAAAAGGAAGAGGCAATCCTTTAGTAGGCAGTATTCCTGTGGATACTCCTACATTAACTATCACTTCAAACGCGATCATGACCGTCAACCCGAACACTACAAGCGAAGCAAACTTCTCTTTGATCTTAAAAGACACCCTAAAAGCATACCATACAAGCACGCCGAACAATACTATTGTTGAAGCCGCGCCTATGAACCCCAGCTCCTCCCCTATTATCGAAAAAATAAAATCCGTATGCGATTCGGGCAGATAAAAAAGTTTTTGTTTGGATTCTCCCAGTCCGAGACCCAAAAGTCCTCCGGAGCCCAGTGCTATGAAGGACTGGATGAGCTGAAATCCCGCGCCCTGAGAATCTTTCCATGGGTCCAAAACAGTAAGTATACGCTTGATCCGGTAAGGCTCACTACTAACAGCCCAAAACAAAGCCGGCATGGAGCATAGTGCGATAGAAAAAATATGTTTTAGCTTTACTCCTGAAACGAACAACATAACCATACCGATAAAGAATATCGCAACAAATGTCCCCATATCGGGTTCAAGAAGAACTAATCCGCTTGTAAGTCCTATAACGAAAATGGACGGCAAAAATCCGCGCAAAAGATTGTTCATCATATTGCCTTTACGGGCAATAAAATCAGCCAAATATATGACGAGTAGTATCTTTACCACTTCCGAGGGCTGGAATCCCAAACCAAAGAACCGTATCCATCTACGCGCTCCCCCCGCGACCGACCCTATCCCGGGGATCAATACAAGGATCAGAAGAACTATACTTCCCAGCATAAGAGGTCCTGCAAATTCTCTTACCCTTGCGGCGCTCAGAGACATGCAAAAAACCGCGACGATCAGTCCTGATAAAAGAAAAAACAGATGTCTCTTTACGAAATATAGACTGTCCCCGTAAGCGCCGTGCGCGTAGATGGCGCTGGAAGAATATATCATTACAGTCCCTAACATAAGGAGCAGCAATGTCGAAAGAAGGATTATTTTGGAATCTTTCATCTTTTAACTTCTCTCTGGAAGGCTTCCCCGCGTTCTTTATATCCTGAAAACATATCAAAACTCGAACACATAGGTGAGAGCATAACGGTATCTCCCTCTCTTGCGTTCTCCTTGGCCGCGGCCACCGCGCTTCCCATATTCTCTGTCTCTATGACGTGTATAACGGACGAGAAGACGCTCTTGATCTTTTCTTTAGCTTCACCCATCACGATCAGTGTTTTTACTTTATTTTTGAACAATGGTATTAAGACCGTATAATCTCCCCCCTTATCGACCCCTCCCGATATCAATATGAGTCCCTTTTTTGTCATCTCTACGGCTCGACGCGTGGCATCTATATTTGTCGCTTTAGAATCATCTATGAACTCTACCCCTCTGAAAATCCCTACTTTTTCTATCCTGTGTCTAAGGGGTTTAAACGTCAAAATGGCCTTTTTTATCAGATCTTTTTCTACTTTCATTATCCCAGCTGCCATTATACTGCAAACTACGTTCTCAAGATTATGCTTCCCGGATAACGGAAGATCTTCTTCTCTGATAGAGAGTTCTTTCAATAAGCCCGGATCTGTTTCAAAAAATACGATACGGCTTTTTATATCCCCTATTTCATCATCATTCTTAAGATCGGAATTTATTACAGCCCAGTCTTCTTCAGTCTGGTTCCTAAATATTTTGTATTTCTCCGCCTTATAGCTCTTGTGATCTCTGTGCCTATCATAATGGTCTTCCGATATATTGAGCAGAATGGCAATATGCGGTTTGAAATTCACTATTGTTTCCAGTTGAAAGGAGCTTACTTCCACGATGACAACACTATTCTCTTTCAATCCGTCTACTTCTCCTATCAGAGGATTACCTATGTTGCCGCAGACAACGGCATTTTTACCGGAAAAAGAAAATATATGCCCCAAGAGCTTCGTAACGGTACTTTTTCCGTTCGTTCCCGTCACCGCTATCATCGGAGCTTCGCAAAAAGACGCGCCAAGCTCCAACGTGCCCATAAGAGGGATCTCTTCAGGGATCGATCTCTCGGCGTACAGATCTTTGATATTTATCCCGGGACTGGCAACGATCATATCGGCTTCTGAACAAAACTCACGGGTATGTGCGCCTACTTCCGAAACTAAAGGCCAAATTTTCCCCAGTTTATCGATCTTTGTTCTTATCGCGGAACTATCTCCCGCCTCGCTGATCTTCACGGAATACTTTCTTTTCAGCAAAAATTCAGCGGCAGAATACCCGCTAGCCCCCAGCCCCAAAATAAGTATAGTCTTATCCCTGAAATCTTTCATAAACTATTGTGTGGGGACAAGGACATATCCTCGCTCGTGCGCAATTTATTAACGCTTTTTTCTAACTTTTGAGGGGTGTTAAATGAACTCGCCCTCACTTTTTTTATAGGTGTTCGGGCTCGAACAGCATTTAACAATGTTCCCCTCAAAAGTTATAAAAAAGCTAAAATTGCGATTCGCTCAAATATCCCCTTGCCCCCTTCTCCCAATTCGTCATTACAAATAACGCGATATTTTTCCCTCGCTTCTATTCCACAAGACCTTAGACTTTTGACTTTAGACCTTTGGACCGTTTACCTCACCTTCAACGTCATCAGGCTCATCATTGCTAGAATCGCCGCGATTATCCAGGAGCGCACGGTAATTTTTGACTCATGCAGACCCTTCATCTGAAAATGATGATGTATAGGCGCCATTAGAAAAAGACGTTTTTTGTAAAATTTAAAAGATCCAACCTGCAATATGACTGAGATCGCTTCTATTACCAGCACCCCTCCGGTAAGGATCAATAGAACTTCTTTTTTTATTAAAATGCTTACTATCGCTATCGCTCCTCCCAAAGCAAGTGATCCCGTATCGCCCATAAAAACTGTGGCCGGATGACTGTTGAACCACAAAAACCCCAGGCAGGCGCCTACCAGAGCCGCGCAAAAGATGGTCAGTTCTCCCGCGCCGGGAAGATAAAATATCTGTAAATATCGGCTTATCTCGGCGTGTCCCGTAAGATAGCTTATCGCGGCATACGTAAGCGTTACAAATACCATACATCCGGTCGCCAGACCATCAAGGCCGTCTGTAAGATTTACGGCATTGGACGCTCCGGCTATTACCAGAAAGGAAAAAACGATATAAAGGACACCGAGATTACATACAGCATTTTTTATAAAGGGAAAATATAGATCTCCTCCCAGGCCGTTATTTTTTAGAACAAAGATCCCCACGATAACCGCAAGGAGCAACTGCCCCATAAGTTTATTCACGGCTCTTATGCCTTTGGAACTTTTGGAACGTATTTTCATCATATCGTCAATAAATCCGATCATTCCCAGCCATACCATTCCCGACAAAGACAACAATAAATAATCGTTATTCAGACGTCCCCAAAGAAGGGTAGCCGCGACAACCGACGCGACGATCAATACCCCTCCCATCGTCGGTGTTCCCTCTTTATGTTTGTGGAGATCATATATCCCCTCTACAAATTCTTTTCGTACGTATTGTTCCGCCTTTAATCTGCTGAGCAGTTTTATTACCACCGGTCCCAGTGCTATACATATAATAAAAGACGTAACGGCCGACATGCTGGCTCTGAAGGTTATGTATTTAAAAATATTAAATCCGAACCAAATATCTCTTAATTGATAGAGCAGGTAGTAAAGCATCTTAGTATCTCCTCAAGTTTTGCTTTCCGTGAAGCTTTTAGCAATATTGTCGATCGTTTTGCCGCTTTTAGCCGTATAAATCCGGATATCGTTTTATGATCTTCGGAACGTAAAGTGTTTTCGATCGGCATCCCGGCATCCGCCGCGCCCTTTATCGTCTCATGCGCCCATTTTCCCGTGGCGATAAGAAATTTTATTTTTCTTCCCGCGATACTTTTTCCGAGTTCCCGGTGAAATTCCGCGCTTCTTTCTCCAAGTTCAAACATATCTCCCGCTATTATCACACGATCCCCTTCACATGAGGCGTCTTCCAGAACATCCAGAGCTCGTTCAAAAGAATCCGGATTAGCATTATACGCGTCATTGATAAAGATCAGGTCCCCGGCTTCAATCCTCTCTAAACGCATAGGCGGAAGCGGGGCATCTTTGATCTTTTCCCTTATATTATTTTTTTTGATCCCCAAATATCCGGCGACGGAAATAGCCGCGGCGGCATTCTGAACATTATGAAGTCCTTCTCCCGAAAACATATAATCGTCCTCACCTACGAAGAAACGATATCCCCTCTTACCTTTTGAAATATTGCTTATTACTATATCATTATTTTTTCCCATGCCGTATGACTTTATGTCCGTTCTTTTTCCCTTGATCTTGCGGAGAAGGATATCATCGCCGTTGATAAAGGCCTGCCCTCCCGGCGCCAAATGATCCAGAAGACTTGTTTTTTCTTTAAAGACGCCTTCGGTGTCGTGAAAAAACTCCATATGAGATCTTCCTACATTCGTAATGAGAGCTATATCCGGATTGGCTATTTCCCCTAAGACCCCCATTTCTCCGGGATGATTTGTTCCGAGCTCTAATATTACTATGTCGTGAGAGTTCTGGGCCTCAAAAAGGGTCAGTCCTACCCCGATAAGATTATTGAAAGACCTTTTGCTGACAAGAACATTGTATTCTGAAGAAACGATATTTGCCAGATAATCTTTTACCGTGGTTTTTCCGTTAGACCCGGTTACCGCGATCACTTTCGCTCCTATGCTTTTTCGTATCTCGCGCGAGATGTCCGCGATAGCCTTTAAAACGTCCCCGACAAATATAATATCACGGGCCTTTTCTTTGATGTTATCCGGCACATCCTGCGATATTATTATTCCGGACGCTCCTCGGTCCAAAGCATCCTCTAAAAAACTATGTCCGTCAAAGTTCTCCCCTTTAACGGCAAGAAATATGTCCCCGGCCTTTATTGTCCTGGAATCTATCGAAAATCCGCTGATCATTTCATCGGAAGACCTCTTTAAAGATCTGCCCCCCGTGATCTCGATCATTTTTTCTATATCAAATTTGATCAATAGTTCATTTCCTTCAAAATTTTCTTCGAGACTTCAACATCATCAAAATAAAACCGGTCTTTCCCCACGATCTGATAATCTTCGTGCCCTTTTCCCGCTATCACTACAACATCGTCTTTTTGCGCCCGTTCAAAGGACTCTTTTATAGCTTCCAGTCTGTCCGGGATAACGATATGTCCGCTTCCTTCCATGCCTTCTTCTACCTGTCGGATAATTTCTTCGGGATCTTCCGTCCTGGGATTATCACTTGTCAATATCGCCACATCCGCCAAGGATGAAACTATTTTTCCCATTACGGGCCGCTTTTCTTTATCTCTGTCTCCTCCGCATCCGAAAACACATATAAGCTTCCCGGAAGATATACCTTTAGTACATTTCAGTACATTTTCAAGAGCGATAGGAGTATGAGCATAATCTACGAATACTTTGAACGGCGCTTTGGAGAATATTTCCTGAAGTCTGCCGGGAACACCCTTGAATTTTTCTATTCCTTCTTTTACCGCGTCTAACGCTATTCCTCTATCAAGCAAACATCCTGCCGCGCCGAGTATATTGTATACATTGTGTTTGCCGATAAGCTTTGTGACAATATCTATCTTTCCATATTTCCCGGCTTTCAGCAGAAATTTTGTCGCGTCTTTTTTATATTCTATATTTTCAGCCCGGATATCCGCCTCGGCATCGATACCGAATGTTACGCATTTAGATATTTTTTTCTTAAATCGCCTAATTTTGGGGTCATCGATGTTTATTACTCCTGTTCCCTCTTTTTTAAGCGCGTCAAAAATACGTATCTTCGCGTTCAGATAGGAATCCATACTTTCATGATAATCCATATGCTCGGGGGTTAAGTTTGTGAACACGGCATAATCCAAACCTATCCCGCTTATTCTCTCCTGACTAAGAGCATGGCTGGATATTTCGATGACCGCGTCTGTTTTTCCCGAAGAAAGCATCTCTGAAAAAAACCTATTTATCGACAGAATGTCGGGGGTGGTCATGTTTGCCTTTTCCTCATCATTACCGCAGCTTTTTACGGAAACCGTACTGATAAACCCGCTTTCCGCGCCCGAGGAAGATAGTATGCTGTCTATGAGATATACCGTAGTCGTCTTACCGTTAGTCCCCGTAACACCGTAGGTCGTAAGCCTGGAAGAAGGATCTTCAAATGCTTTTTTCAACATCTCTCCCAAAGCTTTACGGCTGTCTCCGACAATGATGATCTTTTCTTTTTCGTCATCCGTCAATCCATCCGCGTAATATTCACAAACCGAACTCCGAGCGCCGTTTTGAAAGGCCTCTCTGACATATTCATGTCCGTCTTTGGCGCTCCCTCTGATCGCGACAAAAATATCCCCCGGGTTTATACCGCGGGAATCTATTTTTATTTTTTCCTTACTCACACCCATCTTCTATCCTTCAGTCGGCGATATTCCCGTTCTTTTTCTATCCAATCCCATGTATTGCAATACTCTTTCCGCTATGTTCTTAAAAACCGGCGCTGAAACTGTTCCTCCGAAATGCGCTTTTTTAGGATCTCTTACAACTACGACTATGCTGACAACCGGATCGTCCGCCGGGGCAAAACCCACAAATGTGGCGTAATACTTATTATCGTAATAACCTCCGCTGGGATCGACCATCTGCGCTGTTCCGGTTTTTCCGCAAAATTCATATTTTTTGGATCTTGCGCGTTTTCCCGTTCCATCGGTTATAACCTTCTTAAGGATCTCTCTCATTTTATCACAAGTTTCGGGATTTAAAACCTTTCGCTTTACCTCAGGCCGTATTTCCGTATCAATGTCGCCTTCCCAGGTAATGATCTTATCCACTATGTAAGGCCTCATCAAATACCCTCCATTAGCGATAGTGTTAATGGCGGATACCATCTGAATAGATGTTACTGCTATGCCCTGTCCCATCGGAATAGTCGTTATATCGCTTTTTGACCAAATTCCGGAAGGTCTGTTTATTCCGCTCACTTCTCCGGGAAGACCGATCCCGGTCCTTTCTCCGAACCCGAATTTCTTTATATAATCGTAAAGTTTGTTCTTTCCGAGTTTTTGGGCGACTTTTACGGTTCCTATATTGCTGGATTTGACTATTACGTCCCTAAAAGTAAGTTCTCCGTATTTATGATAATCGTGCAGCACTCGGCCTCCTACTTTGTAGTTCCCGTTCTCGCAATAGATCTTATCGTCGAGGCCTATCACGTTTTCATTAAGAGCGGCACCGGCCGTTATGATCTTGAAAACGCTTCCCGGTTCATACATATCGGTAACCGCGCAATTTTTCATATTTTCTTTCAGTGCGTTCCGGGAATCGTTCAGATCATAATCCGGATAATTCGCCATAGCAAGTATTTTCCCGGTTTCGGGATCTATAACTATTACCGAAGCGCTTTCCGGGGTATACTTTTCCGCCATCACGGAAAGTTCTTCTTCCGCTATGAATTGTATTACGCTGTCTATGGTGAGTATGATATTTGATCCGTTTTTTGGCGGGATCGAACCCTCTTTGTTAAAAAAGACCGTCCTTCTTTTCGCGTCTCTCAATAAACGTTTTTCTCCGGGCTCTCCTTTCAATTTGTTATTATATAAAAGTTCAAGGCCTTCCAGCCCCGTGTTGTCGGTGCCTGCGACCCCTATTATGTGTGAAGCAATTTTCCCGCTGGGATAATTCCTTTTGCTTTCTCCTACTATGTATATTCCTTTCAGCTGCCTGGACATTACTTCTTGGGCCGTTTTTTCCTCGACTTTTCTTTTTATCCACACAAACGCCTTATTCCTTGTTACCTTATCTAAAATTATTTCTTCGTCAATACCAAGTATCTCGGATAATTCCTTAGCTGTTCTTCCGGGATCAGTGATCTCCCTGGCATTACAGTAAACACTCGGAGCGTCCAGATTGATCGCCAAAGGGTCCATGTGATCATCAAAAATAGCGCCTCGTTTTGGTTCTATTTTAAGGACAGAAGAATGCTGTTTCCCGGCTAATCCTTCAAATTTATCTTTATCCGTTATCTGGAGACAAAAAAGCCGAAGAAAAAGAAAAAAGAACAATGACATGAAGAGAAATACAACAAAATAACGGCGTATTTTTAACATACGGGATGTGCCCTATTGTAGTAAGATGCTAGCGGGTTTCTGCCTGAGCATCCAATGTGAAGATATCAAATACTTTACTGAAGACATTTTCGCTTGAAGCGGAAACATTCGAGTCTCTGAGAGCGAGCCTGTAATTATCAGTTTGAATGCTCCTGTTCTTAGCGAAAAAGATCTCTTCACCATTAAGTGAAGTAAGCAGATATCTCGGAGATTCCATTTTGGATAGATTATACATTAACTTGGAATTGCGGTCAATCAGATGGGAAAGATGACTGATGTTATCCTGTAAAACATACCCGGATTTCAGTGTTTCCACCCTTTGATGCACATAGCACGTTGCCAAAAGGGTGACAAATAAACTTGTTATTATGATCCTGTTTATTCTCATAGTATCTTCTCTGCTATTCTTAGTTTTGCGCTCCGCGCTCTCGGGTTTTCTTTTCTTTCCTTTTCCGAAGGTATTATGGGTTTTTTTGTTATGATATTTATCTCTTTTTTCTTTGCTTTATCCCTAAAAACACGCTTTGCTATCCTGTCCTCTAAGGAATGGAACGATATTACCGAAACTCTTCCTTCGGGCTCCAGGTAATCGAATATTCCGTTAAGAGCTTCTTCTTCCGCGCCCAATTCGTCATTGACAAAGATCCTTAACGCTTGAAATGTCCTGCATGCGGGATGCAGGCGCTGATTACTGTATTTTCTCCCGAGAGCTTTGACCGCTACATCAGAAAGATCCTTGGTTGTCTCGATCCTTTTCTTCTTTCTTTCGGAATACAGCACATTGACCAGATGTTTAGCGTATCGTTCTTCTCCGTACTCTTTTATAATGTCTACGAGCTCTTCTTTGGTAAAACTATTGATCACATCCCGCGCTGATATTCCTTCGGTCCTTTTAAATCTCATGTCCAAAGGACCATCTTTCAAAAAACTAAAACCCCGGCTCTCATCATCCACCTGAAAAGAAGACATTCCCAGATCGAATATAGCTCCTTTTACTTTCTTTTCTCCCGAGATCAGCATGATCTTTTTTATCTCTCTGAAATTTTCGTTGATGAATATTATACTGTCTTTAAATTCTTCGAATTTAAGATAATTTCTGTCTATTGCTTCTTGATCTCTGTCCACGGCAATAAGGCGTCCACCGGGAAGTATTCTTTTTAATATCTCTCGGGAATGTCCTCCCCCTCCCAATGTCGCGTCTATCACTGTGTCTCCGGGTCTGAGTGACAGTCCTTCAATTGATTCCTGGAGTAAGACCGGTAAATGCAAAAAAAACTCTCTTTGTTAAATTCCTTATTAGGCGTATTATTTCCCGTTCCGAAATATCCTTTTACGGAATATCCTGTCCATAGTATCGACTTGTTCTTTATAAAAACAGCTGTAATTGCTTACAAGATCTCTTTTATTTTTGGATACTTTTACGGGAGAAGTGTTCTTTTTAAGAGGCATATCTCTTTTTGCGTATATGGACCCTCCGACCTCACATGATAGGATATGCTTTTTTTTGTTTCTCATTCACAATCCTTTATTGTTAGATATGTCTTCTTGCCCAGTCCCGTAGAAGAGATGACATATCTCTTTACTCCGAGATGCTCGATCCCGGCCGGCAGAGCTCTTGCCTTTTTGATGCGTTCTACCATGTTAACGCAATTAATGAATTCCTTCTGTTTCTTGTGGAGTTGTATTGCGTATCTTCTGTACATTTTGACCCCCTATCCATCACAACTCTATGAGACCCTCAGCGATCTCTTCATAGTTTTGTTTTGATGTTTTATAAAACTCGGCCCACTTATTTCTGTCCCATATTTCTATACGGTTCGCTACGCCTATTATCATAATGTTTTTTGACAGCCCCGCATATTCTTTTAGATAATCCGGCACTAATATGCGCCACTGTTTATCGGGGATAATTTCAAACGCTCCCGAGAAAAAAAGCCTCTTAAACTTTCTTACTTCTTTCTTTGTGAATGGCATACTTTTGAACTTGTTCTCCTGAATTATCCATTCAGTTTCCATAAAAACAAAAATACATTGATCCAATCCGCGTGTCAGATACATTTTTCCATCGCCGGATTCTTTTATAGGCGTACGAAACCGTGCCGGTATTATCGCTCGGCTTTTCTTGTCCAGACTGTGTGCATACTCTCCGTAAAACACTCCACTTACCTCCACTTTGTTCCACCTACAGCAATGAGTATACACAATTTTAGGGAAATTGTCAAATAGGCAACTTTTGGATTTTTAAACTTTTATAGAAATAGCACAATATATAGTGGTTGGGTTGGCTTTTTTGTCTCTATGGTGTGTATGAGGAGGTTAAAAAAAATATGTAATAGTTTAGCTTGCTTAAGAAACGCAAAGCGCATAGGGCATAGAGCAAGGTCGTACCTATCCCGGAAAAGATCAAATCCGCATTCTTAAAGTAGAAGTTAGAGCCGAGGGAGAGTCACAGAGTCATCATTCGCTTCGCTCATTAGAGTCATCGTTCGCTGCGCTCTCTAGAGTCAATATTTTGCTACTGACTCTCTGACTCGACTCCCTCATCGGTCCAACCTGACTCTTTGACTCTCTGACTCTTTGACTCTTATTCCCCGTATCACTCAATCTAAGACCTTAGACTTTAGATTGTTCTGCCATGCGCCATGCTCTATGCCCTATGCAATTTATAAGAACTACTCTGTTCCAAAAAAAAGGGGATGCTATCCCATTTATGTTGGATAATATCCCCTTTATTAGATCACCTAAGATTTGCAAGAAACACAGATTCTTTACTGCGCTTATTTTGCCTTTGCTTCTTGTGCTTTTTTCTGCTCTTCCTGCAGCTTTCTTTTATAACATTTTTTTGTGCAATAAAAAGCGCCGTTACGATAATACCAAAGTTTTTTCGCCAAAGCCTTATCGCATCCCGAACATTCGGTAGGCATGGGAGGTTTTTTTGCTTTAGGTTGACGCGGGTCTCCCTTTTCCGGCTCTGCTTTTTTCTCCTCTTCTTTAGGTGCTTCCGCTGCTTTAGGTGCTTCCGCCGCTTTAGGTGCTTCCGCCGCTTTAGGTGCTTCCGCCGCTTTAGGTGCTTCCGCCGCTTTAGGTGCTTCCGCCGCTTTAGGTGCTTCCGCCGCTTTAGGTGCTTCCGCCGCTTTAGGTGCTTCTTCTGCTACTGGCGCCGCTTCTTCTTTTTTTTCTTCTTTGGGTATTTCCTCTTTCTTTACCTCTTCTTTAATTACTTCAGCTTCCGGTTTTATTTCTTCCGCCGTTTCAGCTGTTTCTTTTTTTTTCTCTTCTTGACTCATCATTCCTCCGTCTTATTTTTATTATTTCTCTTTTTCGGTTATTATCCACTTTCTGTATATATGTTCGAGCACTCTGCCTCTATCCTCGCTATTTATCTTTTTGAATTTGATACCGCTTTCATGTTTCGCTATCCCTGAGAAAGATGCTCCGGCCCACGCGATCTGTCCTTCAAAAATTATAGGAACATTATCTCCCGGGATCATCATTTCTACTTCAACATCTTCTCCGTTATCAAGAACTTCATCACTCAGGATACCTACACCATCTCTGCAAAAGTTATTAACTTTGAACCTGGTCAAACTGCCCTTTCTGCGGCATATAGCGTCCAATAAAGTATCAAACCTTATAAACCTTCTCTTTTCCCCCATCTCTCCTCCAAAAGATACAAAAAGGGAACGATGCGAAATCGTTCCCTTTTTGTGTAAACTTTCACATCAACGATGCCATCTATTCGCTGAATACAAATTCAGGTTCAATAACCGGCTGATAGTCTTCCGGTATTGGAAACGGGAACGTCACGGCTTCATAAACGCCCGCACCGGTTCTTACTATCGTCATACCGATACCTTTCGCAAGACCCATTGTAAGGCCGGAAAGTACATTTTCTTCAACGCTGGTCTCATAGATATTCTTTGGAAGTTCAACCCACCCCGTCAGAACGTTCGCTAATCCTCTTCCGAGTTTTTTAGCTGGATCCTGTGCATAACACTGTGTGGTCATACCAACCATAGCTATGATAATACAACATACAAATAAAACCTTAAAAATCTTCTGCATAATTCTATTTCACCTCCTCCTAGTTATAATACTGTTATTTTTCTAATGAAGTATAGCACGCGTCTTTTACGATGTCAAGTTTTGCCCGTTAATAAGTCCTCTATAAGGGCTTCTACCTTTTCTTTATCTTGCTTTACCAAGTCCACAAACTCAATGCCTGTATCGTACATTACGGTATCCTCCCGGTTCGCGGGATGTCCTTTAACTACCCAAACCACCTTCCCTAGACATTGTATTATGCCTTTTTCCTCCCCAAGGAACATCTCAAGAGTCACTTCCTCAAAAATACCGATATCCGCCGGTAAGGACACGCATATCCCGCCCTGACCTATATTTTCGGTAAAGGTTTCCATCCTCTCTTCTTTGCCGTTCTTCTGCACTTTTATACGGCATTTATAATTGATCCGAGGGAATTTTCTGCTGTTCATCCCGCTCCACATCATGATGATTAAATATACACGAATGTAAACTTAAAAACAAGGTTATCGGAGCTTTAACTCGACTTCTTCCCCCTCGGGAGAGACCATCCTCACCGTGTTCTCTAAAACCTCCGCAACGGTAAACCCGTCTACGATCTCGCCATTTGAGACCATAACCCCGTTTATCACGGCCTGGGGCTCTGAAACAGAATACATTATGCCTTTTAAAACAGGGAGATCAGCTTTGCCCGGTTCCCCGTGTATAGACATTACTTGCGCGGGTTCTTCGGCAATAATACCTTCCTTAGGCGCCGGATCCCGCCAAAGTTCCGGTCCTTTTAAAAACATGACCACTGCCGTCAACGCCGCTCCCAGAGCTATGCCGGATATAATGATCGCTTGTTTGGCCGTTTTCTTTTTGGGAGATTTTCTCGCTGAAGTCCCATTGGTAGTGAAAGATGAATTTGTGGATATTAGTTCATCTTTTTGACGTTCCTTACTGCGCTCTTCCTGCGCTTTCTTTAAAGCTTTGGCAATGATACTCATATTTTATACTTCTTTTAAAACATCCGGCCGTATTAAGAAAAAAAATGTCTCGGATGGAAAAACTTGGTCCTTAAACCTTGAGCCTTACTTCCGCGTCATTTGTCTCTCTTTTTTATCAATCTCTCCCGTTATCTCTGAATAAGAAAACTGTCCTTCGGTTTCATCTATACTTCTTCGCACGATATCCGCGTCTATGACGCGCACTTCCTGGACAAACCCTAAAAGTAAAGACTTATCACAGATAATATTCACGACCCTTGGGATACCCTTAGAATACTCATAGATATTTGAAAGCGCTTCTTCCGTGAAAACGGGGCTTCCGTACGCTCCAGCTACGGAAAGACGATGGTCTATGTATGCTTTAAGTTCTGATTTTTCAAGCGCTCGCACATGAAACCTTACTCCTATGCGCTGTCTTAACTGCAGAAGATCCGGCGAATTAAGCTTATCGCGCAGCTCCGGCTGCCCCACCAAAACTATCTGCAATAACTTCTCTTTTTCTGTCTCAAGATTTGACAGCATCCTTATGGTCTCTAAGGTCTTTTTTCTTAGGTTCTGCGCCTCATCTATTATAAGTACCGCGTTATTCCCCTTTGACAATTGCTCCAAAAGAAATCCGTTGAGCTGACGAATAAAAGCGATCTTGCTTTTCCTTTTGGGTTCGATCCCGAAATCGTTCAGCACGGCTTCCAAAAGCTGTGTCTCCGGAAGACTAGGATTGAAGATAAGAGAGGTCTTAACATTAGCGTCCAGATGATTGAGAAGAGCCCGGCAAATAGTGGTCTTCCCCGCTCCCACCTCTCCCGTTATCTCGACAAACCCTTTTCTCTGCTCTATCCCATAGGAAAGATGGGCCAGCGCTTCTTTGTGGGTATGACTGAGATACAAAAAATTCGGATCGCTTGTCACATTGAACGGGTTTTCTTTTAATCCGTAAAAATCAAGATACATATTTTACGCATCTCCTTTGCCGATATTATACTATTAATAAGCGGAGACGTCACCTATTAAATAGAAGCGAAGGGAGAAAAGGGTGACCTAGTCACCAGTCATCAGGTCACCAGTTACAAGGTCACCAGTCACCAGGTCACCTAGTCACCGGTGAAAGGGGGCGAGATGCGAGAAGATAGAAAAAGGTCTCTAGTCACCTAGTCACCAGGTCACCAGTGAATGGATGCGAGATGCGAGATGCGGGAAGGGAGAAAATGAGGGTACAGGGTTGAGGGTTGAGGGGATCTAGGGTTTAGGGTATAGGGTTCAGGGTATAGTAAAATAGGCTAGCTCGCCTTTACTAAACCCTGCCAGCCTGAGGCTGGTCTGCCTCTGGCGGAAACGCTAAACGCTAAACCCTAGAAACTCCGAACTTTTTGCTTTTTGTTTTTGTCTTTTGGATTTCTAACTTCTCGCATCTATAAACTGGTGACTTGGTGACCGGTGACTTGGTGACTGGTGACTAGGTGACCTGGTGACTTCTTCTCTCTTCTATTTCAAAAACTCGGATCTTATCTTTTCGGGGATGGGGACTACTTTGCCTTCTATATTTATAAAGGCGTGCTTGGTATGCCCTGTTGATGTGGTCTTCCCTTTCTTTTTTATCTCATATTCGAAAGTTATACGCTTCGCTTTCATCTCACTCAGCTTCACGGTAACTTGAACAACATCATCATATCTTATTGGCGCGCGGTAGCGGCAGAAAGCTTCGGTAACCGGTAAAAATATTCTATCTTCCGTTTCTAATCTTTTGTACTCCATCCCATGTTCCCGGAAAAACTCGGTTCTAGCTATCTCAAACCAAACAAGATAGTTGGAATAATATACGACACCCATCTGGTCGGTATCTTTGTAAGTAACCCGTATATTTACAGTATGCTCGTTCATGGTTTTTGAGATTGCTTCGTCGTTTGCTTCGCTCTCTCCTCGCAATGACGAAGCATGTAGACTTTTGGGTTTAAACTTTTGGGTTTTTGATTTTTATTCCACATATTCACTTAAAGCGGATCTTACGGGGAGTTCCGGGATATTATCAATAACTTCGACCTTTCCTATTCTTCTCGGAAGGATAAGCCGGCTATTTCCCGTTGTGAACTTCTTGTCAAAGGAATAAGCTTTCATTATTTCCTCTACTCCGATTTTTTGTATGCGCGTCGGCAATCCGGCCTTCTTAATAAGGTTTTTTACTCGTATAAACTCTTTCTCTTTGAACATCTCAAATCTCAAAGCTATTTCACACGCCAATATCATTCCTAAAGCTATAGATTCTCCGTGATTATATTTGTTAGAAAAACCTGCCGCCGCTTCTATGGCATGTCCTAATGTGTGTCCGAAATTAAGAGCGATCCTTATGTCTTTTTCATCTCTTTCATCTTTTTCTACCACTTTGGCCTTTATGTTCACGCAGGTCCATATGACTTTTTCTATAACCGTTTTGTTCAAAGAAAGTACTCTATCTATATTTTTCTCAAGAAAATCAAAGAATTTCCTGTCCGCTATTATGCCGTACTTTATGATTTCGGCTATACCATTACATATTTGCCGCTTTGGCAAGGTTTTAAGAAAATCTGTATCTACTATGACTTGTTTTGGTTGATAGAAAGCTCCTATAAGATTTTTTGCCTCAGGAAGGTCCACTCCTACTTTTCCTCCGATGGAAGAATCTACCTGAGATAACAAAGTAGTCGGAATATGTATCAGAGGAACGCCTCTTCTATAGGTAGCCGCTACAAAACCTGCCAGATCCCCCACTACCCCGCCTCCCACCGCGACTATGAGAGGCCGATGTCTTTTGGTCTTCTTTGATAGCTCCTCAGTTACAGCGCTAAACACATCTATAGATTTGGATCTCTCCGATGGAGGAACAACAATAGATATGCTGTCTTTTTTTACTTCATCCAGCACAGCCTTAAGTATAGTCTTAGTCTTCTTCCAAACGACTTCGTCCGTTATTATAACCACGGGTCCGGAGATATTTATGTCTTCTATAGCCTTTGGTAATTTCGACAAAGCCCCCGGTCCTATGACTATATCGTAGGATTTTTCTTTTAGGTTAAGGTGTATACTCTTCATAATTAAGGGAATATAGCATATATTTTCCGAAAAGGCAAAAATTTGGAGTATTAATTTGATCCGAGGGTAAAGATAAAAAGCGTTTTACCGCAGTAACACTTTTATTGATAACGCATTATGAGAGATTTAGGGAAACCTATGTCTTTTATTTCAATTTCCCCGGAAAAGAGAGGTCCTTTATAAAGAAAAAATCCTTTTTTAGGCAATTCAAAAGTTATAGTTTTGTTGGCCTTAATGGAGTCATCATCCGCATCCCCTGTTGTCGCGTCTAGTCCGGAAGGAATATCAACAGCATACATTTTCATGTTCGCTGAATTTATTGATGAAAAAATATCTTTATATCTTGCAGATAATTCTCCCTTAAATCCTGTACCAAAAACCGCATCCACTCCTATAGTGAAATTATTTCTTTTCTCGGCAAGCGACAGGAACGTCTCGATGGTCTGTATTTTTACGCCCATCTTTTCTGCAAGTAAATAATTATCCCTTGCCGCGCCGTCTTTCATCTGCCCGTCATAAAGAGTAAAAACAACCAATTCTTTGGGATGCTTTTCTTTAAGATATCTCGCCGTGACAAACCCGTCCCCGCCGTTATTACCCTTCCCGCAAAAAATAGCTATTTTTTCTAAATTGAGTGTATGAAGATCGTCTAGTATGGCCTCTGCTACCGCGCGTCCCGCGTTCTCCATGAGAAGGAATTGGGATATACCATATTCTTCTTGGGCGATCTTGTCGATCTCGGCCATTTCTGCGGCGGATACAGGTCTCATATGATCGGATATTTTATCGAACTTGGGCTCCGTCCGGAACGTCACGTTCGGGAAGGAGGATAACCGGTCCGTCGTCACCGGCGGCGGCTAAAAGCATTCCGTCTGAACTCTCACCTCTGATTACAGCAGGCTCCAGATTATTACAAACAAGTATCTTTTTCCCTACAAGTTCTTCCTGGGAATACTTGTTTCTTATACCCGCGACTATCTGTTTGGTCTCATCGCCGACGCTTATCCTAAGAACATATAATTTATCCGCATTGGGATGTTCTCTTACCTCTTGGATCGTCGCTATTCTGAGATCGATCTTTTTAAAATCTTCAAAGCCTATCATGACTTAGTCTGCTTGCCGCCCTCGCTCTTTTTCCCGGCTTCAGGAGTTTCTTTTTTAGCTGCTGCGGCATCTCCTGCTGTTGCTGTTGTTGTTGCTGCTGCGCCTTCCGCGCCTTCCGCGCCTTCCGCACCTTCCGCAGGATCTTTAGTCTTCTTGACTTTGAATTTAATACGTTTTACTTTGGGGATCTTATAGATGGAATCTTTTTCATCACTCCACTTCTCTTTTTCGATCAGTTCTTTTACCTTTTCAAAACGCTTAAGAACCGAACGGAACTTTCCGCCTACTTTACTTCCCTTTAAACTTGGATGCTGACTCATTTTTTCTCCTTATATTCCCTATATTACGACAATTTCGTTAGATTGTAATGGAAAACCCCGTTTAGGTCAAGCACGATTTATCATCCCAACTATGATTTGCAAACACCGTCCACCTAAGCTCTGTCATTGCGAGGACTTCTGCAAAGCTTCAGCGAAGCAGAGGACGAAGCAATCTCTTTTATGCTTTTTCATATTTGACCTTTAAAAGAGATTGCTTCGGTCCTTATTGGACCTCGCAATGACGGGTTACACCATTCACTATTCACCGTTCACCCTTTACTATTCACTGCTTCTAACTCTTCTTATATAACAATCCTTATATTCTTCCGACAATTCTTTTTGCGATTTTTTTGCCTCATCGATCGTCTTATATCCCTCAATGTAGACCTGATACCAGGAACCCGTTTTCGACAAAATCCCGGAAAATCCTTTATTTTTCAGTTTTGTCATTTCTTTCTCGGCGGAGTCTTCGTTCTTAAAAGAAGCTAGCTGTAAAATGTAACCGCTTTTAGGTAAAGGCGTTATGTCTATCTCGATCTTTTCTTCGATAATTTCATTTTGCTCTTCAAGTAATACCGCTTCTTCTTTTTTTGAGTAAACATCTTCGTCCTTCATCGGTAGCTCTTCACTCCATGCCCCCTGCTCTTCAGTTATTACTTCTGTTACTTTTTCTTCTACCGGCAACACCGCGCCGGCTTCATATAAGTCTTCCTTTGCGCTACTTCTACCTTTTTCGACTCCGATAGCATAAGCTACTATTACAAGAAAAAGAATCGTTATTGCCCCTATCACCATCTGTTCAATGGGCACAGGGATGTGAGATAAAAATCTTTGCCTGGGATATTGCTTTTTTATGCGCCTTATCCCTCTAAGCCTGCCTTCCGGACCATTCGCCTCGAAGAGGTCTGTTTGCATCTTATTTTCATTCATTAGGCTTCCATTCTAACATATTTTATGTTTTATTAAAAGTATCCAAGGTTCATAGTAGTGTCAAGATAATTGGGCACTTTCATATTCAAGTTCTTTGATATCTTCCCCCATGGGGGAAGACGGCGCCCATTCAGGTTGTTTCACGCTGTCTATATGCTGTAGTATCCCATAAACCCAATAATCCACACTTCT
>JBDRBI010000091.1:0-7191 GCA_043822885.1 Candidatus Omnitrophota bacterium
GTATGTGTAAGCGACTTGTCGGTGATAAGCATTTCTACATCGTATTCCAACATGGCTTCCGCGATCCTTTCAGGCGGTTCCTGTCCGTGTTCTTTTGTCGGATCCATGACTTCTATACTGACTCGATCCGTTATGCCTTTAGCGTACTCATAGAACGCGCGGGCAATGGTCTCTTTCGTGGGGTCGGTCACAATGAGACATGATTCTTCCGGCGTTAATTTCAACGATCCCTCATATACGGCTTTCACCGCTTTTATATCTACCATACAAAGATCCTTCCTTATCACAAAGTCTCTATCTTAAAAGCCACACCCCTGACACTATTAAAAACACCCCTACAAGTTTTATGACCGTAAGCGTCTCTCCCAACAACAATATACTCAGAAAGAACGCTATCAGATGATATGATCCCGATATCGGAACGACTTTGGATACTTCTCCCATCTTAAGACCGTTATAGAACGTTATCTGCGCCACAAAACTGGCTAAAAACCCGGCCAGTACGAGTAAAAATATGGATCGGGTATCTACCGCCTTTAACTCGGCCGGCTTCACCGCGAAGAGCCCTAAGAATATCAGCCCTATAACCACCCCCAGCGACCGGTAAAATAGCGCGATCGTAGGCGCTGTTTTCGCGAGCCCTAATTTTTCTAAGATCGGTACCGCGCCCCATATCAAAGCTGTTGCTAGCGCCCATCCAAAAGCATTCACTTTATTCTCCTCTCATTCTGAGTTCACCTCAGAGACCAAATACATGAAAACTAATTATACTCCAAAGATTTGCTAATTTAAACTAAAAACGATTAGTGGTGGGTGGTGAACGGTGGATGGTGAATAGTATTGTCATTGCGAGGAGGAGCAAAGCGACAACGAAGCAATCTCTTCCATACGCTAATTAGAGATTGCCGCGTCGCTTTCGCTCCTCGCAATGACGGAACACCATTCACCATTCACTAAAGACTATTCACCGTCCACGACTAAACCTTGCATATAGACACTCGGGGATATATAATTGTTCAGGTAGAAAAGGCGGTATGCGCATTGAAAAAGATTTTACATTGCAACAACTCAAGATCAGACCGGCATCAAAAAAAACTTAGCGGGTTTCTGTCCGTCATATTCGTTCTGGCTATTTCCTCTCTTTGCCTTTTTAACGCATCATTGAAAGCGGCTGAAAATAGAAAAACTCTCACCTTTGCCGGAGCCGATAAGTTCCCGCCCTACTCTTATAAGGTGGATAGCACTCCGTTTGGGTATTTCACGGACCTAACTAAACTTATTTTCTCAGAAACAGATTACCAGATAAATATAAAGCTCATGCCGTGGGAACATTGTTTTTCCGGATTTAGAACAGGCAAGATCGATGGGCTTATAGGTGTCCCTTTTGATGAAAAGAGCAATATGCCTATGTCTTTTTCCTCTCTCATACATGAAGTGCCTTTTGCGATATTTGTCAATGAGGACAACGATCATGTAACTTCCATGAGATCATTAGAAGGAACCGTTGTCGGAGTCCGCAGATGGAGCCCTATAACCCCGGATCTGGATAAGTACGATACTATCAAACTGGTAAAAACCGAATCGGTCCTTGAGACATTAAAAAAATTAAAGAACAGAGAAGTTACCGCTATTATCGTAGAGAAAAATACCGCTCTTTACTACATATCAAAATACAGCATCGAGGATATAAAGATAGTCGAAAATGTCGCCATAAAACAGTATCCTTACGCCTTTGCCGTAAAAAGGGACAATAAGGAACTTTTAGAGGTCTTAGATAAAAATATAAAACGCGTACAGGATACTACAGCTTTGGAAATACTCGAAAATCGATGGTTCGGAATGCCCGACTCCCGTTCTTTTCCCTGGAAGACCGTTATTCTTATAACCTCGATATCAAGCGGAGCAATGCTTCTATTATCTGGCATATTATGGGTAGTTTTCCTGAACATAACGGTAAGATCAAAGACCCGCCAGATCAGAAAAATGCATCAGAAGATCGTCGAAAAAGATAAACTCGCGGTATTGGGTAAACTTGCCGGACAGATCGCGCATGAACTAAGAACCCCTTTAAGCATAATACATAATTCGGTCTATCTTCTGGAAAAAGAAGGTCCCGAGAACAGAGACCTTTTTAAAAAGCGTCTTCAGGTCCTGGAAGACAAGGTCAAATTATGCGGAAATATACTGGAGAGCATACTAAGTTATTCTCGGGTTAAAGCCGAGATACTGGAACCGGTATCCGTGAAACATACAGTTGAAGAGGTGCTGCATGATCTGGAAATACCGAAAAAAATGCGGACAAATATTTCTTTCCGAGAGGAAGTGCCCTTAACTGTTTTTATGGACACCCATCAATTGTACAGCGTTATCAGGAACCTGCTGCTCAACTCCATACAAGCCATGGATAGTAACGGCACATTGTCGATAGATGTAGGGCCTTCCGATAAAGGACAGATGATAACGATACGCGTCTCCGATACAGGACGCGGAATATTGGAAAGCGCGCGGAATAAAATATTCAATTTGTTCTACAGTTCGACCATTACAGGAACGGGCTTGGGACTGCCCATATCCAAATCCATTATAGAGGCCAATAACGGGCAGCTATATCTTAGCGAAACAAGCGATAAAGGCTCGAGTTTTATAATAAAATTACCTATTGCAAAAGGGAAAAATGTCTAAAAAAATACTGCTGGTCGACGATGATAAAGATATGTGCTCTACTCTGGCCGCCATATTAAAACTTGATAATAAGTTTGAGGTAGACTACACCGTCAGTCCTCTTGAAGCTCTCGAAAAAATAGAAAGAACGGAATATTCCCTTATCATCATAGATTACAAAATGCCCGAAATGAACGGTATAGAACTATTGGAACAGATCAAGCTCATACGGAAAGACGCGTGTGTCTTGATGCTCACCGCGTTCATCTCTACCGACTTGATCGAAAAAGCCGAGAAAACCGGCGCCCTGAAGGTCCTCTCAAAATTCCTCTGGCCTAAGGAAATATGCAAACAAATAAGCGCTATTCTAGAATAACTGTCTTGAAACTTACCGATAAATGTGATATTGTGTCCCTGTTTTTCATTTTTTGATTTATGTATTTTATTTACAGTCAGCGCAAATAAGGGAGAAATTTATGTCAACCGTACTAATGATCGTCCCGTTTATCGGTCTTTTGGGCATGATATTCGCTCTGGTAACCTTCATAGCCATCTTAAAAAGATCCGAAGGATCGGACTCTATGAGCGACATCGCGAACGAAGTGCATAAAGGAGCTATGGTATTCTTAAGAGATGAATACCGCATAATAGTCGTATTTGTCGCGGTGATGTCCGCCATAATAGCCGCGTTTCTTTCTTTTCAAACGGCTGCCGCGTATATATCAGGCGCGTTCTGTTCGATGCTAGCCGGGTTTATCGGAATGAAAGCCGCTACCCGTTCAAGCGCAAGAACATGCGAAGCCGCAAGGACCTCAGGCGCCGCGGAAGCTCTCACGGTAGCTTTTAAAGGCGGCAGTGTTATGGGTATAACTGTCGCGGCATTGGGAGTCATAGGCGTCGGTGTATGGTACCTGATAACAAAAGATACTTCCGTAATAACGGGTTTTGCCCTGGGTGCGAGTTCGATAGCGCTTTTTGCGCGCGTAGGCGGCGGTATTTTCACAAAAGCCGCGGACATGGGTTCTGACCTTGTGGGTAAGCTCGAAGCCGGCATTCCTGAAGATGATCCGCGTAACCCCGGTGTGATCGCGGACAATGTCGGTGATAATGTCGGAGATACCGCGGGTATGGGAGCGGATCTTTTTGAATCTTACGTGGGTTCGGTGATCGCGACCATGGCTATAGGCGCCTTGATGACGAATTCCGGAAAAGTCACGTCCTTTCCTATTCTTTTAATAACGCTGGGCCTGATCGCTTCTATAGCGGGCGTATTTTCGATAAATTTTCTGAAAAATATGAATGCCCAGACAGCTCTGAGAAACTCTACTTTTATTTCGGCTGTTATCTTTATAGCCGGGGCGTTTTTTATTACGCGATATCTCTTCCCGAACCTGAACTATTTCTGGGCGATCATTTCGGGACTCCTTGCGGGTACTTTGGTAGGTATAGAAAGTGAATATTTTACGTCCGGAAAACCCATAAGGGATATTGCCGAAAGCTGTAAATCCGGACCGGCCACCACAATAGTTTCGGGGTTGGCCGTAGGTTTTGAAAGCGTAATACTTCCGGTAATAACGATATCGGGCGCTATCTTGATATCCTATCATTTCGGAGGACTTTATGGCATAGGACTAGCCGCGGTGGGTATGCTATCGACCATAGGCATCGTCATGTCGACTGATTCTTACGGTCCGATAGCGGATAATGCCGGCGGTATAGCCGAGATGGCCGGACTTGATAAAAGTGTGCGTGTCATTACCGACAAGCTTGATTCTCTCGGGAATACTACCGCGGCCGTAGGTAAAGGATTCGCCATCGGTTCGGCGGCATTGACCGCTCTCGCTCTTTTTGCGGCATTTCAGAAAGTTACGGGCCTTACCGCTATAGACCTTATTAAACCCGTAACCGTTGTAGGCCTTTTTATCGGAGCGTTACTCCCCTTTTCTATCGCGGCTATGACACTTAAATCCGTGGGTAAAGCCGCGGATAAACTTGTTCAGGAGATCCGGCGTCAATTCCGCGAGATAAAAGGACTTATGGAAGGTACCGCTAAACCTGACACGCAAGCATGTATCAACATAGCTACAAGGGGCGCCCTGAAGGAAATGATACTCCCCGGGATAACCGCTATTGTCTCGCCTTTTTTGGTAGGAACATTTCTCGGCGTGGAAGCCTTGGGAGGTTTTCTGGCCGGAGCTACGGTCACGGGTGTACTTCTCGGCATAATGATGTCAAACGGCGGCGGAGCGTGGGATAACGCGAAAAAATGGATAGAAGAAGGCAATATGGGCGGCAAAGGCACTTTAGCGCATCAAGCCGCGGTCATAGGCGACACTGTGGGCGATCCTTTTAAAGACACGACCGGGCCGGCAATGAACATACTGATAAAACTTATGGGTATGGTCTCTCTGGTATTCGGAGGATTATTTTTATCGACACACGAATGGTTTGTGAGGTTGTTTTAATAGAGTTGGGAGTTGGGAGTTGGGAGTTGGGAACTAGGGCTTATTAAAAATAGCACATCGGTCAATCACTCCGAACTCATAACTCTGAACTCAATAGCGCATCGGTCGATACACTACGAACTCTGAACTCCCAACTCCGAACTACATAGGAGGTCCATCATGAACCTAGACAATGTTATACGCAAAGTACCGAATTTCCCTAAACCGGGAATACTCTTTTATGATGTGACAAGTATATTCACTAATCCCGAAGCTCTTCAGTTCGTCATAAACCGCATGGAAGAACTATATAAAAATACCGAAATAGACGGCATCATTGCCATTGAAAGCCGCGGGTTCATTTTGGGCTCCCCTTTCGCTTTAAAGCGGGCGCTTCCCTTGGTATTGGCGAGAAAAAAAGGTAAACTTCCGGGTGAGACGGTCCAGCAAAGTTATTCTCTTGAATACGGAGAAGCCACGCTTGAGATACATAAATCCGATCTCATGGCAGGTAAAAAATGGCTTATCGTGGACGACTTGATCGCGACGGGCGGCACGCTTCAAGCGGTGGCGCAAATGGTAGAATCACAGGGCGCCCAAGTCGCCGGCATTTTCTCCATAATCGGCCTCCCCTTTCTGAACTACGCGCAAAAAATAAACAAATACTCCCCTCTGACCCTGATAGACTATAATGGAGAGCAGTGAAAGGATAGAAGGAAGAGGTCACCAGTCACCAGTCACCAGTCACCAGTTAGAGCACGGGGACATCCCATTTAGGGTCACACCACGTATTGGAAAACTAGTCAAAATAAAGAAAAACCTTAATAACAAGACTTCCTTTATTCTACATACAGTCATCATGCCTAGAGATATATCTCCATTACCTTAAATAATTGAGATAATTTTTTGATTTTTTGTGTCTACTATGGTAGAAGTGTTTTTCATCTCACACAAAAAAAAGGAGAATGTCATGAGTAGATTACCCAGGGTTTTTGCTGATAACGCAGTATATCATATTCTGCAAAGAGGAAATAATAAACGTATATTATTCTTCTCCGATGATGACCATAAGTATTTTTTACAACTAATAGGACGATACAAAAGAAAATATCCCATAGAACTTTATCATTATTGTTTAATGCCCAATCATATCCATCTCCTTTTGAAAATAATATCAAAAGAACATCTCCCAAAATTCTTTCAAGGTCTATTCCAATCTTTTCAATTTCATCACCGCAAAAAATATGGTTATTGTGGAAGTTTATATCAAAATAGGTACAAAAGTCTCCTCATAAATTCTGATGCTTACTTACTTGAATGTGGAAGATATATTGAAAGGAACCCTCTTCGGGCAAAACTTGTATCTTCTTTGAATGAATATCCTTGGTCAAGTTATAGATTTTATTCAGAAGGAGTTCCAAACAAACTAATAACACCCTGTCCCGCATACTTGTCTTTGGCAAAAACTTGCAAAAAAAGACAAAAAATATACAAAGAATATGTGTCACAGGCACGGCCATATGAAATGCTTTTGGATGAAAAAATGGCAAAACTAAAGTAATTTTTATTATGTAGTGTGGCCCTAAATGGGATGTCCCCATTTTTCATTTGTTCCCTTTTGGGTTTTTGTTCTTCTCCCTTCTCGTGAGCTGTGATATATTAGTGTTATGTTTATGAAAATGTTTGCTAGTTTATTAGTGTCTTTTTCTCTTTTTTTTAACCTTCCATATTGCAGCGCAAAAGAGACTGAAAATATCCGATTAGGGGTATGGGTAACCGTATTCTCTACCGAAGGGGTTCTTCTTTCTAAAGAGAATGTTGACCGGATGCTGGACACTTCCGCTTCATGCGGTATAGACGACATATATATGCAGGTATATCGGGCGGATAAGGCGTATTATAATTCCTCTATCACGGACGCTTCCCCTTACAAAAACATCGCGTCCGGCGCCGGATGTGATACATTTTCGTATCTTATAAAAGAAGCAAAAAAACGTGATATCTCCGTTCATGCCTGGATAAACTTATTGAGCATAGCGCAAAATGAAAAAGCTAATATCGTAAAGACTTTCGGGAAAAGCGTCCT
>JBDRBI010000092.1:0-3778 GCA_043822885.1 Candidatus Omnitrophota bacterium
TAGTGAAAGGGCGGAACGGGACTTTCTAATGGATAATTTTTATTGGGTCCCGGATTCCTCCAGAGGAGGATCCGGGATGACGATTTTTTTACGGATTACGGATCCCGAATCACCCCCCTCAGGGGGCAGGCGGAGGATAAAAATATGAGCAGGTTTTATGTGCCTAAGGAATATATCAATAGCGGAGAGATAAATATTCGCGGAAAAGAAGCGCATCATATACTAGGCGTTATGCGGCTAAAAGAGGGAGATGAAGTCAGGGTTTTTGACGGGACAGGATGTGAATATGTAGGTTTTATTAAAGAAGCAAATGAAAAAGGAAAACGGGTCACGATAGAGGTTATCAGAACGGAAAGGCCTTCCGAAACCCGGCGGCCGGAGATAGTCCTGGCACAGGCTGTTCCTAAGAAAAAAAAGATGGAGTATATCGTAGAGAAAGCCACGGAACTAGGAGTGTCCAAAATTATTCCCCTTATCAGTGAAAGGACCATAGTGCGTCCCCGGGACAAAAAAGACCGTGACGCTATGACTGCTAGGTGGAAGAGAATATCCCTTGAAGCTTCAAAGCAATGCGGGAGGAAGGATGTTCCCGAAATAGAAGATATGACTTTGCTTATTGAGTTGATGGGAAAGATGGAGGAGTATGATCTGGTGCTCATGGCCTGTCTGACGGAGGAAAGGATCTCTCTGAAAGAAGCTCTTAGGGATGCTTTCAAGGGAAAGATACTGATCCTTATAGGACCCGAGGGGGATTTTTCTCCGGAAGAAGCACGGATGGTCCATAAGGATAACTGCAAACTTATTTCTTTGGGGGAGAGGGTATTGAAAAGCGATACTGCCGGTCTTTTTGTTCTGTCCGCTATATCCTATGAACTGGAGTGAAAGTCTATAAAATGAGAGAAAACACATTTTTTATAAAAACCTTAGGGTGTAAAGTTAACCAATATGAAGAGCAGGTCATAAGAGAGAATCTCGAAAGTTTTGGTATGAAGGAGGCGGCCTCCGTTAACGCGGATGTTTTGATAGTAAATTCTTGTACGGTTACCGGACAGGCTGATATTAAAACTAAAAAACTTCTGCGTAAGATAAAAAAAGAAAATCCGAAAGGCAAGGTGATAGTTACCGGGTGCTATGCCGTTCTTAAGGATGATATCGAAAAATTGAGGGCCATGCCGGAGGTCGATATGGTCATACCCGGGAAAGATAAAGAAAAACTGGCTGATATTTTATGTTCCGCTCTATCCGAAAAAAAAGAGAGGTCTTCCGGCGGAGTAAAAGGGCTTAGTAAACATACCCGGGTTTTTTTAAAAATACAGGATGGGTGCGATCAAAAGTGTTCTTATTGCAAAATAAATATTGTGAGAGGGTCTTCGAAGTCCAAAAAAGAGGACGATGTTATAGATGAAGTAAGAAGATTAGCCGAAAAGCATAAAGAGATAGTTTTGACCGGTATTTGTCTGGGAGCGTGGCAAGGAAAAGACTACCGTGATCTTTCGGATCTTTTGAAAAAGATAGACGCGATGGAAGAAGATTTCAGAGTAAGATTAAGTTCAATTGAACCTAATCTTGTTGACGATAAGCTGATAGAAACAATGAGTTCTTCTCCGAAGATCTGTAAGCATCTGCATATTCCTCTTCAAAGCGGAGCGGATAAAATACTTAAGATGATGAACAGAAAATATGGACGATCAGAGTTCGAGACCTTGATAAAAAAAATAAGGGAAAAGATCCCCTCATGCGGAATAACCATAGATATGATAACAGGTTTTCCCGGAGAAACAGAAAAAGATTTCGAAGAAACGAGAGAATTTATAAAAAAAATAAAGCCGTCCAGAATGCATGTGTTCACATACAGCGATCGGAAAGGGACCATTGCTTTTGATCTAAAAGATAAAATTCCGCCCGGAGACGCGAAAAGAAGAAGTAACGAGCTTATAGAAATGGGGGAGAAGCTAAAAAACGAATTTTGTGAAAGCTTCTATCAAAAAAATGTTGAAATATTGGTAGAAAAAATAGAGGAAAATAATTTTTGCGAAGGATATACGGGAGAATATGTAAGAGCAAGATGCGACTATTCAAATAAAAACGTTCAAAAAGGTGATACGTTTATTATGAAAGTGGATAATATAGAGAAATCTGCAGCTATTCTCAAAGGGCACGTCATATAAACTAACCATTTTATTTAAAACAAGTTAGAGAAAATTTCCAGATTTTCAGTTAGAGAACTATTTACTGTTGATCTGACGGCAGGAAGCATAACACATTTATTTGAAATATGTTATGAAAAAATAGAGCTTTTCCTAAACTGGGTTTTGTTTCATTACACTTATCGTGCCGGTTTGACAACCTATTTTATATATGATATACTTCTGATTCAATTGGAGAGGATAGCCTTGCCTGAAATCTTTCAAAATATTCATTGGATAGATGTACTCTTTGTAATCCTTTTGATGGGAATATGTTATAAAGGATCAAGAGTCGGAGTCGGTGGGCAAATTATTGCTCTTACATGTTGGATCGTGCTGGTTTTTGTTTCTATCGGATATTACAAAGCGTTATCTGAAGCGGTATTCGGTTTTTTACTTCAAAAATGGGCGAGGCCGTTATCGTTTATATGTATTAGCTCTGCGCTTTATATTCTGATAAAGGCTCTGGAAATGACGTTCAATATAAGCCCCGCGGAAGAACTTTCACCCATTGAAAGGGTTTTAGGCGCGGGGATCGCGGCTTTGCGCGGATTTATGTTCTGCGGGATAGTCACTATCCTGGTCATCTTATCTCCTTTATACGGGATAAGAGAGATGGTTACGCGGGAATCAAAGACCGCAATGTTCTTTATGGAAACAAATGTTGAGATATACAGCAAGATGGCTAAGCTTTTCGGTCTGACAAAAGATGACAGAAAAGAAGAAGTAATGAACGATATTCTTACATCCGCTTTATAATAAGGCCTTATTATCCGGAGTAGAAGGAGCTAGTAAGGTCGATCGGTTCACCGATCTTAGTATTTGACGGTTAAAGGAGAGAGATGAAACTTAAAGCTTTATATGAACTTGCGGTGGAAAAAGGATCAAAAGAAGATCCTCGGGCACAAAAGACGATAGATGAATGTCTTAAAAAAGAGAAAAAAGAATATTCAAAGATTAAAGGAATAGACAGATCTTCTTTTGATAAGGAAAGGCTTAAACATCCGTATGATGATACGCGTATATTGTACGGGACAGGAAATGAAGACATTAAAAATGTTCTGGTAGGAATAGATATAGGGGTTCAGGAACTTTTGTTGGCGGACAGGCTAAAAAGGAATGGTACTCCGATAGATCTTGTTATATCACATCATCCTTCCGGAAGAGCTCTCGCTCAACTTCACAAGGTTATGGCAATACAGCCGGGGATATGGGAAAAATTCGGATTAGAAAAGGACATAGCGCAAGGTATCATGAAGGACCGAATGGAAGAAGTGGCCAGGGGAGTAGCTCCTTCCAACCATTCCAGGGCGCAGGATGCCGCGAAACTTTTGAAAATACCGTTTATGTGCACGCATACACCCGCGGATAATTGTGTTACAAGTTTCTTACACAGATTATTCAGCAGGGAAAAACCAAAAAAGTTGAAAGATGTAATAGCTTTACTGAAAAAAATACCCGAATACAGACGCGCGATCAAAGAAAGCGCCGGACCTTTCATTCTCGTGGGAAAAGAAAAAGATAATGCCGGCAAGATATTCGTGGATATGACCGGAGGGACATCGGGTCCGGATAAGATGTTCTCAAGGCTT
>JBDRBI010000093.1:0-5578 GCA_043822885.1 Candidatus Omnitrophota bacterium
TACGGAAAGCGATCATATCATAGATCATAAAGACGAATTTTCAGCGGAAAAATACGCGGCATTCATTAAAGAGAACTCTAGGGAATACGGTACGGAAATAACCGCAGGGTATGATCTCGGGGATATCGAATCGGGTATAGACAACGCCCTTAAATTCTATCAGGACGCCAAGGCGCGTGATAACGCCATGCTTGCCAATACGGTTAAACGCATGAGGGAAGAGGGTAAGAAAACAGCGGCGCTCATAACCGGAGGATATCACACCGAAGGGCTTACCGGGCTGATGAAAGAGAAAAAACTGTCGTATCTAGTGATAGTCCCGAAATTCGAAAGCGGCGAAGAACGTCCCTATATCGCCGTCCTGACAAATAAGAAAAAACCGTACGAGAAACTGCTGGAAAGCGGCCGTTATAAACTTGCCGTTGCCGCGTACCTTTATGATTATAAAGGCGACCTCACGGGCATAAAATCAATGGTCTTTCACGCTTTAGGTGAAGCCATGATAGACGGGCAGGATGTGGAGAAAATAAAAAGAGAATGGACCGCGTTATACAGGACTGCTCATGACGGGCTTTCTTCAGAAAAACGAGAAGAGATGGATTTCACGCCGCCCACGCCCGATGAGTTCGCGGCATATCTCAATGGGATAAATATCAGGAAAATAAATGACGGAAGCGCCGTTATTGAGGATCTGACATCAGGTACTGATAAAGGCGTGTTCGTAAGTATTGTACGCAAGAGGGATACTTCCGGCGCGGAACATTACGATTTTAACCCGGCTTCGAAAGATGAAAGAGAACGGTTCTTGAGAAGGAAAGGTGAAGAAAGTGAGTTTCGTGATGTACTTCAAGAACTTAAAAAAGAAGTAGCCGGAGTAAAAGAACTTAAAGATGAGCTTTCAGAGATAACAAAAAAACTTGGAGAAGTTATAAGGAAAGAGGAAGGTCAAGAAACTTTATGGACACTTTCTTCCGATGCCGAACTTATTAAAAAAATATTTGATAAGATACATAGCGCGAACAGAGACATAACGGCTAAAGAGATCGTTAGAACTCTCCGAACGCTGGGACAAAACGTACCTCAAAATTGGGAACAAGAACCGGCGATAAAAGAAGAAATAGAACGTATGGTAGTTAAGGTCAAAGAAGAATCCGGGTTAAGCGCAGAGAAGAAAATAGATGTGCAAAAACCAGAGGAAATGATCGCAGTAGAGCGGGAAAAACCAGTAGAAGAAATAACCGTAAAAAAAGTTCAAGCAGAGATAACGGAGACGCAAAAGGAACTTCCTGTAGCTAAACCCGCAGATGTGCTTAAGAAAGAAGATGGCGCGGCGTTAGTTCGGGTCATAGCGATCGTTGCGGGCCTCACCGCCGGGTTTTTAGCTGTCTGGTCTTTTTTCGGTATCGTACCCGCTATTATGCTCCCGCAGATCTTACTTGGTACTAGTATATTAGCGATAAGGATAGTTGGTAAGAAGACGGGACTAGCGCAGGACCCAAGAATCAGCAGAATTGTACATAAACCGGCTTATCCTTATATCGGAGTTTTTCTGATCTTGACGGGGTTATTTATAGGTTTTTCCAGAGATTTTGTAAGTACTGAGATCAGTGCTCCTGTTAAAATTGAAGCTAAGACCCCGCTGGTAGCTGAGGCTCCGCTGGTACAGTACAGGATAAGCAAGGTTAGAGCCGGTACGCTTGAAAAAGATGTCAAAGCTGAAGACGGGATCTTTGATCTACTTGAAGCCGTGAGAACGTCATATTTCTCGGGGATCGAAGAAGATATAATAAAGTTCAAAACGGAACAGGGCCTTCCTATATATTCCGGTAGCGGAACGAATCCTTATATACTAAAGACAGAGGCTGATACGAGAACAAGAAAGTTTGTACTCAAAGAGACAAATGCTTCGAAGTATATGCCTGATCGCAGGATGGATGATTTAAGTGATGCATTTGATCAAACTATAAAAAAGATAGATCCTAAAAACATCCCGTCTTATATCGCGAAACAACCCGAGGAAATAAGAAACGCGTTATTACTTGTTTGGGCATTTGACAGAGAGACATACGATTATCTTGCCGGGCGCGACATAATAATAAAGTCAAGAGATCTGGGCAGGGCATGGGGGGTTTCGACAGGAAATAGATATCGAGGTTTGGTATCGGAAGGGAAAAGAGGGGCATTAATAATCGTAAACCCGAACCCGAACACTATTAAAGTCGCGTCAGCGATCGTGCATGAAGCTGTGCATCATCAACTGTGGCCAAAAAACATAAAAGAAGCGGTAATAGAAAGTCTTAAAGGAATAAGAGAAATGTGGGCTCTTTTGTGGAGTAAGATGCCCTATTCTGAGAAGCCTTCTTTTGAGAAACAAAACATGTTTTTACTAAATGTAGCCGGACTTGATGTTGATTGGGAAGGAGTCGGGCTCGGATATAATGAGACTAAAATTGAAAAGATCGCTTTCAGCATAGTGGCTGCGTTATCGCTAGCATTTTTAGTTGTATTACCTCTCGGGCTCAAAGTGTTAATTTGGAATTATCTCGGCAGATTAAAGACAAGGATACAAACGAATATTCGTAAAGAAAAAGTATCTACTGGACCCCGAAAAGAAATATCTCCAAAAGAAGAACCCGAAGGGATAATTCCGCTTATCACGACTATGTCGCTTTTATCTGCATCACTGTTCGGCGCGATATCGCTCCCGTTGGCCTTTTTGGGCGCGGTAGGTGTCTTTGCGCCGTATCTCGTCTATAAATACGCGGTTCTTCATTCTATATTGAGAACCCAGCTTAATAACAAAGCTATGAGTGATACCGAAAGGGTAATGCTTAAGAACCGGTGCAGAGATATACTCGGTGAGGGTTACAACGTGGAAGTTATAGGTGATACGGAATGGTTATACGACGGCATGGATTATGCTGCCACCGTAGAGGGTACTATATTCGTGCGCGAAAGGACGGCCAAAGCACCGAAAGAGGCACTGGTATCCGTTCTTATGCATGAAAAAGCGGAGGCTAATCTTAATAAGGCGCCTCCCGGAACATTGACAGCGTTTCTGTTCAATAATGAGACGGGGGCAAATATAGGCGAAGCCTATCATACTATCAGGTACCTGATAAAAACACTGATCACACCGAGCGCTGTTAACCAAGTGATATCCCTCAAAAAGACTCTACAAAAAGAAGATGAGACCGGCATGTTTACCGACGAATGGTTAAGTTCATTAAAAGAGACGGCTGTTACCAACACTATGAAGAAGGGTGCGGTAACCGCCGAACAGGTACATTTCGAATATGCGCAATATCTGCGTAATATAATTGTCTTAAGAATGTCCGGGATCAGAGATGATCTCCTTGGCGGGATAAATAACCCGGACAGTCCCGCAGGATTCCTTTTAGAAGAAAATACAAGAAAACTTTCCGTTAAGTTGCGTATGCTGGAAAGATATGAAGGGGACTTCGATCCGGAAGTATTGCGCCTGACCGGTAAAGATCTGGCCGGCAAAATAGCACAGATAAACGAATATAACCTGCCTGTAACAGCGGACACTATCTTTATAAACGATAGAGGGCTTCTTGAGATAGCGGTCGCTGCGGAAATTAAGGATATGTCTGTACGGGATATAACGGAAGCGGAACTCGCAGAGTTGAGTAAGGGAATAAAGCAGAATGCGTTGTGGCAAGTAATGGTCCCGATAGCTGAAAAAGAACTGGCTTCTTATGAATTCGGCGAAAAAACAAGCGAGTTGCTGCGCGGGATAGTAGAGAAATATATAGATGAACGTATAGAAAGGGACATTCCGTATGACATGACGGAAAGCTTTGTGAGCGAAGTAATTAATGATGACGAAACACGTTTTCCTGCAGACGTAAGCGGAGAACGCGAAGAGATAAAAAAAGCCGCTATTAATATTATCGGTAAGATCAATGAAGATGCATTGCAAAAACCTGCCATATCCAAAAACCTGCAGGAAATAGAGAAGTTAACTTCTTTGATAGCGCTACTTAAAGCTCTTGAGTTCGGCGGGGAAGAAGACGCGGCTCTTGTGGAAATATCATCCTTTATCGAGAGTCTCAGGACAGGTGAATTGGCTGCGTATCTGGGCGAGTTGTCTGAAAAAGAAACCGAATGGTTCAATGAACTTACCGGAAAAATGCTGAATAATCCGGTCACACAAAGATCTGCCGTGGAAAGGCTTTATGCTCTGAGCAGAAAGAATGAAGATGCGCTTAATATTGCTTTTCGAATCATAAACAGCGATCCGGTATACAAAGACCAGGGCTTGGCCCTGAAAAGTTTGATCACGGAAGCCCGAGTTAGGTATGAAGATAATAAGGCCGGAATCGAGGACATAAAGGATCTAGCAGAGGTATATGCCAATAAGCCTACGGGGGTTAATTTGGACGCCCTCGATAAAGCCGTAACGGAACAAAAATATAACCCGCTTCTTACGGACGAACAAAAACTACTTGAAAAAGATCCGGACGGATATCTCTTAAAATTTATGGATAAGGAAACAATCGAAAAAGTCGGTAAACTTAAGAGCAAGGATGCGCGCTCGAAAATGAGCGAAGAAGAACTTAGAAAAATGCGAAGCTTATACTCAGCACTTAAGGTAGCTTTCCCAAAAAGTCGAGCTTTATCTCGTATATTACCGTTCACCCCGATGGACTTTGTGGAGAACATAGCAAGCAGGTTCATATCAGTATCCACTCTTAGAAAAATTCCGGTTATAAATACCATAAACCCGAAATATGTATATGTAGCGTTGGTCGTGATATTTGTGCCTTTACTCTTGATAATTTCTTCATCGTATGCTTCCGCTGCTACCTCCGGGCAGACAGGAACCACCGGCGATGATGGTTTAATGCATGATACCGGGCTGGATATTACAGCTCTTTCCGCTTATGATCTTGATGCCGTAGATATGACCGGGCAGTTAATAATGCCTGATGTCGTCAAAGAAACAATAACCCTGGCAGAGCTCGCAAAGGAGGCAGCCGGTGGTAGAAGATTGACAGTTCCCCTTAACGCAAGCAATGAGTTTTTGAAAGCTCTTGTCGAGTCGCAATCAACACTCGAAGCGTTCTATGCTGATCCTGATGCAAATGGCGATGCTCTTGTCGAAGTGTTTAAAACCTTCAGGATGGGGAATAAATCGTATATGCAAGTGAACCCTCACATAGAAAGGGCTTTAGGAAAGATAGAAGCGGAATTTGCTCATTCCGGAAATGTTTTATATCAGATGCATGGAGGCTTGGCGGATAACATGCAAAGGCTTTTAGAAAAACAACGAGCCGGTGAAGAATTGAACGAATCCGACCGGAGAGCATTGGAAGCTATTGATGAACTTCGGGGTGTGATGAAAGGGTTTGTCGATACAAGTAGGGTAAAAAGTTGGGCGGATAAACAAACCGAAATAGATAGGCTAGCCGCGGAGCAGGCAGGGATAGAGTCAGAGAGTCAGAGAGTCAGAGAGTCAGAACAGGCAGAAATAGATAGACAAGCTGCGATAGATAAGCAGGCGGAGATAGAGTCAGAGGGTCAGAGGGTCAGAGTGTCAGATAAAGCAGCA
>JBDRBI010000094.1:0-2275 GCA_043822885.1 Candidatus Omnitrophota bacterium
GATGGTCCTAAAAAGGTATAAAGGAAACCCCATTCTTTCCCCAAAAAAAGAAAACCCGTGGGAATCCGTTATGACATACAATTGCGGCGCTATATATGAAGGCGGAAAGGTACATATTGTTTATAGAGGACAAGGGTCAAAGGCAGGTGTTTCTCGGCTCGGATATGCTTCCAGTAAGGACGGGTTCAATATTGACGAGAGGCTTGATGAACCGATATTCGGACCGGATCCGATAAATGACATAGATTGTTTCGGAATAGAAGACCCGAGGCTCACCAGAATAGGTGACAGGATATACATGACCTATTCGGCTTACGGATACAGTATGGGTCTAGTGCATCCTCTGAAAAGGGTACAGATAGGAATAACATCCATTTCAGTGAACGATTTTTTGAACAAAAAATGGAACTGGAGTGAAAGAAAGTATCCTTTCTTTCAGGTTGATAATAAAAATTCTTTCTTTTTTCCGGAAAAGATAAACGGAAAATATGTTCTTGTGCATAGGATACCGCCGCATATGTGGATAGCTTATTCAGATGATATGGAACATTGGGATAATCAAAAGATATTGATGAGCCCTGAATTTGAATGGGAATATTTCAAGATCGGAGGAGGAGCTCCTCCGATAAAAACAGATAAAGGTTGGCTGATCATTTATCATGCAGTGGACAGAGATATGAACTATCGCATAGGGGCCGCCCTTTTAGATCTGAAGGATCCGGGCAAAGTTATCGCAAGGCAAAAAACACCTTTCTTACAACCGGAAACAGATTATGAAAAAAACGGTGTTGTGCCGAATGTAACATTCACCGGCGGAGCGGTTAAAATTGACGATACATTATTTCTGTATTATGGCGGGGCAGACACAGTAATATGTGTCGCAACGGCAAAAATAAATGATGTTCTGAGTTCTTTAGGAGTATGATCAGGGACGTAACCCGGGTAATAGGGCAAGTGAAAACAAGGTAATTGAGTGACGTCCCGGTTTCATGGTATACTCCATCCATGCGGTACTCAATATGTTTGTTGTCGATAATAGTAGCTCTTAACGGATGTGCTTTCTCTAAACCTTTCGATGAGACCTTGAAGGTCGGCGGGGCGGTGGTTGATCTCGGAAGTACGGTCGTTAAAACCGCGGGTAATATCGTTACAACCGGCGGGAAATTAGCCGGTCAGACCGTTCAGACCGCGGGTCAAGCGGTTCATACCGCGGCTACCACACCGATTCTAAGAGAAGCGGCCGTTAAACAGTTGGCTTTGTGATCACCTTTTCCCAAGCACAATGTTTCTGTGATATAATACGCGAATGGATAATATTTTCTCTGAATGACGGAAGGGGAACCCTTTAATGGAAGAGAAAAAGACAAAAGCTATAGAAAAAATTGAAAGAAAAATGGAGAACATGTCTTCTGACAGTTTAAGGTACCGGGTCCTTAAAAGCGCAAAAACGTTCAAGACATCATGGATAGAGTTGGGGCAGATACTTTATACCGTTTGGAAAGATAAATTGTACAAAGATTGGGGATATAGCGAATTCGACGCGTACACTTCAAAAGAGATCGGGATAAGAGGGCAAACATCGCTTAAATTGCTTAAGTCATACTCTTTTCTTGAAAGATCGGAACCACAGTATCTAAAGAGAGAGCACGAAGGTGAAAGCAGCGCAGCTGAGGTACCTACATACGAGGCCATTGATGTTCTAAGACGCGCCAGTGATAATAAAGATATCGCAAAAGAAGATTATACCCGGATCAGGAAATATGTTCTTGAGGACGGGAAAGACGCTAAAGAGGCGCAAAGGGATCTCACTCAAATAATAAAAAATAATGAAGAACTGAAACCTCAAGAAGTTCATGAGAAAAAACATGAAGCGCAACTGAAACGTTTCTTAAGTCTCTTAAAATCGATAAAAAAAGAACTATACATCTCAAAAACCCTTCCGGAAAGAATAGTTAAAGAAACAGATAAATTGATCAGCATGATAGAGAACGAAATGTCCTAAAAGGGAAAATTCCGGAAGGGGTTGTTTTTTAATTGACAATAACTTTCTATTATGTTAACATATTAAGTGTAGATAGGTAGTTTAATTTCAGCTCGAAAGGGAAGATCAAACTATGGTAAATCGGAAAAGTATCATATGCGTAATAGTGACAGTGGTGTTTGTTTTTAGTATGAGCACAGCTTACGGCAAGGTTCGTTTTGGTTCTTTGGAAGAGAAAAAAACTTCCGAAGGAACGGCGGCCATAAAGGGAAACAATGCCGAGGAAGTGATGTC
>JBDRBI010000095.1:0-6166 GCA_043822885.1 Candidatus Omnitrophota bacterium
AAATAGGGGACACCGTCGGTTGAGGTGCGGGTATCGTTCTGTTTTAAGCCCGCGATCATTATCATCGTACCGTCCTTTATTTTTACGGTAGTTTCGGCTTCTGATGTCGTTATGATGGGTATTATACTGCGCGGTTCGTCCTCGGCTCCGGTAGTGATCGTCTCCGATACGGAGCTTACTTCAGGTTTTATTTTTATGGTGACAAAACCGTCTCTGTTTATTGTGGGTACAACGGTAAGTTTAATACCTATATCTATGAATTCAACGCTGTCGGAAACGATAGTGGACTCTCCGCTTTGACTGGTAGTTCCCGTGACGATGGCTTCGCGCCTTCCGACGTGTATTGAAGCTTCTTCGTTATTAGTAACGAAGATGCGCGGCTGAGAAAGTATTTTTGTGTCACCGAGCGACTGTAAAAAATTTAATGTAGCGGTAAACTTATGTTCATCAAGTGTGCCGAGCGTAAGGCGCGTAAAAGCCGAGGTCAGACCCGTTCCCGCGAAGCTCCCGGTAAGAGCCGAACCCCAAAAAGACGGATCATTCATGATCTTTTCCCATTGTATGCCGTACGCGAAATCATCCGATAAAGTTATTTCGATGATCTCGGCCTCTATATACACCTGCCGCGTTTCCTGATCCAGAATGGCTATCGTGCGTCTTATAACATCCATATTTCCGGGAAGATCGGTGACTATTATCGTATTGGTGCGCTCGTCTATAAGAACGGAACTCGATCCTTCTGTCCCAAGACTCGATATATCGTCTTCGATCTCCTCGACTTTAGCGTATTGAAGCTCAAACGCTTCGGTTACGGCGGGGACATTAAGATCTTTGAACGTGTTTTCCATAAGATCAAGTTTTTCAGGTATATCTATAAGGATCAGCGTTCCGGTCACTTCGTCCAGAATTAGTTCCCCGACATTGCTTTTCAGACTGTTAAGCGCGCTGAGTATAGTAGACGGCTGGGCATGCGATATTTTCAATGTGCGTATCTTGCGTTTCTCGTCGAATTTCTTACCGTAAAGCGACTCGTATTCGGAAGATGTCATAACGATGAGAACATTGTCCGTCTGTCTTTCGTATGCCAGTCCCTGGCTCACCATGATTATGTCCAACACATCCTCGTATTTTATGTCGTTCAGAAAAAGATTTACCCTGCCGATGACATTTCTGGAGGGGATGATGTTCTGGTTGAGTTTTTTTGACAGGACCTTAAAAAGTTCCGTTAGTTCTATGCCTCTTAGGTCAAGGCTTAGTTTGTCGGTCTCTCCCGACGCGTCCACGGTTATACCCGCATCGTCACCCGCCGCGGAGGATGATGCCGAAGGATAACCGAAAGAAGAAACCCCCGCAAAAGCGGAAGGAATTTCATTTTCGGCCATCGATACGGGCACAGTCCGCATGAAGAGGCCCAAAAAAACTATCAGAAAAATAAGATTATCTAAGTATTTTTTCGCCATGTTCAGATACAAGTTTTACTTCTGTTTGTGTTATTTCTTCTACTTTGTAATTCTCAATAAAGTCGCCCACATATACCATGTGAGTCTTATTGGCCGCCGGTTCCTCTACAATGGCCTGGGCCATATCAGACCACAATATCCCTACAAGGTTAAGTTCTATTGTTACTACTGCTTTTTTCTCCGTGGAGTCCGTGTCTACGGGAAGCAGATGAAAAGGATTATTTTTGAGCGTACCTGCCTTATAACTTGCAGCGTCTAATTTGTTGCCGCTGTCAAGATCTATGGAGAGCCGATCCTTTTTTATCTCCATACCTTTAAGGGCGGTCAATCTGTTCTGAATAAAATCTTTCTCTCCGGCTAAATAGTAAAAAGCAAAGAACGTGAGGATAATGCCCAGAAGGATCAGGACTTTGTTAGCGTCTTTTAAGGTCAGGTGTTTAGGGTCGATCTTTATGACGCGCAAAATAGAAGAAATATCGATAAACCCAAAGGGGGAGCTCTTTGTTCCCCCGGAAGGAACATTGGGCTTGCCGTGTTTTGTGTTTTCGATAATATGCAGCAATTTTTCTTCGGGAGTTATTTTGTTTTGGATAGCCATATATAACCTTTCTGTGGTTTATAGTAATAGGTTAACTCGCATAAGTTGCATAGTGCGTAGAGCATAGGGCATAGCGTTACATATATAAAAATCGTTATTCCGAATCATTACTGTGATACCATTCCCCACAGGCATCTCGTCCTCAGTCGCTTCGCTCCTTCCCCCATACGTCATTGCGAGCGAAGCGAAGCAATCTCATCCACAGCCTTTCTTTTAAGCTTCGGACTTCAGACCTTTATTTTCTATGCCCCAGGCCCCCTATGCCCTATGCTCTATGCCCTATGCGTTTCTTAAGCAAGCCAAACTTCACACTCAGATAAAAACTTCTTTGGAAACGAGTTTATGTACTATATCCCGCGTTACGACACTGGTATCCGTGATGACCAGTTCCCTTAAAGCATTATGGCACAACATCGAGACGCGTCTAGGATATCCTTGAGTGACCTTGTATATCTCTTCGATAGCTTCATTATCGAACAAGCTTTCACGCGAATCATACCCCGCGCGTTTTAAACGGAAGTCTAACATCTCCTGGACCTCGCGTATATCGAACGGGTTCAGTATATACCTAAGCCCTATTCTGTCCACAAAATTCCTCATACCTTTAAGCTGTATCATAAGTTCCATCTGACCGACAAGGACCAGTTGAAGTAGTTTAAACTCATTGGTCTCGTAATTCAAGAGCATTCTTAATACCTCGAGAGATGATGAATCCAATTTTTGAGCTTCATCTATCAAAAGAACGACCGTTTTGTTCTCTTCGACACCTTTTCTATAGAGGAAGTTCTTTATAGCCTCTTTATAATCCAGTATGTTAGGGTGCTCTTTTTCCATAGTTATGCCGAAAGTTCTTATCAGACACTCTATAAAGAGGTCCTCGGTCTTAAAAGTGGGGTCGAGGATTATATAAAATTCGACATTTCCTCTTTCTTTAAAAAGCTGCAGAAGTTTTCTGCAAAGCGTGGTTTTTCCCGTGCCGACGTCACCCATAATGACTGACAGGCCGCGCTTAAGGCGGACTTCTATGAGTATGCGCATAAGGGCGGCCTTATGTTCCTGAGAATCATAGAAGAAATGAGGATCCGGACTGGTGGAAAAAGGCTCTTTGTCCATTCCTAGTATCTTATAATAGTTCATCGGTCACATCCTGGTCTCGGTTAAGTATACCGCATATTACCCGCAGGGGATACCCCTCGTTCTTAAATTTTGTTATCCTTTCTAAGCGGTCACGCGCTTCACTTATAAGGTATAAGCGTTTGTTACCTTGCCTTTTTGTGGACCGCAATAATCCAAGGCTGGTGTAGTAATTAAGCGTCTGGTAGGAAAGACTGAATACCTTAGATATTTCCTGCAGCGACACGAATTTTGCGGACGTTTTAGTATTATCCGATTTTGTCGTCAAAGTTTTATCCTTTTGTTATATCGCGAGACTTATTGATAGTTCAATTTGTACTGAAAGTACAATACTTTCAATACTTACTATAAGTAACATGCCAAGTATACCCACAGCATTCAAGAAAGTCAAGAAAAGCGAAAAAGATGCGAGAAAAGAGAGGCGAGTTCTAATTGTAACCAGGTTAGCTAGCTAACCTGGTTAAATCTGTCAGGTTAGAATTTTCATCATCGGAAGGGGTCAACTCTAATTGACTCTAATTGGACTCTAATTGTAACCTGGTTAGCTAGTTAACCTGGTTAAATCTGTCAGGTTAGAATTTTCATTATTTTTTAGTCGTATCCTCGCCAGCTCGGATACTCTCTGGATTAAAGGTTCGAAATCTCTCTTCGAATCCCTAAAAACGGGACAACAAGGAGAGAGCGGAGCGAACGACGAAGGAGCCCCGTTGGGGCTGTTCTTGGAGCTCACTTTCCAAGAGAGAATTTATTCTCACTTGGAAAGTGAGCGGAAAGAGAAAGGCAAGGCTTTTAAGCCTTGCCTTTACATTTTTGGTTCGTAGCTATATCTTGGCTGACCAAAATTGGCAGCCCCAACGGGATTCGAACCCGTGTCGCCAGAATGAGAATCTGGTGTCCTGACCTGGCTAGACGATGGGGCCGCTTAAATTTAATATGAGATTGTCCGCCTTCGCCTATTTATTATATCCTTTCTGGCTACGGCGGACAGCTTTCGTTTTTCCTGTATGGCCTGCCAGCTGAAGCCAGATAACATTAAAATAGGTAGGCGAAAGCTGGTGCGCGAGGCGAGATTTGAACTCGCACAGGATTACTCCCGCCAGCCCCTCAAGCTGGTGCGTCTGCCATTCCGCCACTCGCGCAGTATCCTATTATTTTTTTTAAGAACTCATTCTATTTCATGCTATCATTTTCGTCAAGGACTAAACACTGAATTTTATCGATATGATATCGCCGTCTTTTACCGGATATTCTTTACCTTCTAAACGGAAAAGACCGGCACTCTTGACTTCCCGCTCGGCGCCTTTTGCCTTTATGTCATCGAAAGAGAAGACTTCCGCGCGTATGAACCCTCTCTCAAGGTCCGAATGTACCTTACCGGCGGCTTTTACGGCAGGGGTATTTTCTTTGATGGTCCATGCCCGGACTTCATCCTCTCCTACAGTGAAAAAAGAGATAAGGCCGAGGGTTTTATAAGCGTTTCTGATAAAAGGGTTTAGAGATAATTCTTGTATGCCGAGATCCGCCAGAAAGTCCGCGCGGTCATCTTCGTTCAGGCGGCGTATTTCCATTTCTATATTCGCGCATATGGCCATACTGTTAGGTATGGTTCCGATCATAGACAATGTATCCTGTGAATTTAGAGCATCCTCTGACGTATTTAAAAGAGTGAGAAAAGGTTTTAATGTAAGAAACTGAAAAGAGCGAACTGCTTTTTCTTCCAGTGTGTTAAGATCCGCTTGGGACGCGGGTTTCTCGCTTTCCAGAGTTTTCATTACTTTCTGTAAAGACGAAAGTTCAAGCTTGTCTTCCGGAGTGCCGGCGCCTTTGGTGACGATCTTTTCCAGCTTTTCGATACGTTTTTCAGCTACGGACATATCGGCGATAATAAGACCTGTTTTCACGCTTTCTAGATCTCTTATGGGGTCATTGTTTCCCAGAGGATGATGAACGTTTGGGTTAATAAAAGCTCTGATAACAAAGACAAAAGCATCGGTCTCTCTTGCCGCGGCTACGATCTTTGTATCGGAAGAGTCGTTTATGCTCCCCGGGATATCTACGAACTCAATATCCGCATAGACGGTTTTTTTAGGTTTGTATAGGTCGCTTAGCCAGTCTATCCGGCTGTCGGGAACGCCTACTACGGCGATATTAGCGTCTATTTTCCCAAAAGTCCCGACTTCTTTGTCCGCGCCGGTCAAAGCATTAAAAACCGTAGTTTTTCCGGCCTGCTCCAGGCCTATTATGCCGATCTTCATATACACCGCCCCTTTTCTTAACCTTCGAGCATGATAACATGAAGGAAAGAAGAGCGCAATGGGAATAACAGTTTAAAAGTTTAAAGGTTAAAAGGTTAAAAGGTTTGGGGATTGACTGATGTGGTAGAGAGATTGCTTCCCCCCGTCGCTTTGCTCCGCAAAGCGGAGCAGCGGGAGTCGCAATGACGGAGCGGCAAGTGCGCTCGCAATGACGGAAGGAGCGAGGAGATTGCTTTGTCGCTTCGCTCCTCGCAATGACGGAGTAGCGAATGAGCTCTTTCCCCCTTCGCCCCTTCGCTTTCGCTCAGGACAGGCAAGGCTACGGAGGACAGGCGCAATGACGGAATTTAGAAGCGCTCTCGGGGGAAAGCAAAAAAAATGGGATAAAGGGATATTTTCGCGCATTGCAATTTTAGATTTTTTTCTAACTTTTTAGGAGACCATTGTTAAATGCTGTTTGAGCCCGAACACCTTTAAAAACCAGTGAGGGCGAGTTCATTTAACACTCCTAAAAAGTTAGAAAAAAAGCGTTAAAAAATTGCGTACAAACGAAAAGATCCCTTTATCCCATTTTCCAAAAGATAGTGTAACATATTGTGGGCACTTTCAGATGGTCATTGCGAACCCCGGGGAGCGGGGTGAAGCAATCTCGATATAGATAAGTTCTTTGAAATAGAGATAAAAATGGCATACCCTAATGGTTGAATGAGAACCATAAC
>JBDRBI010000096.1:0-7838 GCA_043822885.1 Candidatus Omnitrophota bacterium
AAGAAATGCCTTTTTTTTCGTGTATTCTCATCTTTCATCCTTAAGTCATTACTGAGGACTTATCAAGGTCTCCAGTTTCATGTCGGGGTCATCCGCGGTACCTTTTGTAAGGGTCCCTCCCCATGACTTCTTGGCCCAATTCAGCGTAACCGTGACTATTAGATTGCCGTCCGCGTCTTGCTGTACGGTTGTAGTCCGGGTATCATCTATCAGGTCATCACCCCCAACAGCATCATCAACATCGTCTTCCGGAGGAAACGGGTCATCTATCCATCCCTCGATCGTAGACAGGTCTTGGGCCTTTATCAATTCCATCTGTTCCCTGAGCAAATTCATCGCTTTTGCTCTGTTTCCGGTCCTGTATATACTCATTTTACCTACGACAAAGGCACTGAGCATCCCGGTTATAACAAAGAGGAGTATAAGCATAGCGACAAGAGACTCAACTAAAGTCATCCCCTTTTTGTTAAAAATAAATAAGCTCATCTTCTCTCCAAACTTAGTTTATATTTTCTTCCCCGTCCACTTTCTCTGTCATTGCGAACCCACCTTCTCCGTCATTGCGAACGAACGTAGTGAGTGAAGCAATCCACGTATAATGGTACAAGGGGATATTTTCGCTTGTGCGCAATTTCTTAACGCTTTTTTTCTATCTTTTTAGGGTGTTAAATGAACTCGCCCTCACTTGTTTTTATAGGTGTTCGGGCTCGGACAACATTTAACAATGTTCCCCTAAAAAGTTATAAAAAAAACTAAAATTGCGATGCGCTCAAACACCCCCTTATACCATTCTCATTACACATAACACATTTAGAATTCTGCAAAATGACTCTTTTCGTCATTGCGAGGGAGCGGAGCGACCGAAGCAATCTCTGTAACCTGTTATGTTTATTGAGATTGCTTCGTCACTCACTTCGTTCGTTCCTCGCAAAGACGATGGAAATATTCGTTTTGCAGAACCCTGATAGCACATCACACACACGTTCCGTCATTGCGAATGAACAAAGTGAGTGAAGCAATCTGTTAAGTCTAAGCTTGAAGGAGATTACTTCGTCGTTCGCTTTGCTTCCTTCCTCGCAATGACGGTCATTTTCACTATTAACCCATACATAAAGTTTACCCTATCAAGCGGCGTTAATCCACCTTAAGGATAGTTTATTTTTCTTCTATGATTATGTCTTCTATGTGGAGAGAGGTGTCGCTTTTTATGTCTATCTTACATCTGTGTTTACGCTGTATATCACTGAGCATCATTGCCTGGTCTGACAGAAGCGCGGAATTTATGTCCGGGTGTACTATCACCGTTATTTCTTTAGTTTTTCTGGGGTTTTTCACCAGCAATCCGTCTATTCTTCTAACTGCTTCTATAGCAATGGTTTCGACGCTTTTTATCATACCTTTTCCGGCGCAATACGGACATTCGACCCGGGATGACCCTTCCAGACTTTTCCTCATCCTCTGCCGTGTCATTTCCACTATGCCGAACTGCGATATCGCGCGTACATTCATACGCGCCTTATCTATCTTCATTTTCTGCTGAAGACAACCGAATACCTTATCCCTGTGCTCTTTGGAGTCCATGTCTATAAAATCGATTATTATGATCCCTCCGATATCTCTCAGCATAAGCTGCCTGGGTATCTCCTCTGCCGCTTCCACGTTGGTCTTGAACGCTGTTTCTTCGAGGCTTTTCTTTCCCACAAAACTTCCGGTATTGACGTCTATGACAACTACCCCTTCGGTCTGTTCTATGATGAGATACCCTCCGCTATGAAGAGATACTTTTCTTTCGAATATTTCGTCTATTTTTTTATCCAGGTTGTATTTATTGAACAACGGGATATGATCCTCATACAACTTCACTTTTTTCTTAAGCGCCGGCATAAATGCTTTCAAAAACCTGATTATACGGTTGTATTCTTCTTTTGAGTCCACTATAAGCCTTTTAACGTCCTCCGTAAGAACATCCCTTATGATCCTTAGGACAATTCCGTATTCTTCATACACCGTGATCGGCGCTTTTTGTTTAGCGGCTCTAAGACGTATTCTTTCCCAAAGATTGGCGAGATATCTCAATTCCCTCTTAAGCTCGTTTTCAGGTATCCCCTCGGCAACCGTTCTTACTATACATCCCATATTTTTGAGAAGTTCTTCCTTCGCCAGGATCTCACGTATCCTTTTTCTTTCTTCTCTGTCGTTGATCCTGCGGGAAATACCGACGCCTTTGTCATACGGCATGAGGACCAGATATCGGCCGGGGATGCTTATGTGGGTGGTAAGCCTAGGTCCTTTTGTTCCCATGGCCTCTTTTACCACCTGCACCATGATCTCTTCCCCTTTTTTTAAAAGGTTGTTTATTTTTACCGGCCCCTTTTTTTTGTATTCTTTCGGCGCCGGAAGAGGAGCCGGAGCGTCCTCGTCGGACAGCATCGCCCTTAAAGCGGCTTCCCTGTCTACAATATCGCTTACATGCAGAAATCCGTTCTTGTTCATGCCTATATCCACAAAAGAAGCCTCTATCCCCGGAAGGATAGAATTTACCCTGCCCTTGTAGATACTGCCCGCGCAATGCTCAAGACTTTTTCTTTCCATAAAAAAGTCCGACAACTCTCCGTTCGTAAGAACGGCTATACGTTTCTCTACCGGGCCCACATTTACCAGTATCTCATTGTCGATGTTTTCGTTTGTTTCTTTTTTAGGTCTTCTCTTTGTCATTTTATATTATTCCTTTTTGATCGTATTGATCATTATCCCTTCCGGGAATTCTTTGTTAAGTTTTGAACGCGCCTCTTCCGGGGGGATCTCCTCTTTGAAATAAAAAATAGCTTCTTCCGAATCGCTTTCTTTCCCCAGGCTTAGAGCCCGGGGCATACTTATCTTGACCCTGGGAGTGAATCCTTTACTGAGAACAAAGGGAAGATCCGCTCTGCGTATGGCTCTGCGCATAAGCGACATCAAGTCCAGGTGTGATATGTACACCATATTCCCCTTTTTATAAAAAGTTGCGGAATATTTAAACATGATCACTCTGTTTTCTTTTTCCTGAAATCCAAAACCGGTCTGCGCCCCTTTTTCTCCCCTTCGGTTTGAACGGGAGACACGTATATTTCTTCTTCTTTATCCGTTTTTTTTATCTTACCCTTTTTGATGAGTGCTTCTTTTTTTTTCGCTTTGGCATCACCGTAATGTTTGTCATATTGTTGTTGTACGCCGGGGAACTTCATTGTTTCTGTCCAATCTTTCACGATATGAACAGTAACAAAAAATACTACTTCGGTCTTCTCCTTGTTATCTACTTCGTATTTGAACAGACTTCCCGCATACGGTATCCAACCTAAAAGATCCCCCAAAATAGGGAATTTATGATCTTGTTTGGTCAATGTCTCTGTTATCAGTCCCCCTATAAAAATGGTCTCATTGTTTCTGACCATTACCTGCGTTTCGGCCTCTCTGGACTGATACTGCATGGCTACGGTATTCTGCGTATTATTTACCGAGAGTTCTGTAAAAGCAAGATTGCTTGATACTTGAGGATGCAGGTCCACTGTGACTTCATCGTTGTCATTGACATGCGGGGTAACTTCCAAGATGACCCCTACTTGTCTGGGATCATCTTCAAATTCTACTGTTACGAACGCGCCGCCATCCGCGGTCGACTGGCTTTTCTGCAGAAAAATGTTACTTACCACTTTTATAACAGCCGGCTGATTATTAAGAGTCGTAATACGGGGACTTGATAGTATTTCCGTATCATCCCTTTCATCCAGCATAGTCAAAACTGCCTGAAATTGGCTAAAATCAAGCGTCCCAAACGAAAAAATAGAACTGGCTACAGCGGCCGCTGTTACATCAATACCGCCAGCGCCCTCGGTAAATGTCTCCAGTGGAAAATCCGCCTGATTTTGGCCTCTGTTAACCGTAGGATAAAATTTGTCTTGGGCTCCGGGAAGCCATGGCAATCCTCCCTCGTTATTGAACGGGAACGTTACCGGCCGCCTTGCTCCTGAAGCGGTTATGATCGCGTTCCAATCTACTCCGAATTGATCGTTCCTATCCAAAGTGATCTCAATTACTTTCGCTTCCAGCATTACTTGCGGGGTTTTTTTGTCCACTCTCGCAACCATGTTCTTAATACTGTTTATCCTCGAAGGAAGAGCGGTAACCACAATGGCATTGGCGCTAGGCAAAAATGTGGATCTTTCTCCCGCGATGGAAATAAGAACGGAATCGATCGCTTCCAAAAGCTGTTTGATGTTCCTGTCGCTTTCTTTTTGTTGTCCTTCCTGGGTCATATAGTTCAGCGGAATAACAACCGTAACGGGTTCTTCAGACTGCAAAACATCTTTTGGTATGACACGTATTATCCCTTCTTCTTCATCCTGGGAATACACATACCCATAATTCCTCGTAACAATATCAAGCGCGACCTTCCAAGGTTTGTCCCTTAATCTCATCGTGACCAAACCCTCGACCCCGGGTGAAGGTATGATATCTACTCCGCTTATCTCCGAAAGATAATGCAAAACCGTTTTTATGTCCACGTCTTTGAAATTAACGCTCACGTTGCCGGGAGAAGGAAGCGTCTGGGTTATACTTTTTCCTGCTGACGTCACCTCCGTCTGAGCGGAAGCACCCGTCGGCAAGAGTACCATCCCCGCTATGATAAAGCCAATGCAGAGCTTCGATAAAAAACTGTCCCTTATTATGTTCATCAATCCCCCTGTTTTAGTTGATAGCAAACAGTACAGTATTTTCAGCCGAAAATACTGCAACTCTCGTCATTGCGAACGAAGCGAAGCAATCTGTTATATGAAGGAGATTGCTTCACCCCTCACATTCGTTTGGGGTTCGCAAAGACGATATTTCCGTTATAAGCTCTCCATCTTTTATGAACTCCAAAATGTTAGCAAATTATTGAGCCAGCACAACTGCCCTACTCATAAAGCTGAACTTCGTAACTTTCTTCGCCTATTTTTATAACTACCGTATTGCCGGTGATAGATCTTATTTCTATCTGTTCTGTTTTATCTCCGGCTTTCATGACTTCCCCGTTTATTATCGCGCTATATGTTCCGTCCGCTCCCATAACGATCCCCTGAAGAGCAATATCGTTTATTGAAAGTACGCCGTCTCCCAAAGATGACGCTTCTTTTCCCGCTCCCAGAAGCGGCACAAACGGATCTCTTTTTTTTTCCGGATCATACGTTCCCGCAAAAACAGGAACACACCGAATTAACATCACAAAGCTTACAGCTATGGCTGTTATCAAACATTTTACGTAAACTGTCTTTTTTCTATCCTGATACATATGTTTTTAACGTCATTTTTATGTCATGTTTTCTGGATGAGTCTTCTCTTCCCTGTATGCGCAGATCCTCTATCAAAACAACCCTGTTTCCCGATTCAAGATTGCTGATAAAAGACCCGAGCTCATGATATCCGCTTTCAGCCGTTATCGTTATCGGCATTTCTTTGTAAAATCCTTTACTTTTTTCGTCGTCAGGGTCCTTAATTTCAGCGGGTGTTATGCTGATTATTCTCACCCCCGATACCTTAGCGATCGCGGACATGCCTTCCAAAAATTCCGGGATCTCTTTTTTGTCCGGCAGACTTTCGGCATATTCCTCGAGATCCTTTTTTAATCCACCAAGTCTTTGTGTCATAGTATCGGCCAGCTCCACTCTGCTCCTAACAAGCGCTATCTGCTCCCTAAGTTCCCTTGTTTCTCTTAGCCCGCTAAAAAATGTCATCGTCTCCGGCAAAACCAAGATCGTGAAATATAAAAATCCCGTGATCACAGCCCCTATAAGAATAGCACGTCCCCGCGTCTTTTCACCCTGAAGAAAAAATTTTATACTGTCTATGCTTATATCCTTCATGTCCATTATTTCATCTTCTTCCGCCGGATCCTGTCTTCCCCTCCGCGTCAGTCGCTGAACGCAGGCGGCAATTCAGAATAAACCTCATGGTCTCTTCTCCGGCAATCTCTCTTGTTCTCATATTTTGGAGTTCGACCTCGCTGAAACAATCCGCGAAATCCTTGTTTTCCTTAAGGCTGGTAATAAACTTAGCCACGCTCGAAGTGGCTTCCTGACTACTTCCCAGAGCATGCCCCGTAATGCTTATGGAGGCGGGTTCTTTTTTCGAAATTTTCCCTTTTCCTTTTTTTTCCAAAACTTCAAATTTTAATTCAAGCTCCGAGAGCCATATTTTGGGGATAACAGCGTTGTTGAGGCTGTTGAGAAGTTTAGTCCAGTCAAATTTATTATCCGTTATGCTCCTTATGGCATCGAGTCTTTTTTCTATCTCTAGCGCGTCCTTAGTAAGCATTCCTGTCTTTTCTCTCTCGGGTTCCATCCTGTTCCACTCGGCGGTCAAAACCTCTGATTCAGCCCTGTTCTGTCCGGCCAAAAAGACTACGAGAAAATGAAACCCCGCTATCAGTAAAAGGATCGTGACGGCTACGCGTACCATCGGACCTTTCTCCAATTCCAAGGAAACTTTTTTGGCCTTCCTCAACTCCTTGGGAAGCAAATTAATTTCGATCATTTTATTTTTCATCTCTTACGCTTTCTATCCTCTTAGAGCAAGTCCTATCGCGACCGCCAATTGCGACGATACCTGCATAATATCCTCTTCGGAAATAGTCTCCCCTAACTTGATCTCTCCTATGGGATCCCATTTTTTTATCTCAATGCCGACATGTTCTTCCAACAAGGCGGCCATGCCGGTCTGGGCTACACTTCCTCCGGTGCAATAGATCTTTTCTACCCGTTTATTGTATCTGTTCTCAAAATACCCGAAAGAAAGATGAAGCTCTTTTACCAGAGCTTTCACCATATGTAAAGAGGCATTGAGGACCATTTCTTTGTCGCAATCTTCGGGATACATCTTCTTTTTTTCGGCCTCTTCTTCCGAAAGTGAAAATTCTTTCATCAATGTATTTGTTACATTTTTCCCCCCGAGCTGTATTTGTCTGGTAAAACACGGGACTTCTCCGTCGAGGATCAAAACATCGGTCTGTGAATGTCCTACGTTGAGAAAAGCGCATACTTTATCTTCCGGAAGTCCGTGAGACTTAATAAACGCGTTGAACATCGCGAAAGGAGCTATATCCATTATCCGCGTCTCCATGCCTAGGCCCTCTATCATTTTTACCCTTCCCTCTATAAAGTCCTTTTTTCCCGCGGCTAAAAGCACCTTCATCTGTCCGCTATTGAGAACGTCTCCCAAAATAATGGAATCCAGCACCACTTCGTTCACATTGAAAGGAATATACTTTTCAGCTTCGTAGGCCAACGCGGCATCAAGCTGATCTTTTTTCATTTTTGGTAAATTTATGAACCTTACGATTATGTCCTGACCGGACAGGGAAAGATTTACTTCCTTGGGCAGAATATCTATTTCATCCAAAGCGCTTTTTATGGTCTCTTTGATGCCGGGAATACCGTCATTAGTGGGGATCCTCTTTATATTGTACGCAGAAAGAACCTCCGCATCCGCGTTTTTTGTTATAGACACTATCTTTACGGAATGGCTTCCTATGTCTAGGCCTGTTACTTCATTGATCGTGTTTTTATTTTTTGCCATTGCATAGAGCGTTCTGATTGTATTGAGCGATGGTCATTTCAATTGGTATTATATTATTATAAAGAGGTTAGCATACCGTTTTATTATTGTCAAGCGGCGTAAAGTACAAGTAGTGTCAAGATAATTGGGCACTTTCATATTCAAGTTCTTTGATATCTTCCCCCATGGGGGAAGACGGCGCCCATTCAGGTTGTTTCACGCTGTCTATATGCTGTAGTATCCCATAAACCCAATAATCCACACTTCTT
>JBDRBI010000097.1:0-23960 GCA_043822885.1 Candidatus Omnitrophota bacterium
ATCTCGCTCATGACCTTTGTCCACGAATGCGCGCCTACAATCGCTATAAGCTGAACGTCTTTTATATGTTTCTTCAAAAACTCAAAGATCTCCCATTCTGATTTAATGTTCGCCCCATGCATCTTGGTAACATCAACTAAAAGCCTAAGTTTTTTATTTGCCTCTTCTATTGCTTTTTCGATCTCGGGAAGAAACTCCTCGATCTCCTCAGAGGTAAGTTTACCTGTGATCTCAAAACCAAAAACGTTAGTATGTTCGTGATGAATTTTTTTCACACCCATATTTTCTCCTTTTTCAGTGCTTACTCCCTCTTATCTTTCTCTTCAACATAAAGATACCTTTTTACGAAAGGTTGCCACAAAAGGAAGGAAATTGCAAGCATCCGCTTTCTTTTTCATTTTATTATGCCAATTCATCCCCGCCCCTACGTTGGGATTAATGAGTGACGTCCCTCTTATAAACGTCATTCATTCCACATTTCGCATTCTTCCAGCGCGAATTTGGCATAGAATCTTAGTGCTTTATCCGGACGCACGTTGTATCTCTTGAGCATGGTAAGAGCGACCTTCGAGGGCTGATGAGCCAGGAGCACCAAAATAGCCTCTTTTGTTTTGATCTTAATGTCCCGTTCAAAAAGAAGCTTACCCATGCCGATTATATCGTACGGAGAAAAATCTTGATAGTTTTTCGGCAGTAAAGCGTGTCCTGTTCCTATGTATTGTCCATAGCCCCTTCCCTCCGGATCAGGGACATCCTTCACATATGATAATTGAGTCGCCTTCCCCCCTTCTTTCCATCTTTTTTCCATAAAATTCCAAAATCCGTTTTCGGTCATTTTTCCTCCTTTTTTTGTGTAAAATAAAATATCTCTACACTATAGTAGACACAAAAAGTCGGAAAATTATCTCAAATTTTTTATTCCAGAGTTTAGGGGAGGCTTAACTGACGAAAATGCGCCACACTTTACGCGCCTCTCAGTCAATAATCCACGAATTCTCAAATTCTAACCAGGTTAGCTAGCTAACCTGGTTAGATCTGTCAGGTTAGATTATTTAGGAGCTAGGAGTTTGGAGGAGTAAATTAGATATTCATGCGGGCTTTCTTTTGCGCTTCGGTGATCTTAGTTGCCTGAATCTCTGGACCCAGAGCGTCCATAGGTTGGGCGTTTATGAAGGAGGGGTCGGTTATTCCTATAAAACCGAAAACAGTCCTTAAATAAGGTTCCAGCTGATCATAAGCATGCATTGGACTCTCTTCTGAATAATCCCCGCCGCGGCTTGTAATAACCGTCATTTTCTTGTTCTTTACAAGTCCTTCTACGCCTCTTTCGTTATACTTAAACAAATAGCCCGGTTGAACGATTATGTCTACATACTGTTTAAGCTTGTAAGGAATGCCGAAATTCCACATCGGGGTGCTGATCAGATATGCGTCTTGAGAGGTAAATTGATCAATATGCTTTAGAATGTTGTCCCATGCGTCCTTTAGCTCCCCTTCCAGCTTTCCTCCGGAAAGCAATACATATTTGCCGGTAACCTCTTTTAACGCGATTTCAGGCAGGGGATCTTTAAAAAGATCAAGTTCTTCTATCTCAGCATCCGGATACTTTTCTTTAAAAGCGGTTAAAAAACTCTTTGACACCTTTAATGTTCTGGACTCTTCCCCTCTTGGTGTCGCGATAATATGCAGCAATTTCTTCATAACTTGCCCCCTTCTCAGTATTTCTAACCAGGTTAGCTAGCTAACCTGGTTAGATCTGCCAGGTTAGAATTTTTAGGGTACATATGCGGGTTATAACCCGAGAAGACTTAAGATCCTTCCTACCCAGTGAAGACGATGGACTTTGTTCTCTACTCGGGTAAGTTCTCTTAGCATCTTGCTTTGAACGTTCACTATGGCCCTCTCGGAGCGTTTCATCTTTTCGTATTCAATGCCGCCTTTTTTTATGAAATCAACGGCTTTTTCAAGTTCTCCCTTATCAAAAAAAGTGCCGCATTTTTTGCATGTATCGACAATTATCCCGGAATGATGCATATAATTTTTTCGCCACATAAAATCACCGCAACGCGGACATCTGACATATTTTATCGTTTCGGTTCGACACTCAGACTTATAGACTTTTCTTAAATTCTGCAGCTCCTCGATCGTAAACACTTCCGGCATCATCTCAAGAACCTGTTTTTCCTCAAAATGATCTACCCATATGCCGCCGCAGTCCGGACATTCGTCTGTTTCAGCCCCATTGAGACGTATAGTGGTCATAGTAACATTACATTTAGGACATTCTATGTTAGCCATATTTCTCACCTAATTTTCTTAACCCCGGGCAAAATCGCTTCCGTGATCCTAGGAAGGGTACCATAAAGATCGTTGTATATATCGTTGTATCGGTCTTTTCCTCCGACAAGCAAAAATGTAAGAGGCATTACCATTTTAGCTTTTTCTCTCATCCGGCGTGAAATATTCTGTATGTCCCACTGAGCGTGCTTGTCCTCTCTCAAGCGGGAGATGTGATACATCTCTCTTGCATTAACGCGTATAAGAACTCTTCTTCTATGCGCGTTAGTGAGGATGTACGGAGCCGCCAAGGGATGTTCTTTGTGTATTTTGTCATATGCTTCCCTCGAAAGATCTGTTATTTTTCTAAAACTCTTTTCCTCTCCGATCTCTTTTATGGACTCAGGTATTGTAATACCTAAACCCGGATCATACGGTTGTACGGTTATTGTTGCCATCCTATGTCTTTTAAGCTGTCCGAAACATGCAGAAGACAGAATTATATCAAAGGTCAGGTTCGCGTATTCAAATTCGCGCAACATAGAATCATAGAACTGCATATTCTGACACGCCGTCTTGAATAACATTTTTTTAGCGCTCTCATCAAGATGTTTAATGGCCATTAAACATTCCTGATAAGGAAGGTCCGTCGAAGTATGAAGTATAGCCGCGGCAATTATATCATCCGCGCCTTTCGTATGATCTACGAGTTTCACTTCTTCTTCCGAGATCTCCGAAGCCGGAAGGCTTTGCAGTATTTTTTCCGAAAGTTTCTTTAACTCCGGATAGGTCAAAAGATCTCGGTCATTCGCTTTGTTGAAAAGAACTATCGAAGGCGCGACATCCGCTATTTTTTCGTAGACCGCCTCTCCCAGTTCTCTGATCTCGGTCAGGGGATGTGAAGCGAATCTTCTGAGCATAAGTTCCAGATTTCGGGCGTTAACGGTCTGTCCCACTTGGGATTCCGTCGCAAGCGCGGTTATGTAGCGGGCATCTTCTTTTGCCCATCCTTCTAAAAGATTGTGGTTCTTAGGATCTTTTGCCAGATCCGCGTTTTTCTCGAACACGTAGGTTTTAAGCTTTTCATAAAGATCAAAATACGCTTTATTCTGTTCATGTACGGTTTCAATGAACATTTTTTCGAACGGAGCATTTTTTATCTCCTTGGGGACAACAAAATCTTTGTCCAGCGTTATGTAGCGTTGGGATTTCTCTGTGTAGGAACATAATCTGAACTTTTCTATTTCTTCCATCGCAAGACGTGAAACACCTAATATGTCCAGATTAAAGACCGCGTGTTCCGCGACAGAATGATGACCCATTTTGAATATTATGGTAGAATTTGACCGACGAGTTTTTTCCACTTCATGTCTGGCGTCTTTTCTGATCTCGCTTATCGGTCTGGGATCTCGGCTGATACGCGCGTATGAAGCCGATATAACTTCCGGAGTAAGCTCGTCTTTCTTTCCGTATTTAGCGCCGATCTCATCAAGCGCCGCAGAATCTACGTTGTACCCGGCTAAATGTACTTCCATAAAAATCTATTCCTCTCATTAATTTTCCAGACGTAAACCGCATATATTCTAACCTCTATCCTCGGGTCTTTCAATCACTTTTTATGTTTTCTAAGTATAGTGCCCCGATAAAATTACAAACTTTCATTCACAGCGGTATTTTTTAACGCATTTTTCTAACTTTTCAAGGGTGTAAAATAAACTCGCTCTCCTTTCAGTCGAGCTCAGACAGTATTTTACACTTTTTCCTTAAAAAGTTATAAAAATGCTAAAATACCGCAAATGTTCATTGAAAGTTTGTAATTTTATCTAAAAAAATAAACGTTCTTTGGAAGCCCTTGCTAGGATTTGTAATGACGGGATTTTCTATCGTCTCCCGTCCGAGACGAACCGTACGGAACGCTCTTATCTCCGCCTCTTATTTTTTTATCATTCTAGCGATAAAGATTACAAGAAGGATCGGGAGCAAAACGGGTAATGCCCAGACAAAAAGGGTTATGGAGAGAACAATCGTACCAACGAGGATCAATCCGCTCACCACAAAAGGAACATAGGCTTTCCACACCGAAAATGTTTGGGGACGGGGATTCCTTGCTCCTTTTTCATCTTTTCCTAAGATCTCAATAGGGATCTCCCTACCGTCAACCCTGGCTTTTGGTTTGTTATATTTCATACGCTTCTTTTCATCCTACTCAATTACGTATATTTTGCTGCCGGGACGCGCTTTCTTCTTGATCTTTATAGCTACTTCATCTCCCTTAGAAGCTGAATTTACCACATTATGATCTATCTGCATAGATTGTATTTTCTGCCTGAAACTGTCTGCATGTCTCTTTACCACCATTTCATCCCCGACAGATATCTTTCCATTTTTCACCTTAACTACCACGGCATTCACCTTACGAAAATAATGCACCACTTCCCCCACCAAAACTTCTTTCCCTTCCTTTCGTTTTCCAAATAATCCGAATAGCATGATAATCCTCCTTCTTTAAATAGAAATAAATGTATCAAAATAGTCACTGGGTCACCAGTTGCCAAGTCACCAGTCCTTAACACTATTACCAGCCAATTATCACATCAGTAAATCACATGAGTATGAACAATGATCTATAAATCTCTAAAATAGCACAAGGACATTTCCAGACTTAAAAAAGATTTCTCGACCTATTCATCGCTTCACACCTCTCTCACATTTTCTTCCCTCTGCCCTCTATTTTCTATCCTCTACCTTCTTAATACTGGTGACCGGTGACTAGCTTGTTCCGGGCGAAGCCGAGGGGGTGACAGGTGACTCCTTCTATCTTCTAGCTAATACGGCCAAAGACTGAGTCCTGTCTCCGGATCATGTGTTCTGTTAAGTTCTGCTCCCGTAAGTTCTTTTATATAATATTCGGCTGCATATATCTTCGTCCCGGACATAAGATGTCCTCCGAAACAATTTCCGTCATGATCGGCTAAGGTTATGTGAGCATGCACGAACGTCTCAGAGTTGTTCAATGAAATATTTCCTATGCACGACGTTATTTCTAGGGTTTTGGTCATATCAAAACAGTCGACATATTTTTTTACATCCTGTCTGTAATATCCCATTTTTGCGGAAGAAACAGCTCCGATAACGGAAAAAAACCCTAAAGTAACTCCTTCATTTTCGCAAACAGATCGGATCGCCGCTAAAAGATCTTCTTTATATTTCAGCCGCCCGATAAAAGTACGTCCTTCAGATACCTGCATACTGGTCTCCACTTTCTATTAGAATGTTGCTTAACCTGTCTTTGCGAGGTAGTGAAACTACCGAAGCAATCTCTTTTGGGATTGCTTCGTCGGCTTCGTCTCCTCGCAATGACGGTCTGCCTTTTAAACTTTCCAACTATTTAACTATTGAACTATTGAACCGTTTATCAAGTTAGCGTATATTCGTTTTTAATCCGAGAGAGACTCTTTACGATATTTGTCCTTATACCTGTTCCGGGAAGTTTTTCTTCGGTGCTTTTAATGAATGCTTTTATATGCTTTCTTTCGGAGGTTTTTCCAAAAGGGCATTTGCATTTTTGTTTCGGAAAGCCGGTTTCTTCGGCGAAGGCTATGATGCGTTCCTCTTCAATATAACATAACGGCCTTATGATAGCTAGCTTGCCGCCAAAAAGGTCCTGATACGGGTTCATCCCGGAGATCTCGCCTTTGTACAAAAGATTCATCAAAATAGTCTCGGCTATATCGTCCTTGTGATGCCCCAGAGCGATCTTGTTGCATCCTAGTTCTTCGGCAGCCTCAAAAAACGCTTTACGTCTATTCCATGAACACCAAAAACAGGAAGTCTGTCCTTTTTCATCCAAAACTTTTATATCCTTAAAAACACACTTTATATCCATTTTTCTTAAGGTGTCTGAGATCGTTGTTTCATGCATACATCCGCCGCAGCTAAAATCTGTCTTAACATGAATAGCTGTGACATTGAATTTTATCGGCGCCCAGCTCCTTATCTCCTTCAGAAAATAGAGCATCGTGAGGCTGTCTTTTCCGCCCGAAACGGCGGCTAAAATGTGGTCGCCGTCCTTAATGAGAGCGTGATCGTTTATGGCTTTCCCGATCTTTGTATTTATTTTAGCCCCAAGCTTCGTAAAATTTTTCATATTTATTTTTATTTTCCGCCCCTATTTGGTGTCTTCTTCTTGCAATGGCGTATCAGTCAATACACTATGAACTATCAACTACGAACTTATCCTTAGTCCTCTATCTTATACCCCACTCCGCGTACGTTCTTGATAAATTTTTCCGCTTCGCCGAGCTTTTCTCTTAGGTGTCGTATGTGCACGTCAATGGTCCTGGCAACGACTATTTTTTCTTCTCCCCAAAGAAAATCTAATATGCGATCCCTTGAAAAAGCTGTATTTTTTCGGGATGTCAAACATACCAAAATTTTAAATTCGCTAGGAGTAAGGTCTACGGGTTTCCCCTTCAATCTAACTTCATATTTTTCTCGATCTATCTCGAGTATCTCTCCAACCGTTATGAGTTTTTCTCTGCCCAAAGGGTCGTTTCGACGGAATACCGCATTTATCCTCGAAGATAATTCTTTCATAGAGAACGGCTTTACGATATAGTCATCGGCGCCTATGTCCAGGCCCGAAACCTTATCATCTTCCCCTCCTTTAGCGGAGAGTATAATGATGGGGATATCAGAGAACCTAATGTCTTCCCGCAGCCGCCGGCAGATATCAAAACCATGCATCCCGGGTAACGTAAGATCCAAAATTATCAGATCCGGTTTATTTTTATCCAAAAGAGAGAACAATCTAACTGAATCAGAGGCGCCTTTTACCCGAAACCCTTGCCGTGTAAAATATTCCGAAAGAGTTTCTATCATGTCTTTTTCGTCATCCACGACTATTATCAGTTTATCTTCCCGCATACATTATCCCTTCATTTTTTCAAGCTCTTGCAGAAGTGAGTCCATACTTCCCTTCTCTTGGGAAGCGGAAACATCCAGACCTTTTACCTTTTCCGCTATCGCGGCAACTCCGGTCCGCACCTCTACAAACGCATCTTTGAAAGCGCTTAATGTGTCCGCAAGCTCTTCCAGTATCCGCCCTACGGAACGAACGGTGCCTCGTATGCGGTTACCGTTGACATATACGAGAGCTATGACCGCCGTTATAAAAGCAATTTTTATAGATCTTTTAACCCAGATCCCTTTTATTTGTGTGTGGCAAAACCGGCATATCTTTGCGTCCTCCTGCACCTCTTCGGAGCAATAAAGACATTTTTTCACTTAAGTTCTCCGTCTTGAATAAAGGCTCTGAGTATCCCTTTACAGGAAAATGTTCCTATAGGGGTATTGTAGTAGGCTCTTAATGTTTATGTCAAGCGGTTTAATGAGCCTAAGATCCTCTGTACGCGCAGCTTGGTCTTAATGTGTGATCCTTTATGTAGTTTTGAATGGGCACACATGTAAAGGTATGGCCGGTAATTGTTTTCTGAGGACCTAAGCGATCTTTATATTCTTTGCATAGGTATGTCCCGTCATCAAGTTTTAAAAGGCTTTCGCACGGAACATCCTTCGACCCGCAGCATTCTCCGCAACGGGTACAAATACTCTCAAAACCCTCATGAGTAGACCGCAAATATTCATCGTAAGCGTTTTTATCCATGGTAAATCAGAAGCGAGAGGCTAGAGAGTCACAGAGTCATCATTCGCTTCGCTCATTAGAGTCATCGTTCGCTGCGCTCTCTAGAGTCAATATTTTGCCGCTGATTCTTTGACTCGGCTCCCGCATCGGTCCAACCTGACTCTATGACTCTCTTGTCCCGAGCGAAGCCGAGGGGTTGACTCTCTGACTCTTATTCTCCGCATCAGTCAATCACTACGAACTATGAACCATAAACTATGAACTTTCTACTTCTGGAACAACTTGCGCGTGACGTGACCCACTAAGACGATAACATAAAATATCAAGGTCACAAAGAGCACAAAAGCTAATATGGATAGGATGACTGAACTTATACCCAGCAGTATAGGCCATGTAAGCGCGACAAAACCCAAAATTATCAAAGAAAGAATTATGACGACTATCCCGATAAAAAAATTCTTAAGTGTATCCATAGCACCTCCTGTTATACCGTCCCGCATAGTGCATAGAAAAACAGTCTAAAGTCAAATGCGAAAGCAGAAAAAGTCACCAGTTACCACATAACCATCATTTTATATAATCCCGGATATTGCTTTGGCAATTCCGGGATGACGATCTTTAATTGCAGAGAGGAGCTCTTTCCACAGTCATCCACAGACTGTAGACTTTTAGACCTTAGACTTTAGACTGTTTCTCCCACTTCTTCACCCCTACTTGCCTATCAATTCCTGTATCTCTTCTTCTGACATATCTTTCCGTCTTAAAAAGCATACGCCAACATCGTAAGAAATACCCGGTTCACCCTCGGATATCCTTACAACCCTTCCGAAAACCCCTTCATTGTGTATAATGAGGTCATCTTCGATCTCCGCGCAAATATTTACCATTCTTTCATCGAGGCCCAGCCACACGATGCTCGATATCGCGGGAACCGACACATCTTTCTTCGTCCTAAAAAGAAGGCCGGAAGCCGAAATGTCCCTCGAAGTTATGTCGGATTTTGACGTGAACCTGTCACCTGTCAGTATTTTAAGGTTCAAAAGAGTCTCATGATCCACCCTAAGAAATTCTCTTCTTTCTTCGTTATTGAAACCCATATTCCCTCCTATTGTTTATAAAATTCTTTAACAATGCCGAGAACCTCTTCCGGCGTATCCGCGGTCTTAAAAATATCCATATCTTTTCCCTCTATGGTATCTTCTTTTAAACAGGTCGCTTTTATCCAGCTGAGCATGCCTTTCCAATATTCTGATCCGACAAGAACAACCGGTAAAGGATCTATTTTTTCCGTTTGTATCAAGGTAACTGCTTCAAAAAATTCGTCCAGGGTCCCGAATCCCCCCGGAAAAACTATAAATGCTTTACTGTATTTGACGAACATAAGTTTACGTACGAAAAAATACCTGAATTCTAAGGGCATTGTTATGTAATCGTTTGACGTCTGTCCTATGGGTATCACTATGTTAAGGCCTACGGATTCTCCTCCGGCTTCTTTTGCCCCTTTATTTGAGGCCTCCATTATACCGCTTCCTCCGCCTGTTATGACGGCATACCCGTTCTTCGCAAAAAGCGCCGTTGTCTGTTCCGCTAAAGAATAATATTTATGATCGTTTTGCAGGCGTGCCGAGCCGAAAACACTGACGGCATTTTCCAGACTTCTCAAGGTTTCAAATCCGTCAACAAATTCACTCATGATCCTAAATACGCGCCACGGATCATCGACCGGCAGATCATATAACTCGTTCTTTTTTTTCAATTGGTCCTCCTGTTTTTATACTTCTACAGAAAAAAGATCACAAAATATTTTCCCGGATATATTTAACGCCTGTCCTGAATATATCCAAACCCTGCCCCATATTTTTCTTTGACATTCTTCTCCAATTTGGGTGCTGCAGATAACTAATGTGTCTTTCCGGATGAGGCATCATACCAAGAATGCGTCCCGTCGGGTCCGTTATCCCGGCGATATTGTCTTCGGAACCATTCGGGTTACTTCCCGCTGCTCCCTCATCTCCGTTTTTGTCCGAATACCTGAACACTATCTGTCCGTTTTGACGCAGAGCGTTCAAAACTTTCGTATCCTTAGTTATAAATTTTCCTTCGGCATGCGCGATCGGCAAATATATCACATCTGTCAGATCTTTGGTCCACACACATTTATTGTCTTTCGGCTTTTTTAAGTATACCCACTTATCGATGAATTTTCCAGAATCATTTAAACTTAATGTCGTTTCTATCTCAATTTCTTTCTTTTTTTCGGTATTAGGTAAAAGGCCCATTTTTACAAGTACCTGAAACCCGTTGCAGATGCCTATAATAAGATTTCCTTTTGAAACAAAGTCATTAAGGGGTCCTTTCAGGTTGAACTTAAGTTCGTTCGCCAGTATCTTCCCGCTTGCTATATCATCTCCGTAAGTAAACCCGCCCGGAATGGCCAAGATATGGCATTTATCCAAACTTGCTTGTTTTTCAATAAGTCTGTTTATATGCACAAGTTCCGCCTCACAACCCGCAACCTCGAACGCGTAAGCGGTTTCTTTATCGCAATTAGTACCGGCAGTTCTCAGTATGATAGCTTTAATTTTCTTCATGCATGAGCCTTTTAAACGGTTTTTTCCAGTTCTTTTTCAATGTGTCTATATCGGTGCGCACTGTTTCTTCTCCCTTAAGCCCTTTTATTAGCATTTTCCGGTCTTTTCTTATCGCGCCAAGCTTTCCTATCGGCTGCCCTTTCATTTCTTTTTCAAAAATATCCGAACTTGCGGAGGGTACTTCCACGATAAAACGTGAATTCGATTCGGAAAAAAGTATAACATCGTTTCTATCTATGCCCCTCTCTTTAGGGACTTTCTTGAGAGAAATATCCGCGCCGAAACCTCCGGAAAAAAGCATTTCCGAAATACATACGCCTATCCCGCCTTCGGAACAGTCATGAGCGGAAACAATAAGGCCTTTCTGTATCAGAGAAGTCACTTTTTTCATCAACCGCAAAGATCCTTTGGGATCGACCCGGGGAACTCTGCCGCCTTTTTTATTTTTTGATACGAAATATTGAGACCCGCCCATTTCCTGATAGGTTTTTCCTATTGCATACAGCGCATTTCCCGGACTCTTAACATCCGATGAGATCGTCTTACGGACATCATCAACAACGCTTATCGCGGATATCAGGAGCGTAGGAGGTATAGAAATCGTCTTTTTCCCGCTGTTAAATTCGTTGTTCAAGCTGTCTTTCCCGGAAATAAACGGTGTCCCATAGACTTTGGCCATATCATAACAGGCCATAGACGAGCGGACTAAGCCTCCCAGCTGCAAGGGTGAATCTGTGTTTCCCCAACAAAAATTATCCAAAAGCGCGGTTTTTGTAATATCCCCTCCTACCGCGACTATTTGTCTTAGCGCTTCATCTATAACGCTTGCGGCCATCCAGTAAGGATCAATATCGCCATAAGACGGAGAAATACCGTTGGAAAGAGCTATCCCTTTGTAACTGTCGAATAACGGTCTTGTTACGGAAGCGTCCTGAGGTCCGTCATTTTCTTCTCCGATAAACGGTTTTAAGACACTTCCCCCCTGAACTTCATGATCATATTGCCGCACTATCCATTCTTTACTGCAAACATTCCAACAGGAAAGCACCTTTAACAGATCTTTTGTAAGATCTTTTTTTCTCGGAGGAAGTATATTTTTATTTTCTTTTTTCGCTTTCCATACGGCTTTCCTGGTTACGCGCGGCAGACCTTCGTGTATAAACGACATATCTATATCAGCGCAAAGGTTACTCTCATAATACAATTCAAGTTTTTTTGTGTCGGTAAACTTTCCTATGACCGTTGCCTCTACGTTCTCGCTTTCGAATATTTCCATCAACTTCTTGAGTTTTTTAGGTTTTACGGCCAGTACCATTCTTTCTTGCGCTTCCGATATCCAAATTTCCCAAGGTTGTAACCCCTCATATTTAAGCGGAGCTTTATCCAGATATACTTCCGCGCCGGTCTCTTCCCCCATTTCACCGACCGCGCTGGAAAATCCTCCCGCTCCGCAATCGGTTATAGCGTCATAAAGACCTTGATCCCGGGCAACAAGCAGCGTATCCAGTACTTTTTTTTCCGTTATAGGGTTGCCGATCTGGACAGCCGAGCCGGAAACTGTCTCGGATTCCATTGTCAATTCGGAGGAAGAGAACGTGGCTCCGTGTATACCATCACGTCCGGTACGGCCTCCGACGGCTACGATCAAGTCTCCCGATGAGACTTTTTTAAATGAAAATTTTGCCGGCATGATACCAACATTGCCGCAAAACACCAAGGGATTCCCGATATATCTCTCATCGAAACAAACCGCCCCATTTACGGTAGGAATACCCATCTTGTTGCCGTAATCACGTACTCCGCTTACCACGCCCTTTAAAACTCTCTTAGGATGAAGCGCTCCCTTTGGTACGCCGGATTGACCGATATCAGGATTCCCGAAGCAAAAAATGTCCGTGTTGATGATCGGTTTTGCTCCGAGGCCGGTCCCCATCGGATCGCGGATCACTCCTCCTATTCCCGTTTCTGCGCCTCCATAAGGTTCTAATGCGGACGGATGATTGTGCGTCTCTACTTTGAAGCAAATATTGTTCTTATTATCGAACTTGATTATTCCGGCATTATCCTTAAAGACAGAAACACACCAATCTTTAGCAAGGTCTTTGGTGACCTTCATCACTGTTTCTTTTAGAAGATTCTTATAGAGTTTTCCGTTGTAAAGAACGGATCCCATCATGGTCTTGTGTTTGCAATGTTCGCTCCATGTCTGAGCTAAGGTCTCTAATTCACAATCCGTGGGATTTCGTTTTAGCGCGCGGTAATGTTTTCGAATTGCCTTCATCTCTACGAGGCTCAAATACAATTGTCCGTCTTTACTTATATTTCTCAGTTCGCGGTCGGTCGCGTCAAGAATATTTATCTCGATGCGCTTAAACTCATAGGTTTTAAGTTCTCCCTCGCTTTCATCGGAAGAAACTACATGCTGAATGACCTTGTTGTATAAAAGCGTGTTCGTGATCCTGTCCATCTCTTCGGAGGAAAGTTTTCCGAAAATAACATATTTCTTAAACGTTGAGAACGCGTTTATACCTTTTATACCCATATCTTTAGAGGCTTTCAGGGCGCTCTCCGCGACGGGATCCATCACTCCGGAATTGTAAGTTATCTCTCTTACGTGTACGCTATTTGACGGTTCATGTAAAAACCCGCCTCGATAATTCGATTCTTGTGAGACCTTATCCGTAAGTATTTCTTTCGCCAAAAGAGCCAGCTCTTTTTCGGAAACTTCGCCGGTTACGGAATACCCTTGAATGTATTCTACCTTTTCCGCGCTATCAATGCCGATATCCCTAATATCGCTCTTTAACGCTTCCGCAACCGCGTCATATACGCCCTTTTTATCACGAACCTCTATCCGAGCATGTTTCATTTTACTCCGATCTGTTGAAATGTCCTATCCGTCATTGCGAGCGAATGCAATGAGCGAAGCAATCTGAACAACATCTATCAACATCGTGAGATTGCTTCGTCGTCGCTTCGCTCCTTCTCGCAAAGACGGGGCTAGAGCGCTTTCCTACTCCCATTCAATAGTGCTTGGCGGTTTGGAACTTATATCAAAGACTACCCGATTTATTCCTTCTACCTGATTTATAATGCGATTTGACATCTCCGCTAAAACGTCGTACGGTATTTTTGCCCAATCGGCGGTCATGCCGTCAACACTGGTTACAGCCCGTATAGCTATGGTGTTTTCATATGTACGATCATCCCCCATTACCCCTACGCTCTTTACCGGCAGAAAAACACCGAATATCTGCCATGTCTTGTAATATATGTTTTTCTTTTTCGCGATGTCTATTATAAGCCAATCGGCTTCCTTCAGTATGTTCAAACGGCTTTCGGTTATTTCTCCTAGAATACGCACCGCCAATCCCGGCCCGGGAAAGGGCTGTCTCTGGGTGAGACCTTTCGGGAGCCCAAGTTCTTCCCCTACTTTCCGAACTTCATCTTTAAATAAATCCCTCAACGGTTCTACCAATTTAAGTCCCATTTTTTTCGGAAGACCTCCGACATTATGATGAGATTTTATCATCTTACTCGGTCCCCCAAAAAAGGATTGTGATTCTATAACATCAGGATAAAGCGTTCCTTGCGCTAAAAATTCAACATTTTTTTTCTTTTTGGCGGCAGATTCAAAAACCTTTATGAACGTCCGTCCGATGATCATACGTTTTTTTTCGGGGTCTTCTACACCTTTCAACGCTGTTAAGAATTGACGCCTGGCGTCAACTACGGTTAGATCAAGTTTTATGTTAGAAGTGAACAGTTTTCTGACGCGTTCGGCTTCACCTTTCCGCAAAAAACCGTTGTCGACAAATATGCAGTGAAGCTTTTTTCCTAAAGCTTTATTAAGAAGTACCGCGCTGACCGTAGAATCCACTCCGCCGGAAAGACCCAGTATAACTTCTTTTTTTCCGACTTGCTCCTTGATCTCCTCAACTTTTTTTTCGATAAAAGACCTCATGGTCCAGGTCTTTTTACACTCGCAGACATTGAACAAAAAATTCTTTAATATTTTCCCGCCCTCTTCGGTATGAACCACTTCGGGATGGAATTGAACGCCGTATATCCTTTTTTTAGGATCAAAGAACGCCGCGCACGATGTATTCTCGCTTTTCGCTATGGTCTTAAACCCTTTAGGAAGACGTTCGACTTTATCCCTATGGCTCATCCAAGTTGCGCTGTCGGGAGAGATCCCCTTAAAAATGGGATTTTGTCTTCGAAAAGATACGCGCGTTCTGCCGTACTCTCTTTTTCCGCTTTTTTTGATCTTACCGCCGGAGAGTTTTCCTATGAGCTGCATCCCGTAACAAATACCGAGAACAGGTATTCCCATCTCCAAAATACGTTTATCAAAAGTGGGAGCGCCTTTATCGTATACACTCGAAGGTCCTCCGGAAACGATAATACCCGCTGGGTTCAACTTTTTTATTTTCTCTATCGAGACCGAAGGGGATTCAATGACCGAATGTACCCGATTTTCCCTGATACGCCGAGCGATAAGCTGAACATATTGAGACCCGAAATCAATAACTAACATGTCTTCCCGTGTATTCTCCCTGATCATAAAACCGACCTTATGTGGTTAAATTGCTTCGTCGCTTCGCTCCTCCAATGACGGGGTGATGTACGTCTCTCTGTCATTGCGAGCGAAGCGAAGCAATCTCCTTCATACCCGTCATTTATGGGGACTTCTTCAGTCTCTCCCGTTCTCTTGCAATTACGTGGTGGCGTACTTTTTCCATTTTCTCGCCAAGTCCGGATCGTCTACCCAATCTAATAAGTACGAAGTAAATTCTTCTCCGGTCACGCCGTTATCGCGTCCCGTAATGACCACTTTCTTTTCGAACTGTCCGCTTACCTCAAGAGCCATATCAAGTTTATCCGCTCGTTCCGTAAACCCGATATGCCTAAGGAGCATCGCGGCCGCTCTTATCATCGAAGAAGGATCCGCGTATATATCTCTTCCTTCATCTACCATCCTCGGAGCGCTGCCGTGAATAGCCTCGAACATGGCCCATTTTTTTCCTATATTGGCGCTTCCTGCCGTTCCCACTCCGCCTTGGATCTGCGCCGCTTCATCCGTAAGTATATCGCCGTACAGATTCGGCAGCACCAGCACCTCAAAATCTTTTCTCCTGGCCGGATCTAAAAGCTTTGCCGTCATTATGTCAATATACCATTCGTCCGAAGTAATGCCAAACTTTTTATATTCTTCGGCGATCATCTTAGCGGTACGTGAAAACCTTCCGTCCGTTGTCTTGATAACATTAGCTTTGGTAACGACCGTAACGCGTTTTTTGTTGTTGTTCTTCGCGTACTCGAACGCCATCCGTATTATCCTCTCGGCTCCCTGCTGTGTTATCACTTTAAAATCCACACTGAGATCCTCGCTTACATCAATGCCTCTTGAACCCAGAACATAGGCGCCTTCCGTATTCTCTCTAAAAAAACACCAGTCTATTCCCTCGGCCGATATTTTTACAGGACGCACATTGGCAAATAGATCTAATTCCCTTCTCATCGCCACATTAGCGCTTTCTATATTGGGCCACTTGTCTCCTGTCTGCGGGGTTGTCGTCGGGCCTTTCAGAATAACATTACATTTTTTGATCTCTGTCAAGACATCCGAGGGTATCGCTTGTCCGCATTTCACCCGGTTTTCGATAGTTAACCCTTTTATGTCGCGAAATTCGACAGCTCCTTCCTTCTTTTCTTTCAAGAGCATATGTTCAAGAACCCGTTGAGCGTGTTTTGAGATGATCCTGCCTATCCCGTCTCCCCAACAAATACCGATCACGATCGGCTTGAGGGTCTTATAATTCGTCCACCCCTCGTTCTTTTTCATCGTCTCAATACGCTCAAGTTGTTCTTCCATTAATTTACCGAAATGTTCCTTAGCTTTTTTTATCATGTCATTATTTTTCATGTTTTTTCCTCCTGTTCCCGGCAGCGCGCATAAAATCTTTGAACAAAGGATGCGGTCTATCCGGTTTTGACCTGAATTCCGGATGGAATTGTACCGCAAGGAACCAAGGATGATCCTTAAGCTCTATGATCTCCACTAAATTGCCCCTAGGATGTATCCCGCTTAAGATCATTCCCTTTTCAGTTAAGAGTGTCTTGTACTCACCGTTAAACTCATATCTATGCCGATGTCTTTCCCATATCTCTTTATTCCCGTATATTCTATCAGCCAATGTGCCTTTTTCCAACTTACAAAGATATTTTCCAAGACGCATCGTTCCGCCTTTCCATTTTATTTTCTTCTGTTCGGAAAGCAGCGAGATAACAGGCGCCTTTGTCTTTTTTTTGAACTCGGTTGAATTAGCGTCCTTCAATCCGCAAACATTACGCGCGAACTCTATCACGGCTATCTGCATACCGAGACATATGCCGAAATACGGGATCTTATTCTCTCTAGCGTATTTTGCGACGGCGAGTTTACCTTCGATACCCCGAAAACCGAAACCTCCCGGAACCAATATCCCCGACACTCCTTTAAAAATGTCCTTTAATTCTTTTTTATTTTTTTTATCAAGCTTGTCTGACTCTATTTTAACCAAGTCCAATCTGATGTTGTTTGCTATCGCTCCGTGCGCCAGAGCCTCGTCTATGGATTTGTAGGCATCTTGAAGAGTAAGATATTTACCCACTATGCCTATTTTCACCGATCTTTTCGCTTTTCTTTTTCTTTCTACGATCTTTGCCCAAGCATCGGTGCTTTTTCTCTTTTTCGTTTTAAGACCGAGTTTTTTAAGTAAGATCTTGTCCAGCCCTTTTTCTTTGAAATTTAACGGTATTTTGTAGATGTCGTCCACGTCAGCGGCTTCGATAACGCATTCTTCTTCCACATTGCAGAACAAAGAGATCTTTGATCTTGATCCCTTATCCAGGGGTCTTTCCGTACGCACCATAAGTATTTCCGGCTGGATACCGATCTCCCTTAATTTCCCCACGGAATGCTGAGTGGGTTTAGTCTTTATTTCTCCTGCGGCTTTAATAAAAGGTATAAGCGTCAGATGTATATTTATGGCGTTTTCCACGCCTTCTTCATTTTTCATCTGACGTATCGCTTCTAAAAAGGGAAGCCCCTCGATATCTCCGACGGTCCCGCCTAATTCGACTATTACGATATCAACCTTATTTTCTCTCTTCACTCTCCGTATGCCGTCCTTTATCGCGTTTGTGATATGCGGGACGACCTGAACAGTAGCTCCCAAAAAGGCGCCTTTCCTTTCCTTTTCAATAACTTCCTGATAGATCTTTCCTGTCGTTACATTGCTTGAATGAGTAAGGGGTGAATCCGTGTAGCGGTAATAATGTCCCAGGTCAAGATCGGTTTCCGCGCCGTCATCCGTAACGTATACCTCGCCGTGTTGATACGGGTTCATGGTCCCGGGATCGACGTTTATGTAAGGATCGCACTTTAGAAGCGCTATTCGGTACCCGTTCCATTCCAAAAGTTTTCCGACAGACGCGGCGGCTATCCCCTTACCAAGACTTGAAACGACCCCGCCTGTTACAAAAATATATTTTGCCATGATATCCACCTTATCGGTTCAATGGTTCAATGGTTCAATAGTTTGCTTGTCAGTCTTTGACTTATTTTTTTCAAACATTTACCCATTTAACTATTCAACCATTTAACCATTGAACTATTTAACCATCCCACCATTCACCCATTTAACCATTCAACTATTTAACTATTGAACCGTCCCGCCATTACTTTTCAAAAGGAGCTTTGATCGAAGTTTTTCTTATCTTTGTCGGGTATTTGCCGCTGAAACAGGCGCTACAAAAAGCGCCGCCGCCCGCGGCCTTGATCATTCCCTCTAAACTCAGATATTTTAGACTGTCCACCCCTATAAAATCGGCTATCGCGTCTACGGATCGCTTTTGATTCGCGATAAGTTCTTTTCGTGAAGGAAAATCTATTCCATAAAAGCACGGATATTTTATCGGGGGGCAGCTTATTCTCATATGTATCTCTTTTGCCCCGGCAGAGCGTATAGCCTTTATTCTGCCTTCGGTCGTTGTGCCTCTGACAATAGAATCTTCTACGACCACCACTTTCTTCTCGCGCAGCACGTCTTTTACGGGATTTAGCTTGATCTTTACGCCGTGTTTACGCATCTCCTGGGACGGCTGTATAAACGTTCTTCCGACATAGTGGTTACGTATCATGCCGAACTCAAACGGTATCCCGCTTTGTTCGGAATATCCTAGAGCGGCATAATTCCCTGAATCTGGTATGGACATGCAGAGATCCGCTTTAGCGGGATGTTCTTTAGCAAGCTGTATTCCCAATCTTTTGCGGACCTTAAGGACACTGTCGCCGAAAATATGGCTGTCGGGTCTGGAAAAATATATATGTTCGAATATACAGGGAGCCGGTGTTTTTTCGTCAAAAGGTTTGATAGATCTCATGCCGCTTTCGGAAATGATTATCATCTCTCCGGGTTCTACTTCCCTGATAAATTCGGCGTCGATAAGGTCCAGCGCGCAGGTCTCGCTTGCTAAGACATACGCGCCGTCCTTTTTTCCCAAACATAAAGGTCTGAATCCGTACGGATCTCTTACCCCGATAAGATGTTGTTCCGTTAAGAACAACATCGTATAAGCGCCTTCACATTTTTTTAACGCGTCAGCAGCGCGTTTTTCGAAAACGTCTTCTTTTGTCCTTACCAAAAGATGCAGGACAATTTCCGAATCCATTGTGGTCTGAAATATCGCCCCTTCCGATTCCATCTTCCTGCGTAATTTTACCGCGTTTACCAGATTGCCGTTATGAGCGATAGCAATAACGCCTTTATTGTGTTTTATCGCGAAAGGCTGAGCGTTTTTTATTATGCTGGATCCGGTAGTGGAATATCTGACGTGACCGATAGCGGTGCATCCCTTCAATTCTTTTAGGCGTTTTTTGTTCAGGCCTTCGGAGACAAGCCCCATGCCGTTGAACTGACGCAGTTTTTTTCCGTTAAAAGCGGCTATCCCGCATGATTCTTCTCCCCGATGCTGAAGCGCATACAAACCTAAATAAGTGAGATCGACCGCGGAGGGATGGTTATATACACCGAAAACCCCGCAATATTCTTTTTTGTCCATCATTTTCCTTTGTAATATTCCTGTAACGATTTTACGCTTATATCTTTTCCGAGGATAGACCCTATTCCATTTACCGAAGCTTGCGCCCCGGCCAAAGTCGTAATACAGGGTATCCCTTTCATGGTAGCGGCGCTTCTTATCAAAGTTCCGTCCTTATGCGGTTTTTTCCCGTTCGAGGTGTTGATTATAAGATCCAGGCTTCCGTACCTTACCAGATCCATAACATCAGGATTACCTTCATTCATTTTTTTCACGGCTTCAACATCCATCCCGTTATTGCGCAGGATCTTGGCCGTTCCTTCTGTCGCGATAAGTTTGAAACCAAGATCATATAACTTTTTGGCGATAAAAACGATATTTCGTTTATCGCTATCCTGCACGGAAATAAAAATATTTCCGGTTTTAGGGATCTTTTGTCCCGCGCCGTCCTGCGCTTTCATGAAAGCATCACCGAAACTTTTGGCGATACCCATAACCTCTCCCGTGGACATCATCTCCGGTCCTAAAAGAATGTCTACCCCGGAAAACTTCGAGAACGGAAGCACTGATTCTTTTACGCTGGTATAATTCAATCCTTTCATCGGATCCGGTACATTTAATGCTTTTAACTTTTCTCCGGCCATTACCTTCGCGGCGATCTTCGCCAAAGGGATGCCCGTAGCTTTTGAGACAAAAGGAACAGTACGGGAAGCCCTGGGATTTACTTCAAGGACGTATATTTCGCCTTCTTGAACCGCATACTGCACATTCATCAGTCCTCTTATGTCGAGCGCCTTGGCTAATTTCTTCGTCTGTTCTTTTATTTGCCCGACTATAGTATCGGATATAGAATGAGGAGGAAGTGTACAGGCCGAATCACCTGAATGTATCCCGGCCTCTTCAATATGTTCCATGATCCCCGCTACAATAACATCTTCACCGTCTCCTATGGCATCCACATCCACCTCTATCGCGTTCTGAAGAAATTTGTCCAAAAGGATAGGATGCCCGGGAGAAACCTTGACGGCCTCTTTCATGAACTCTTCCAAAGACGCTTCATCGTAAACTATACGCATAGCCCGTCCTCCCAGAACATAAGACGGTCTGACTACAACGGGATATCCGATAGTTTCGGCTTTATCTTCGGCCTCTGCCAACGACACAGCTGTATCATTAGGCGGTTGTTTTAATCCCAAAGTATCAAGGAGCTCTTTAAATTGTTCGCGGTCTTCCGCCAAAGCTATGGATCTTACCGAAGTTCCTATTATGGGGACGCCGGCGTCCTCAAGGCGCTTTGCCAGATTAAGCGGAGTCTGTCCTCCGAACTGGACGATAACTCCATCGGGGGCTTCTTTATCGACAATATTCATTACATCTTCAAATGTAAGCGGTTCGAAATAAAGTTTATCGGATGTATCATAATCCGTGCTCACCGTTTCCGGATTAGAGTTGACCATTATGGTCTCATAACCCAGCTCTTTTAAAGCAAACGACGCATGGCAGCAGCAATAATCGAATTCTATACCCTGTCCGATACGGTTCGGACCGCCGCCTAAGATCATTATTTTTTTCTTATCTGAACGTACGGCCTCGCATTCATCTTCGTATGTGGAGTAGTAGTAAGGCGTATAGGCCTCAAACTCGGCCGCACAGGTATCAACCAGCTTGTATGACGCGGTAATGCCTATTTTCTTTCTGTATGCCCTGAATTCCGTTTCCATGCATCCGATCATATCCGAGATCTGGGCATCGCTGAAACCCATCTTTTTAGCTTTGATCAAAATATCTTTTAACTCGTCATTCTCCTTGTCCTTTACGGGGTATTTCTTATCAAGTGTTTTTCTGAGCTCCTTTTCAAAATCGACTATGTCTTTTAAGCCGTTTAAGAACCACGGATCTATTTTAGTAAGTCCGAATATCTTTTCGACGGGAAACCCTCTTCGCATAGCTTCCCTGACGTAAAAAAGCCTTTCCGCGTTTGGACGCGTCAAGAACGGTTCTATTTCTCCGTATTTTAATGTCTCTATACCCTTTAAGGAGTCCAGGCCGTTCCTGCCGGTTTCTAACCCTCTGAATCCCTTTTGTAAAGCCTCTTTGAAAGTGCGCCCGATCGCCATGGTCTCGCCGACCGATTTCATGGAGACGCCCAAAGTCGTATCCGAACCTGTAAATTTTTCGAAAGTAAAACGCGGTATCTTTACTACGCAATAATCTATCGAGGGTTCAAAGGACGCGGGAGTTTCTTTTGTGATGTCGTTAGGTATCTCATCCAGTGTATATCCTATCGCGAGTTTTGCCGCGAATTTCGCTATAGGAAAACCCGTAGCTTTACTTGCCAAAGCGGAACTGCGTGATACCCGGGGGTTCATCTCGATCACAAGCACACGACCGTCTTGAGGATCAACGGCAAACTGTATATTTGATCCTCCGGTCTCAACTCCGATCTCCCTTATTATGGCAATTGAGGCATCCCTCATTTTCTGATACTCTTTATCGGAGAGTGTCTGCTGAGGGGCCACGGTGATGCTGTCCCCGGTATGTATGCCCATTGGATCGAGATTCTCGATCGAGCATACGATAACTACGTTATCTTTTCTATCCCTCATCACCTCAAGCTCATATTCTTTCCATCCTACAACGGATTCTTCTATAAGGACCTCGTTTATCATACTGTTGCGTAAACCCAGCGCGGCTATTGTTCTGAATTCCTCGATATTTCCCACTACTCCGCCGCCGGTCCCGCCTAGGGTGAAACTCGGGCGTATTATGAGAGGAAATCCTATCTCTTTACTTACGTCAACGGCTTCTTCCATGTTGTGGGCTATGCCGCTTCTAGGAGTTTCCAGGCCGATCCTTTTCATGGCCTTTTTAAACTCGTCCCTATCCTCCGCTTTCTTTATGGCATTGTAATCGGCGCCGATCATTTTTACGTTATATTTTTCCAGAACTCCCATTTCGCAAAGTTTCATGGCGGTATTTAATCCCGTTTGTCCTCCCAAAGTGGGAAGGAGAGCATCGGGTCTTTCTTTCTCTATTATTTTTGCTACCGTCTCCGGAGTGACCGGTTCCACATAGGTTCTGTCCGCTATCTCCGGATCCGTCATAATGGTGGCCGGATTAGAGTTCACCAGGATAACCTTATACCCCTCTTCTCGTATGGCCTTACACGCCTGGGTCCCCGAGTAATCAAACTCACAGGCCTGCCCTATAACTATCGGACCTGATCCGATTATAAGAACGCTTTTTATGTCATATCTTTTAGGCATATTATTTCCGCTTATCTTTCTTTATTTTGTCGACAAATTCATCGAATAAATACGCGGCATCATTAGGACCCGGTCCCGCTTCAGGATGAAATTGAACACTGAAGAATTTCAGTTCATCGTTTTTCATGCCTTCGACCGTTTTATCGTTAAGGTTAATGTGAGTTATCTCAACTTCTTTGTCTTTCAAAGAATCAAGGTCTACACAAAACCCGTGATTTTGCGCTGTAATACTCACCTTTCCCGTCGCAAGGTCCTTGACCGGCTGATTGCCTCCCCTATGTCCAAACTTAAGTTTATAGGTCTTCCCTCCGAGAGCCAGCCCAAGCATCTGATTTCCGAGGCAGATACCGAATATGGGGACTTTCCCTATGAGCGAGCGCACCGTTTCCGCGACATACGGCGCTCCTTCAGGATCTCCGGGTCCGTTAGATAAGAGAATTCCGTCAGGTTTTTCGTTAAGTATATCCTCATGAGAGGAATCCGCGGGGAATCTCAGAACGTGGCATCCTCGTTTCTCCAAATGCCTCAAGATATTATATTTTACTCCGCAATCAAGAACCGCGATCTTGATATCCCCGGACTTATTCCACTCTATCTTTTCCCGGCATGTAACTTCTTTTACCAGGTCTAGCCCCAAAGGCCCTTGAGATGCTCTAACTCTCTCCACAAGGCCATCTAGGTCATCTATACGGGTGCTGATAGCCGCTTTCATTGCGCCATGAAGGCGGATATGACGCGTCAGCGCCCTGGTATCTACTCCCGTTATACCCATAACATCGTGTTTTTTGAAATATTCGTCTAAGGAAAGACGAGACCTGAAATTGCTGGGGATCCTGCATAGTTCCCTTACGATAAGACCCTTTATCTTCGGACCATCCGATTCATTGTCTTCTTCGTTAATGCCGTAATTGCCGATCAAGGGATAGGTCATAGTAACGATCTGTCCCTGGTAAGATGGGTCTGTGATGACTTCCTGATACCCGGATATGCTTGTATTGAAGACTATTTCACCAAAAGAAGCGTCTTTAACCGCCCCGAACTGTTCTCCTTTGAATATCTTCCCGTCCTCAAATACTACAACCGCTTTCACTTATG
>JBDRBI010000098.1:0-22315 GCA_043822885.1 Candidatus Omnitrophota bacterium
GAGATATACTTCAGTATGTAAATAGTTAAGTAAGTTAAATGTTTTTTATGTGAAATAAAGGGAGGCGGAAAAATGCCGAACAAAAAAGCTATCAATATAGGAAAGGAAGTCGAGAAGATACATCCGCTTATTTTGAGGGAAATAACAATGAAGCAGATGTCGATATTTTCCGAGGACAAGATGAGCGTCACCCATATGGTTGTATTGGACCTTTTGAAGGAAAGGGGTTCATGTAAAATGGGGGATATCGCTAAGGCTCTCCATATTACTATGAGCGCCGTGACGGGGATCGTCGACAAAATGAACAGGATAGAGCTCGTAAAAAGGGAAAGGTCTTCCGAGGATCGGAGGATCGTTTGGGTGTCACTTTTACCGAAGGGGAAGAAAATTATAGAGAAGATCAACCGTGAAAGAGTTTCGGCGGTAAACACGCTGTTCTCAGGGTTGATGTCGGAGGAAAAAGAAGAGTATGTAAGATTGCTTAGAAAAGTGTACGATCAACTGATAAAAGGAAGTCAGCATGAATAGACGGCATCTAAAAAAACAAGCAACGCGGAACGGTGTTTTCGCCGAATGCGTTTTTTTGTTGATACTTATGTGCGCTTCTCTAAACATATCGGCCGACGAGGGTAGAGAGGCAAGAGGTTTCTCTCTCAATGAATGTGTGAAGAGCGCGGTATATAACAGTTTTGCGGTAAAAAAGGCTAAGCTTGACCTTTACATCGCGGAGACCGGTCTTGAGTATTCGGAGGCGGTCTTTGATACCGTGCTTTACGGCGGGATAGGGTACGCCGAAGATAAACGTCAGCAATTATCCGTTTTCGCGGCGGATGACAGTCAGACAAATGAGTTTTCCGCGGGTTTGAGCAAGACCCTTCCTACGGGAACGGAGCTCTCCGCGGATATCTCATCTACCAGAGCCTGGACCAATACCACATTTGTTTCAAAGAACCCGTCATATGAAACGGAACTCGCGATGTCTTTAACTCAGCCTTTAGCCAAGAACGGGCTGGGGATCATAGACCGAGGCAATATATCCCTGACAAAGATGACTATCGAGAACGCGGGGCTTTCCGAGAAAGACGAAATAGAGGGGATCATACATGAAGTGGAAAAGGCGTATATAGATCTTGTGTTCGCGTCAAACGCTTTCAAAACATATGAAGATATGCTTGAAAAAGCAAAGGCGCTTTATGAAGCCGATAAAAAGAACTATGAATTAGGCATTTCCGAGAAAGTGGATCTATTGGCGTCCGAAGCGAATCTTTCAAGAGTGAAAGCCGAGCACAATGTAACTATGAACGATATGAACAAGGCTGAAGCCGACCTGAAACTTCTGATGAATATGGACGGGCAAAAAGAGCTGGGAGAAGTAGATGCCCCTGACCTAAAGGAAAAATATGCGGATATAGCGGAATGTCTTAAGGAAGCTTTTAAGAATAGGCGTGACTATCTTGCGGCGAAACGGGATATTGATATCAAAGGTCTAGATCTAAAACTCAAAAATAACAGCGCTTGGCCCGAAATAGACCTTAATTTAAGCATGGCAATGAACGGAGTAGAGGGGGATCTCAATAAAGCCGCGGGTAAGACCGTTGTAAACGACAATACGTATTATTTCGCCGGTATCGAGATCGAAATGCCGCTTGAGAACAATAAAGCGCGCAGTAAGATAAAAGAAGCGGAATATGAAAAAGAAAAGGCTCTGCTTGTCCTGAAAGAAACCGAAAGGACCATAATCACAGAGATAGGGAATGCTTTCGGTGATGTAGAGACCATGAAAACAAGTCTTGTTTATTCCAAAAAGGCGGTTGAACTTCAAGCCGAAAAACTTAAGGAAGAAGAAAAACGGTTCAATTCCGGGCGGAGTACGACTAAACATGTTATAGATTATCAAAGAGATCTTCTGAGCGCGGAATTGGAGAACATAATATACGCGCGGAAATATTACAGGGCACTGGCCGATCTTAACAGAAGGATGAATATTACACTTACCAAATATGAGGATATATTATGAGCTTACCTAAATTCAGCGTTAATCAGTCGCTTTTTGTTAATTTGATCTCGGCTATCATCCTTATTGTGGGGGTGGTCGTTCTTTTCGGGATGAACAGGGAAATATTCCCCAATGTTGATTTTGACATAGTTACCGTTAACACGGTTTACCCCGGAGCAACACCTATAGACGTAGAAAAACTTATTTCCGTACCGCTTGAAAAAGAGATAAGGGAAGTCGACGGTATAAAAGAGATGTCCTCTTCTTCCACCTCGGGGATGTCCGTTATACAGATAAAGATAGAGCCCGATGAAAAGGATAAACAGAAGGTCATACGCGATATACAAAGCGCCGTGGATAAAGTAAAGGATCTTCCGGCGGCTATAGACGAGGACCCGATCGTCGAAGAGTTAACGTCCAAACAATATCCCATGATAGAAGTATCTTTGTCGGGGGATATGGAAGAGAGCCGGCTTCAAAGCTATGCCGACGCCCTCGAAGATGAATTGGAAGATATAAAAGGGGTAGCGCGCGTAAAAAAATCGGGATATAGGGACAGAGAAATACAGGTAAGAGTTGTTCCCGAAAAACTGGAAGAATATTATGTCTCGGTTGACGAGATACAAAATGCTTTGGCTTCTCGGAACATCAGTATGCCCGCGGGAGAAATAAATACGGAAACTACCGAATATAGCGTAAGGACGACCGGCGAATTTGATACTGCCGAAGAAGTCGCGAATGTCATAATAAGGGCGAACGATTCCGGCAATTGGCTTAGAGTGAAAGATGTCGCCGAAGTGAAAGATACTTTCAAAAAAGAAAGCATCATATACAAGACCTTGATGACGCGGTCCATAAACCTTGTAGCTCTTAAAAAAGAGTCGGGGGACGCCATAAGCATAGTGGATCAGATAAAAATAATGGCGGAAGAATTCAAAAAAAGATGCCCGGATGATCTTAATATATCGTATGTGAACGACTATTCCTTTTTCGCGCGAAGACGGCTTAAAGTCCTTAAAAATAACGGATGGTTCGGATTAGTACTGGTCATATGCGCGATGATGCTGTTCCTTCAGAGACGGGTAGCCATGATGGCGATATTGGGAATACCCATAGCATTTTTTTCAACATTCATTGTGATGAGTATGATGGGCATAACCATAAATCTCATAAGTATGTTCGGGCTTATTATCGTGCTTGGTATGCTTGTAGACGACGGCATTATAGTCGCGGAAAACGTATACCGGTATTTGGAAAAAGGCGTGCCTCCGAGAGAAGCCGCGGTAAAAGGCGCGGAAGAGGTCATGGGAGCCGTTACCGCGGCGGTATTTACGACCATCGCGGCTTTCGCCCCGCTTCTTTTTATGACAGGAATAATCGGCAAGTTTATACGCAATATACCTACGGTGCTCATCGTAGCGCTTTTAGCGTCCCTTGCGGAAGCCCTGATAATATTGCCAAGTCATTTGGCGGATTTTGTGAAAGTAAAATATGATGCTAACGGGAAAACCATGGGACTTAAAAAGAACTCGACATGGTTCAAGGCCCTGGTAAAGGGTTATACAAGGGTCGTGGAGTTTGCAGTAAAGCGTAAATATAAGGTTTTTTTAGGATTTACGGTGGTGCTTATAGCAAGCATCTATTTTGCCGTAACGGGCATGAAATTTATATTGTTCCCGAGTTCCGGCATCAATTACTTTTTTATACGGGCGGAGGCGCCTATAGGTACCCCTCTTCAAAAGACAAATGAACTGATCGCTCCGATCGAAGAAATAGTTTCTAAACTTCCACCCGAAGAACTTGATACATTTGTTACCTCCGTAGGCAATATCTCCGAGGACAGACATGATCCGTTCTCGCAGACAGCTAGTTATCTGGTCCAGATAACGGTATATCTAACTTCGGAACAGGACAGGAAACGGAGAGCGGATGAGATCATAAGTGAGATGAGGGAAAGAACAAAAGATATAGAAGGATTCACGGAGATCAGGTTCGCTAAAGCCGAATCAGGGCCGCCTGTCGGTAAGGCGGTAGAAGCCAGGATAAGAGGAGAGGATTTTAATGTTCTGGATAGGATATCTTTTGAATTTATGGATTTCCTAAAGAACGTGGAAGGAACAACGGATGTAACGTGGGATCATAAACCGGGGAAGGAAGAGATACGCGTTACGGTGGATCATGAGCAAGCCGCTTTAACCGGACTTACAATAGGGCAAATAGCAAAAACGGTGAGAAGCGTTTTTGAAGGGAATGTCGCGACCAAAATAAAGCCCGTAAAAGCCGAAGAGGAAACGGATGTTACGATAATGTATCCCGAGAGCGCAAACAAGCACATATCGGTGTTTGAAGAGATACTTATAATGAACAAATACGGCAATCTTATTCCGCTTAAAAAAGTAGCGACTATAGAAAAAGTGCCGGGGTCGACCACTATACATCATTTGGACGGTAAGCGCGTTGTCACCGCGTCATGTGATCTGGACGCGGATAAGACCACGGCTTTAAAGGTTAGCGGCCTCTTGACGGAAAAGTTCAAGAATATATCCAAACGATATCTGGGGTATTCCGTTAAATACGGAGGGGAAAGAGAAGAGACCATGGAATCGCTGACGAGTCTTTTAAAAGCATTCCTGTTCGCGTTCTTAGTGATATATCTGATACTGGCGTCGTTCTTTAGGTCCATTATACAACCCTTCATAGTCATGCTGGCGATACCCTTCGGGCTTATAGGTGTAGTGTTCGCGTTTTTATTGCATGGCCTTCCATTCTCTTTTATGGCAATTTTGGGTGTGGTAGGGCTTAACGGTATAGTCGTAAATGATTCCATTGTACTTGTGAGTTTCATCAATAAACTGCGGGAAGAAGGCGAAGAAAGATATGAATCGATAGTAAAAGCGGGACAGATGAGACTGAGGCCTGTGCTTCTTACGACGATCACTACCGTAGGAGGGCTCTCCACGGTAGCGTACGGCATAGGGGGAAAAGATCCGTTCCTTGTTCCTATGGCGCTCTCGATATGCTGGGGTATAGCTTTTGCTACCCTTCTGACCCTTATTGTTATACCATGTATATATTCGATAGTGGACGATATCACGCTTAAGATAACACATCATAGCAGTATGATACGGAGGGTTAAAGTTGAGTGAGCAGTTTAAAAGTTTAAAGGTTAAAAAGTTAAAAGGTTAAAAAGTTCAGAGTTAGGAGTTCGGAGTTCGGAGTGATTGACTGATGTGCAAATTATTTGGTGGATGGTAAATGGATTGCTTCATCGCTGCGCTCCTCGCAATGACGGAGAATCTGCGCTCCTCGCAATGACGGCGGGTATATCCGTCTTTGCGAGGAGCCGAAGGCGACGAAACAATCTCTTAATGATATAATACCTATGCGTAAAAATGTTAAAATATTAATCGTATCACTTGTTTTGCTCGCCACTTCTACGGCGTTTGCCGAAGAGCCTATTGTCAGCTATGAGAAGGTAGAGCTCGATAACGGCGCGCGTATCATATGCGGATATCTTCCGGAATCTCCTCTTGTGACCATACAGATACGGGTCTTATCCGGCCTTTCTAATGAAGGAGAGTATGCCTCAACGGGTATTTCACATTTTCTGGAACATCTTCTTTTCAAAGGAACAAAGAACAAAACGTCCAAAGAATTACGCAAAAGTATAAAAGCTATGGGCGGTACGATAAACGGGTCTACAGGGCTGGACTCGGCGGAATATCATATTATTGTCCCTAACGATAAAGCGGAAGAAGCTTTGAGTTTGATAACAGATATGGTAATGCAGCCGATCTTTACTGATGCCGGATTTGACAGAGAAAAAAGTGTTATCCTTAAAGAAATAAAGCTCAGAGATGATGATCCTTTATCAAGAAGAATATCTTTGTTGTTTTCCGAGGCGTACAGAACACATGTATACAAGTCTCCCATAATAGGAGAGATCGATAAGGTTAGCAAGGTCACGCGTGAAGATGTAGCAAACTACCACAGCTTAGCTTATCAACCGGATAGAATGGTCGTGGGAATAATAGGAGGAGCGCCTCTTGGAGAAATAACGGCACTGGCAAAGAAAGTATTTGAGAAATATGAAAAGGGAAAGCTCTATGCGCCGGAGGTCCTGACGGAACCCCCTCAGGAAGAAGAGATAGTTTCCAGATTCGAGGAAGACGTAGCGTTAGGGTATTTGACCATGGGTTTTCATACTACAAGTCTCTATTCTGAAGACCTGTATCCCATGGATGTTCTGAGTATATTGATGGGTGAAGGGGAAGATTCAAGATTATATAAAAAATTAGTAAAAGAAAAAGAGCTTTTGTATACGGTTTCCAGTTTTAATTATACTCCCAGGTATCCGGGGTTGTTCATAATAATGGGTATAGGGGAGCCCTCGAAACTTGAAGAAGCAAGAGAAGAGATATTCGCGATGATAGAAGAGATAAAAGAGGGAGGAGTTCTGGAAAAAGAAGTAGACAGGGCAAAAAACCGGGTACTATCGGATTATCTGCATTCGCATGAAATGGCGGCTAATATCACGTCTTCGATGACAAGTTCGGAGATGCTTGTGGGGGACCCGCTTTTTTTTCAAAAGTATGTTGATGAAGTGCATGGCGTTACCCCGGAAGAAGTAGAGAACGTTTTGCCTAAATATTTTGACAGAAATAATTCTACTACGGTTTTTCTTGTTCCAAAGGATCCGGCGGGAGGGATATTGGCGGATCTTAAGCTTAAGGGGGGGCCGGATAAGAATGAGATCCCCGGAGTGAAAGAGGAGAAGAAAGTGAACGTTAAGGATACACAGGCTGAGGTCTCTCCTCAAGCTTCGCGGAACTTAAAGGAAGTTAGTTCCTCTAACCTTGAGTTTCAGGGAGAAGAGAAAAAAGATAAAGGACAAAGGACAAAGAACGAAGATGGCCGGACAAAGATCGAGACGCTTGATAACGGACTTAAGATCATAGTTAAAGAGAGATCCCGGTTACCGCTTGTTTCTCTGACTTTCGCGGCCGAAGGAGGATTACGCGCGGAAAGAAAATATAATAACGGCATTTCAAATCTTACCGCGTCACTTTTACTTAAAGGAACTAAAACGCGATCGGAAGAAGAAATAGTTTCCTCCGTAGAAAAATACGGGGGTATCATAGAGACCTTTAGCGGAATGAACAGTATAGGGATGACTTTAGATCTTTTGTCAGAAAGGTTAGAAGAAGGTCTGGATGTTCTGGAAGACGTTTTAAAAAACAGTATTTTCCCGGAAGAGGAAATGCTTAAGATAAAAAAGAAGATCATAGCTTTCATAAAAGAAGAAGATAACGATATTTTTACGAACGGCATGAATAATTTACGCAAGCTTCTCTATGAAGATGATCCGTATTCCCGGAGAATAGCCGGAGAGATAAAGACTATCGGAGATATTTCAAGAGAAGATATTGTTATGTTTTACAGAGAAAGGATAGTGCCTCAAGGGGCGGTGATCACAGTGGTAGGAGATGTCGATATCGATAAAACTCTGGAGGTCTTAAAAAAGAGATTTTCTGATTGGGAAGGCGAGAAGTATGAAATAGACAATGATCAGCCGGAGCCTATAGAGAAGGAAAAAAGAAAAGATATTGATATGCCAAAAGATCAAGCTTTATTCCTGTCCGGTTTTCAGGGAGCCCGGATCAAAGATGACAGAAAATACGGATTGTCCGTCATAAGCGCGGTATTGTCGGGATCGGACGGGCTTTTGTTCTTTTTCGCTCGGGAAAAAGAAGGTATTACGTATACGTCCGGAGCTGTTAATCTGCCGGCAGTAGACCCGGGATATTTTGTCACATATATTGCCACAACGGAAGAAAATCTGTCCGCCGCGGAGAACATAATAGCGGAAGTACTAGAGAAAGTACGCAGCGGTGATGTTGAAGAAGAAGAGATATCCTCGTCTAAGAACCGGCTCATAACTCAGGATGCTCTTTCCTTGGAGACCAATAGTTCCATATCGATGAAAATGGCTTTAGACGAACTTTATGGAATGGGATATGACGATTATCTGAACCATCCCGGCAAAATAAGAAGCGTTACAAAAGAAAATATCGTCGAAATAGCGAATGAAATACTTGTTCCGTCCAAAAGCGCCGTTTGTATAGTTCACTCAAAATAGGGGTCTACTAATATTTCTTTACCTATTAGGATCATTGCCATATAATATTATATTAAAAATTGAAAAAGGAGCGCGATGGCCAGGAAAACGATAGCGGCAGGTCAGTTCTATCCCCTTGATAAAGAAGTTCTGTCCCGGGATCTGGACGGTCTCGTCCCTGAAAACTCGGAGAAGATCGATGCTATAGGCGCCATTATTCCTCATGCCGGATATATCTATTCCGGAGCGGTAGCCGGGGAGATGTTCGCTAAAATAGTGCCAAAAGATACGTACATCATACTGGGTCCGAATCATACCGGATATGGTTTGAGTTTCGCCTCTTCGAATGAGTCTTGGGAAACCCCTTTCGGGGAAATAGAGATAGACGAAGAGCTTCTGGATGCCATAAGGAACGGAACGAGCTTGATAAAAGACGATATTTCGGCTCACATAGCGGAGCACTCCATTGAAGTACAGCTACCATTCATAAAGAGGACCAGTCCTAACGCAAAAATAGTACCCATTACGGTTAAGCACGGAGAGATAGGCGAATTGAAAGAGATAGCCGCGGCCATTTCTGAGGCCGTTAAGACGATTGGCAGCGATGCTATCGTTATAGCTTCGAGTGATATGACACATTATGAATCACGTGAAAACGCTATCAAAAAAGATACCAAGGCCATAGAAAAAGTGCTTTCCCTTGACGCGGAAGGGCTATATGAGGTCGTTGAAAATAACAATATTTCGATGTGCGGATATGTGCCCTCCGTCATTATGCTCATGACCGCAAAGCATATGGGAGCTAAAGAAGGAAGGCTCGTGAAATATTCCGACTCCGGGGAAGTTACGGGCGACGTTGGTCAAGTCGTAGGTTACGCGGGTATCGCGGTATATTAAGAACAACTTAAAACGTGAGGTGTTTATGTGGTTTTCAAAGAAAAAAAGAAAAATAGTCCTGGCTCTAGGCGGCGGAGGAGCGCGCGGGATCTCTAATATCGGGGTCTTGAAAGCGTTAGAGAGGCATTTTGGACGCGATAATATGCCTTTTGATATGATCGTGGGTACGAGCATAGGCAGTCTTATCGGGGCGGCGTATTGTTTAGGAGTTACTCCCGAAGAGTTAGAGATAAGCGCAGGCTCGTTCAGCTGGCCGAACATAGTGGATCTTGGGCTTTCGTCGACGGGTCTTATAAAAGGGAATAAGTTCGAAGAGATCATAACGAAAATAATAGGAGATAAGGGTTTCGATGATTTTAAAATACCGTTTGCCTTAACGACTACGGATCTTGAAACAGGACAGGAAAGAACTCATACCTCGGGAGATCTGATAAAACTCATAAGGGCCAGTTGTTCCTGGCCGGGCATTTTTTCGGCGGTCGAAATTGATTCGCGTCTTTTAGTTGACGGAGGGGTGCGTAACAGTATACCTACGAAAGCGGCGCGTGAATTTGAAGCGACATTTATTTTCGCGGTGGATCCGGGATTTTGCGTTAAAGATCAGAAGATAAACAATGTAATAACGGCGTTGATACAGTCGGTGCAGATCATGGGAGAAGAGCTTAACTCTTATCAATCAAAGATCGCGGACATATTGATAAAACCCAGGCTGAAGAATGTCGATCAATTTGATTTTGATAAAGCTAAGGAGATCATTATAGATGGTGAGACGGAAATGGAAAAAAATATGGCAGCGCTCGAAAAAAAACTGAGAAGACAAGGTAAATAAGTGAAAAAATATATCTCAACTATCGCGCGTATCTTGATAAGTTTCGGATTATTGGGACTTTTGATCTGGGTGATGAAAAATGATCTTGGTAAAATAGGAAGCACTCTGAAACAGATAGATATGAGAGTGATCTTTTTAGCCGTCGGTCTTATTTTTGTGAACGTAGGTATACAGGCATATCGGTTGAAGATCATATTCAAAGGGGAAGATCTTAATATAAAGTTCAGGAACGCGCTAGAACTTACTTTTGTCGGATATTTTTTCAACAATTTTATGCCTACGGCTGTAGGGGGAGACATAATAAAAGCTCATTATGCCTCAAAATTTAACGGCGAGAAACTGAAGTCGTATGCCAGCGTATTCATGGACCGGCTTATCGGGCTTTATACCTTCGTTCTTATAGCGGCGGTATCTTTGATCGTGTACAGGGGTGACCTCGATATGCCCGGAGTAAAGATCATTGTCGTGGGTTTGTCTCTTGTAGGCGGGCTGGGATTTTTTGTCATTACCCATAAAAAAGCGGCGATCTTTTTAAGCGGACTTTTTTCGAAGATAAAAATGCTGGGGCTCGGCAAAAAACTGAACGATATCTACGATATTGTTCATGATTACCGGAACAGGAAAGATGTGATCATGAAGGCGGCTATCACTTCATCTCTCGGGCAATGCATTTATTTTTCTATAATTTTTCTGTTCTTTATAGCGATGGGGGCAGATGTAACTATAGGAGACATCCTCCTTATAATGCCTATAGTGATCTTAATAAGTATGGTGCCTTCTTTGGGTGGTCTTGGAGTAAGGGAAGGAGCCATTGTCGCGTTCTTTTCTCCTATAGCGGGAAGAGATAATGCTTTTGCGGCAAGTCTTTTGATGCTTAGCACGCTGTTCTTTATGAGCATAATAGGCGGTATTATCTGTTTTTGGTGGAATATTAGCGGTAGATTGAAAGCGAATAAACTGTAAAGGAGATAATGTGATAGACAAAGAATTGCTGGAGATATTGGCATGCCCTTCATGTAAAAAAGACGTCAAGCTTGAGGGTGAAAAGATAGTATGTACGCATTGCGGGCTCAAGTATCCCATAAGGGACGGGATCCCGGTCATGCTGATAGAAGAAGCGGAACGCCCTAGCCATAACACTGGCAAATTTCTTTAAAACTTACAGCGCAGGCTTAGGCATAAATTCGACCAAATAACTTATGTCGCTGACGCTCCATAAGTTATGGTCTCATTTAAAGGAGGAATTAAAAAATGAAAATACTTGTCATACACGGCCCTAACTTGAACCTTCTGGGCAAAAGGGAAACGGATATATACGGGGAAGAAACTATCGAGACGATAAATTCATCCATGGGCGAAGTCGCGAAAAAAGAGAGTGTGGAGATAGAATGTTATCAATCGAACCATGAAGGAGACATCGTTGACAAGATAAATGAAACGGACGCGGACGGTATATTGATAAACCCCGCGGCTTATACCCATACAAGCGTAGCTATACATGACGCGCTTAGAGCAAAAGCCATTCCTTCGGTAGAGGTGCATTTATCGAATATACACGCCAGAGAGGAGTTCAGACACAAATCGCTCATAGCATCCGTTGTTACGGGTCAAATAAGCGGATTCGGCAAAAATAGTTATGTCTTGGGGTTTAATGCCCTATTGGCGACAATAAGGGGCAAGGTCCGATAAATATGTCCACTTCAAGTATTGTAAATAAAATACGCGCAAAAGTGCGTTCCGGTAAAATAGACGCGCTTTTTGTGACGGATGAAAATAATATCCGATACCTTACGGGCTTTTATTTTGCGGGTATGGTACTGGCGTTCAAAGGCAAAGGCAGCCCCATATGTTTTGTGGATGCTATGAACAGTACTCTCGCGGAAAAACTTCTGCGGGACAGAAAATCCGACATAAAAATGATACCGGGATCCATAAGAAAGACTTTTACGTGTTTTGTGAATTCCGAGAAAATAGAGAATTTGGGGTATGATGACGGAAGCATTTCTGTGCGGGAGTATGAAGGCATTATCAAGTTATTGCCGAAAACGCGTTTTATCTCGGTTCTAGGAGGGATGTCGGTGGCCGAAGTGTTCGAGTCTTTAAGGGAAATAAAAACACCGGATGAAATAGAAATATTAAGGACGGCTGCGAAGAAAACAATTTCGATATGGCGAAAAGCAAAAAAAAATATAGGAACGGGTATGTCCGAAATAGAGATCGCCTCGATGATAGATATACTGACAAAGGAAGCAGGGTATGATAATTCATTCCACACAATAGCCGCTATAGGGCAGAATACGGCATATCCGCATGCTATCCCCGCTAAAAAGAACTTAAAAATGGGAGAGCATGTTCTTGTTGACTTCGGAATAAGGTATAAAGGGTATTGTTCTGACTTGACAAGAGTATACCTCAACGGTAGAATAGACCGACAAATTACGGGTCTTATAGACTGTGTCCGCCGAGCGCAGGATGAAGCGATAAAGATCGCGAAAGATGGCGTGAAAATAAGCACAATGGCGGAGGTTACAAGTAAGGTTTTCAGAGCCTCAAATTTATCAGATTTAACGCTGCACGGGTTAGGGCATGGCGTAGGGCTTGAGGTCCATGAGAAGCCTTTTTTACGCGTGAAGTGTCCTGAAAGATTGAAAAAAGGTATGGTGTTGGCCATTGAACCCGGCTTATATAGAGAAGGGCTTGGGGGAGCGAGAAAAGAGGATATGGTTTTGATAAAAGAAAAGGGATGTGAGGTGCTGACAATATGATAAAAGCGGGACAGATGAGACAGGGCGCGGTCATCAAATACAATGGTCAGTTATATGAAGTGATAGAAGCAAAGCATCATAAACCGGGAAAGGGCGGAGCTTTCATACGCGCTAAACTCAGGAACCTATTTTCGGGTGCCATAGCGTCGGAGACGTTGAGACCGGAAGAAACCTTTGAACAGGCATTTACCGAGCAGAAACAGATGCAGTATCTTTACAAAGACAGTATGGGGTATTGTCTGATGGACGAAACGACGTATGAACAGATACATATTTCGGAAGAAAAATTAGGTGAGAAAGCGGAATATCTTAAAGAGAACATGGCCGTGACGGCCAAGCTTTGTAACGGTGAGATCCTTACAATAGATCCTCCTATACATGTTATTTTAAAGGTAACGCATACGGAACCCGGTCATAAAGGGGATACGGTTTCGGGTGCGACAAAACCCGCTACACTTGAGACGGGCAAGATAGTAAAAGTACCTTTATTTGTAGAGGAAGGGCAGCTTGTAAAAGTCGATACACGGACGGGTGAGTATATAGAAAGAGCTTAACAGTTAAACAGTTAAAAGGTTAAAAGGTTTAAAGGTTTAGAGGTTTAAAGGTTAAAAGGTTAAAAGGTTGAAGAGTCCGGAGGGAGTTTATGAATACTAAAAAGATAAAAGAATTGATCGATCTTATGAACGAGAACGGTTTGACCGAGATAGAAGTGGAGAATGAGGGGTTGAAAATAAAGCTATCTAAGAAAGGTCAGATAACGGAGCAAATAGCCTCGTTCGTCCCGTCGAATGCAGCCGGCGAGCCAAACGCTAAAACTCAGGACACGGCGAAAAATACCGGCAATTCAAAAGAAGTTAAATCGCCAATGGTAGGCACCTTTTACAGATCCGCTTTACCGGATTCCGATCCTTTCGTGGAGATCGGGGATGCGGTCAAAAAAGGAGACGTTCTTTGCATAATAGAAGCGATGAAGCTGATGAATGAGATCAAATCGGAATTCAGCGGTAAGATCGCCGACATACTTATAGAGAACGCTGAAGCGGTAGAATTCGGTCAGATCTTATTCCTTGTTGAACCGGTATAAGAAAGTTTATCACTATGTTTTCCAGAATACTAATAGCCAATAGAGGAGAGATAGCTCTCAGGATCATAAGAGCCTGTAGGGAGCTTGGGGTAAAGACCGTCGCGGTCTATTCCGAAGCCGATGAAAAATCTCTCCATGTGAGACTGGCGGATGAAGCGATCTGTATAGGTAAAGCTTTACCTTCGGAAAGTTATCTTAATGTGCCGGCGATAATAAGCGCCTCCGAGATAACGGATGTTGAAGCTATTCATCCCGGGTACGGATTTTTGGCGGAAGACGCTCATTTTGCCGAGATATGCGAATCCTGCAAGATAAAGTTCATCGGACCGTCACCTGAGAATATGCGGCTTATGGGAAACAAAATGGCCGCGAAAAAGACCATGAAAAAAGCGGGCGTTCCGGTCACACCCGGGTCTGAAGGTCTGATAAAGACCCAGGAAGAAGCGCTTAAAGAAGCTGAACGTATAGGATACCCTGTCATAATAAAAGCCTCGGCCGGCGGCGGGGGAAAAGGTATGAGGGTATGCCATAACGATGTCAGGCTTATCGGAGCCATGCTTACCGCTCAAAGCGAGGCGGAAGCGGCTTTCGGGAATTCTGATGTATATATGGAGAGGTATATAGGCGAGCCCCGTCATATTGAGTTTCAGATATTGGCTGATGAGGCGGGTAATGTAGTGCATTTGGGAGAGAGAGATTGCACGATACAGAGACGTCATCAGAAACTTATAGAAGAAGCTCCTTCGGTATTTTTGAGCGAAGATATGCGCAGAAAAATGGGTGACATTGCCGTTAAGGCGGCCAGATCAGTCGAATATAAAGGGGTTGGCACTATAGAGTTCCTCGTGGACGGCGATAAGTTTTATTTTATGGAGATGAATACGCGTATACAGGTGGAACATCCTGTTACGGAGATCTTAACGGGTATAGACCTTGTAAAAGAACAGATCAAAGCGGCGGCGGGTGAGAAGCTTTCGTTTAAACAGGAAGACATAAAATTCACCGGACACGTTATGGAATGCCGCATAAACGCGGAAGATCCTGAAAATGATTTCAGGCCTTCGCCGGGAAAGATAGAAGCTCTAAGCATGCCGGGCGGTCCCGGAATAAGGTTGGATACGCATATATATTCCGGGTATGAAATACCTCCTTTTTATGACTCCATGATCGCCAAGCTAATTGCTTACGGCAGGAACAGAGATGAAGTGATCACTACGATGCGTAGGGCGTTAGAGGAATTTTTAATATCCCCGATCAGCACTACTGTCGATTTTCAGAAAAAAGTGCTGATGAATCCGGATTTTCAAAAAGGGAATTTCTCGACCCATTTCATAGAAAAGTTTTTCCCTGCTAAATAGGAGGAAGCATGAACTTGATAAAAAGATTAATAGCGCTTGCCTATATGGTGTTGATGGTTTCGCTCGGCGGCGGCCTTATACTTCTTGCGCTTAACATGCTGACGGCCGAACAGCTTATGGAGGGGATAAGCATCATAAGCGGGACTTATCGGTATCAGATAACCGCTATAGCGGCGGGTACTGTCATAATACTTTTAGGGGTACTAACGCCGTTCAGATTGGAAAAGAGATTGAGGAAGAGCAGGTTCATCTCTTTTAGTAATCCGGACGGAGAAGTGACGATATCACTTTCAGCGGTAGAGGAATATGTTTACAAGATAGCGAAAAACATAAAAGGGATAAAGGATGTTAGATCACACGTTGATTCCCGTAAGGGCGTTATCAACGTCGTAACAGATGTATCCATCTCCGCGACCGCTAATATTCCCGAAGTGACCGAAAGAATACAGATGGAAGTGAAGAACAAGATACAAAGCATGCTTGGTGTCGAAGAAGGAATAAACGTAAAGATGAACATCAAACGTATCGCGAAAAGCCGTAAAGACGAAGCGCCGCCGAGACAAAATGAGACTCAAGAAATGGAAACCGAAGAGGAAGATCCTGTGCCGCACAGAGGATAAGAGGTATAATCGTGGACAGCATAATAGAAAAATATTCAGCCGAAAGTATAAAAACCAAGAGCGAGTTTTTTGCTGACAAGGGTAACAGGCAGGCCATTAAGGACGCTTCCTTGGCGATGATAGGGTGCTTTAATAACGGAGGCAAAGTATTGGTCTTCGGTAACGGAGGGAGCGCTGCGGATAGTCAGCATTTAGCTGCGGAGCTTGTGGTCAGATTTGAAAAGGAAAGAAAAGCTCTTCCGGCAGTGGCGTTAACGACCGATACTTCGATACTGACGGCTTCCGGGAACGATTATGATTTTAGCAGAATATTCAGCCGTCAGGTAGAAGCTCTTGCTAATAAAAACGATATTGCCTTTGCGATATCTACAAGCGGGAACTCAAAAAATGTGATCGAAGGCGTGCGTACGGCGAAAGAAAAAAAGGCGCTTGTTATAGCTCTTACGGGAAAAGACGGAGGAGTTTTAGGAAAAGAGGCCGATATCGCGATAACGGTCCGTTCGAATAATACCGCGAGAGTGCAAGAGGTACATGTAGCAGTAATACATATTATCTGCAAGATCGTAGAAGAGTCCTTATCGACATGAAAAGAAATAAAATAAAAACACAAGCTGAAATAAAGAGCCTGATCGGGAAGAAAAAAGAAGAAGGAAAAGTGATCGGGTTTACCAACGGATGTTTTGATATCCTTCATCCAGGTCATATACGATATTTGGATGCCGCAAAAGAAGAATGCGATATTTTGATAATAGGTGTGAACAGTGATGATTCAGTGCGCGGCATAAAGGGCAAGACAAGACCCATAAATCCTGAGGAGGACCGATTAGAAGTCCTCGGGGCTTTGGAAAGCGTGGATTATCTTACTTTATTTTCAGAAGATACGCCCGAGAACCTCATAGCGGACCTGACTCCTGACATTCTTTTTAAAGGCGGGGATTGGAAAGAGGATGAAATAGCCGGGGCCGCTCATGTAAAAAGTAAAGGCGGGAGAGTGCGGATAATCACGTATGAAAAAGGATATTCTACGACCCGTACGATAGAGAAAATGACGAGATCGGTGGATGGTGAATAGTGACTGGTGACTGGTGACCTGGTGACTGGTGACTTGGTGACCTTTAACTTAGATACTATTTAGGATGTGAACTATGGACAGCGGTGTATATAGGATAATTGACGCGAATCTTAACCGTGTGATGGAAGGTATCCGGGTAAGCGAGGATATAGTACGGTTTGCGTCAAACAATGAAGAGATAACAGCTAAATTAAAAGCGCTTCGTCATGATATTTTTAATGCCATAAAAGATCTGAGAAAAGAGCATATAAAAGAACTGGTTATGGCGAGAGATATAAATGATGTCGGCATTAAATCTACGGAATCGGAAAAGAACAGAGAGAACTTAGTGGACCTCTTTTTGGCGAATACGCAGAGGGGCAAAGAATCGTTAAGAGTGTTAGAAGAGGTATTGAAATTGTTCGATAAAGAGCTTTCTCAAAAATTTAAAAGTTTCAGATTTAAACTTTACGGCATAGAAAAATCAGCGGTTAAGGTGATAGCGAGTATAAAATGATCAAAATAGATAAGACGACAATAGAAGAGATCGCTAAGAACGAAGACGTAAGCGTTGAAAATATAGAGCGGGGCATCAGTGACGGACATATAGTCATACCTAAAAACAGAAACCACGATATTTCCAAACCTTGCGCCATAGGGAAAGGTCTTACCACAAAAGTCAACGCGAATATCGGCATATCCACCGAAAGTTCTACCATAGATAATGAAATGGAAAAAATGCGCGTCGCCGTAAAAGCCGGCGCGGACGCTGTTATGGACCTTTCTACGGGTCCGGATCTGGAAATTCTGCGCAAAAAGATACTTAGCGAATGTCCTGTTCCTTTAGGTACGGTTCCCATATATGAACTCGCGTGCATGAAGACAAAAAATTTTCTATCAATGAAGGAAGATGATTTTGTAGCTATCGTACAGAAACAGGCGGAAGAAGGAGTAGATTTCTTCACCATACATTCCGGGATAACTTTGGAGATCATGAAGATCGTTGAGAAAGACGAGCGCATAATGAATATTGTAAGCCGCGGCGGAGCGCTTCTGGGATCATGGATGATAGAGAATAGAAGAGAAAACCCGTTCTTTTCGCGTTTTGACGATATTCTTGATATTTGCAGAGAATATGATATTACCTTGAGTTTAGGAGATAGTTTGAGACCCGGAGCGATCTCCGACGCTACGGACCGTTTGCAGATCCAAGAACTTCTTATCTTGGGAGATCTTCAGAAGAGGGCTCTTGAGGGAGGAGTACAAGTCATTATAGAAGGGCCGGGACATGTCCCTTTGGATCAGATCGAGACGAATGTTAAGCTGCAGAAATCAATATGTAACGGCGCGCCGTTCTATGTTCTGGGTCCTTTGGTAACGGATGCCGCGCCGGGTTATGACCATATTACGGGGGCTATAGGCGGGGCAATTGCCGCGTGGCATGGCGCGGATTTCTTGTGTTATGTCACTCCGGCCGAACATTTAAGACTTCCTAACGCGGATGATGTGAGACGCGGGGTCATGGCGTCCAGGATAGCGGCGCATGCCGGGGACATAGTCAAAGGGGTACCGTCAGCCATAAAACGTGATAATGATATTTCGAAGGCGAGGGCTAAGCGTGACTGGAAAACGCAGTTTGCGTTGTCTTTGGATCCCGAAGTTTCTGAGAGCATGAGAAAAGAAGCCGAACCCAAAACTCCCGATGTATGCACAATGTGCTCGGAATATTGTTCTATAAAGGTTACAGAAGACACGTTGAAAAAAGCAAAAAATAGAATATAATCATGGCTTTAACGGTTATCGGATCAGTAGCATTAGACAGTATTGAAACGCCTTTCGGGAAAAAGAAAGATATTCTCGGGGGGTCGGCTACTTACGCATCGGTAAGCGCTTCTTTTTTTACTAAGGTCAATCTTATCAGTGTTATCGGAACGGATTTCCCGAAAAGATATCTGGATGTTCTTAAAAAAGCAAAAGTGGACTTATCCGGACTGGAACAAAAAAAGGGGAAGACCTTCCGATGGGAGGCGAGATATCTCGATATAAACCACGCGGAGACTTTAAGCACACATCTCAATGTCTTTGATGGTTTCCTCCCGAACATACCGAAAAAAATAGGGTCAAAAGGGGATCTTCTTTTAGCCAATATAGATCCGGAACTGCAAGAATGGATATTTGACCGGATAAGACCCTCGGGGATAGTTGCCTGCGATACGATGAATCTCTGGATAACTCATAAGAAAAAAGCATTAGAAAAATTGCTGAAAAAAGTGGATCTTTTTCTTTTAAATGACGCCGAGGCAAAACAGCTTTCGGGAGAGAGTAATCTCCTGGAAGCAGCTAAATATATTGCCTCAAAAGGCGCGAAAATGACGGTGATAAAAAAGGGCGAACATGGAGCCTTGTTCTTTGCTCCGACGCTTAAGTTCATGATGCCGGCATATCTGTTAGAGGAGATAAAAGACCCTACGGGAGCGGGAGATACGTTTGCGGGGGGTATGGTAGGATATCTCTCGAAACAGAAAAAGATCACCGATAAAAAATTGAGAAAAGCGCTTGAGTATGGCAGCATATTGGCGTCATTTGCGGTCGAAAATTTCAGCGCGGAAAGCTTGGCTAAGGTCGGCCGGAAAGCTATAAATAAAAGATTTAAACATTTCGAAAAACTTACTAAATAAGGGGCGAGTGTAGCACAGTGGTAGTGCTCCAGCTTCCCAAGCTGGCCATGGGGGTTCGATTCCCCTCACTCGCTCCATAATTTTTCGTAGAAAAATTATGGCAAAAGGCAACTGTTTACAGTTGCCTTTTTTGTATTTACTCGTCAAAAGTGCTGGAAAACAAGCTTTCCAGCACTTTCTCCTCGCAAATACAGAGCGAGTTCGTGGGCTCCTGCGGATGCCTTCGGCATCCTTGTTGTCCCCTCACTCCTCAAAGATGAGCGAGCTTGTGGGCCCCTGTTAGTGTAGCGGGAAGAGTAACACGGTGTCCCCTCACTCGCTAAAAGTACTAGGGACTAAATCTCTAGTCCGTCATTGCGCCTGTCCTCCGTAGCCTTGGCGAAGGGGGAAGGAGCGAAGCGACGCGGCAATCTCTTCACATAAACCATTTTTTTAGGATTTTTTGTACCCCAAAATATAGCAGTAGTAATGTGTAGAGTGTGGGTAAATGCGTAGCATTTATCCAAGTATTGGGGGTAGACTGTAAGTCTATCCCCAATACGGCACTATGCACATTCGGAAATTGGGGTTATTTTTTAACATATTCTAATATTAAGTTATGAAAGGAGCTTTTGATTTACGCCATCGGTTAAAGATGAAAAAGATAGCTACGCTTTTGTTGACCTAACTATGAGCTTGTCCTATAATATAATGCTATGCATGGGGAAAGACAAGGAGAAGGTAAGTGAAGAAATTTTGGGATCGAATGATAACTATACTTATGCTGGCAAGTTTTCTTTTGAACATGTCTGTGACTGAAGCTGCTTTTGGTCTTTCTATGGGCAATTTGGATTTACAGGATAAGATCGCTTCGGCATCGATATTCGGCGGACTTGAAGACCCGCTGTACAGGGATATGAAAAATATCGAGATAGCTTTGCAGAGAAATTTGCTGAGGATAAGGGAAGATGTTATCGAGATAGAAGCTCTAAGAAAAGAACTTTTACTTGAAGAAAATACCGGATCTGATCTGGGCAAGATAAATTTCCTGTTTAATCGTAATGGAATGGAAACGTTCGCGGAATATTATATCAGTGTAAAGTGTAAGATAGCGAATGAACGGGGAGAGGTGAAAAAGTATTATGCGGTGTTCTCAAGAGTAAAGGACGGAATAGGATTCCCTATGGAGGTGTTTACAGAGGAAGAATGGAACGAAAAGGCCGAAATTATCAAGACGAAAATTGAAAAAACAAACAAAATACCTGAAAGAATGTCTGATAAAGAGATATTAACAGTTTTTGTAAAAGATAAAAAAAGGCTGGAAGAAAAGAAAGCTTTCCAGGAGGCCAAAGAGTTTGATGCACTTATTCAAGATACACGTTTTTTAGCGGGGGTCGACGCGGTTATTTGTGATATGGATGGGGTTGATACGTTTAAGGGAGTACACCCCGACGGTAAGTACGAAAAATATGTACCCGAAGAAGTTATAATGGCTAAAAGAGAGCTTGCCGGCGAAGGTGTTTTTTTAGCAACGATAACAGGGGCGAATAATAAAGATTTCTATGAAAAATACGGAGGTATTGAGAAAGTTGCCAGACAGGCTACCGAGGGCAGTCCTTACTATGTATTAGCGAATTCCGGTGCCGAAGGGAAACAGATATATCACGACGCGAAAACTGAGGTTATCCCGGGATACATGAAAACTATGCTTGGTCAAGACGGTATAGAAAAGGTGATATTGGATATTGCTAAAAAGGAGACAATGAAGATCGCTGAAAGTCTTCGTATTAGAGATGAGGAACTGAGAAAAATTGATGAAAAATGTTCCCCGCAAGGTGTTTCAATACATTTGAAGCATGTACCCAAGCTTATAGAACAACGCCATGTGATCGCCGACAACATCCGCAAAAAGATAAAAGATATGCAAGGGCAAGAAAACAATAGTATTGCCAAAACGACAGAAGTCGTAGCTTCCGCCACAGCTGTAGATATAATCGCTATTTCCAAAGGCGCGGCAGTTGTAAAATTGATATCGATTATAGAGAAAATAAGGAAAAAACAGCTTAAAAGAATAGTTTTAGTCGCGGATTCTGTCGGCACAGAGGCTAATCCGGGTAATGACAGGAGCATTCTGACTTTAACACAGGAATATCTTCATAACGCGGGGATAGATTGGGAAGTCGATCTTATTAAAGTATATGTCGGCAAGGAAGAAGATGCGGAAATACCGGAAGACGTTTATATAATGCCGGAAAACAAGAAAAAGATAGTACCGTCTATCGGGATATATGAAGCGATAAAAAGCGCTAAAGATATCGCAAAAAATAAGACCCTCGCCAAGGAAGTCGGTGATGAGATATCCCGGCCGGTACTGGATGAGAATTATACCTTGATCACTTGCGGCGAAGTTTATAGAGATAAAAAAGAAAAAGATAAGGAAATGTTTGATGAATATGGGAATATTTTTAACCTTGAATGGATAGGACCTGCCGAGATAAGTACGACAGTGAGGAGGATACTTGAAATAGTAAATGATAGAGAAAATCCGCTTGATCCGAACAATGTGATAGTTCAACTTCCGGCCGAGTTTAAAGAAAACCTAAATGAAATACAAAGTCTCATAGATGGAGCGCCGGGTATCAGATTTGTGATCATTGATACAAAAGGATTGAAGGATGAAGAGAATAGAGCGGATTACCGAAAAAACATCTACGCGATGATGCTTCTTGCGAGAAGAATAGACAAAGATCTGGCTAAAGACCCCAGGATCAATACTCTTTTAAACTTTTTTATAAGATCGGCACTGAGTGACGGGAAAGGGAAAGAAGTCACGCGGTATATTGAAGCCATAACTCAAAATGATATAATGAAAATACTTACGACGGTTCTTGCCTATAAGCCGGTCGGTAAATATGACGTTCCGGATTACCATAAAGTCGC
>JBDRBI010000099.1:0-8479 GCA_043822885.1 Candidatus Omnitrophota bacterium
GGTTATGGTTCTCATTCAACCATTAGGGTATGCCATTTTTATCTCTATTTCAAAGAACTTATCTATATCGAGATTGCTTCACCCCGCTCCCCGGGGTTCGCAATGACCATCTGAAAGTGCCCACAATATGTTACACTATCAGGTTCATTAACCCGCCCGTAGGGGCACGGCATGCTGTACAGTGTCAAGACATAGGTTACACATTGTGCCATAACATGGGTAACACTAATATGTTATCTTTTCCCTTAAATTCAGCCGCCTTACAAGACTGTTTTTAAAAAACACTTCCACCTCAGGGTCTTTATCAAGAAGCATAACTCTTTGCTCCGGCAATGCCTCCGATATAAACCATTGTCTGCCCTTGTAACTTAAAACTCCACACGAGTTTAGTTTTCTTACCTGAGCACCCTCTGGGTACTCGATCTTTATCTCTTTCCCTGTGTATATTCGATCGCTTCTTTTGTATCTACTTGCTGGTACTTCCATTGATATTGCTTCATGTGGTCTTATGTTGTTATATTCTTCCCTGAATTCATCAAATTCCTTTTGTATCTCACCTATCTCTCTAAATTGTCTCCTCTTTATAAGATCATACTTTAACGTGCGATGATATCTTTCTATTTTCCCCTGCGTTTGAGGATGCCTTATCCCAGAATAGGTTATCTTTATCCCCAGCATCATTATCCATACACTTAATTGTGTCCATGATAAATATTTGCTTTGCGTTGCATACCACAGGGGACCATGATCCATCAACATCTCTACCGGTAGTCCTTTCTCTCTGAATACCTTTTTTAAACTTTCTTTGGTTTTTACCCACGATAAACTACTGTGCGCTTCTAGCCCTAAGTTGTATCTGCTATGATCATCTATTATTGTTAGTGGATAACATTTCTTTCTACTATCCCCGTAACTGAACTCTCCCTTATAATCCATCTGCCATAAATCATTTGGATATTCTCTTTCAAACCTTTTTGTCGCTAAAACCCGTCTTTTAGATTCATCTAAAAGACCATTTCTTTCTATTATTCTATTTACCGTTCTTTCACTTGGCGCTTTTTCTTCATTATTTTTACTATATGTCTTAATTAATTTTCTAGCACCCCAATATGGATATCTCTCTCTTAACCTTACAAAGGCAGTTTCCACCTTCTTTGGAACTTTTGTTGCTATATGCTTAGGTTTTCGGCTTTTTTCTTTTATACCCTTATCCAGTCCCTCCTCGGAAGCTCTTTTGATCCACTTATATCCTGTCTTTCTGGATATTCCAAAATGGGCACATAATTGCGCTATGGATTGCTGGCCTTGCTTTGATAATACTATAAACCTTGTTCTTTGTTCCATGACGTTTAAAATTTTCCACGGCATATTAACATCTCCTTACAGTCGGTGTTAATATGCCATAATGTGTTACCTATGTCATGGCATAAAGTGTTACCTATCTATTGTCCTCTAAACAGCATGCCGTGCCCCTACTTCGTCGTAAGTGAATAAAGCGCCATTAAAAACGCGGGGTTTCCCTTATAATCTATGACGGTAGAATACCAACCATCATCGTCACGGGATAAGACATTGTCGATCAAGTTTTTATCAAGCACCTCGGCAGCATTGGGTGAAAACGATATTTTGACATCTACGGATATTTCGTTCTTCTTTTTAAATAGAGTATATTCTCCCGCTATACGCACATTATCCGAATCCGCCGAAAAATTTGAGATACGAAACATTTGTTTGTTTAAAGATATTCCAAACGATATTTCCCTGTATTTCTGCCCGGAACTGAACGGCATGAAAAACAGATTTTCCAGAGACAGCCCTTCGGATGGAACTACTTTTTCCACGGAAAAGGCGACTTCTTTCAAAATTAACCTTCCTTCTATTTCTCTGTTTTTAAAGAATCTACTTACGGAAAAATTGAATTCGCCTCTATCGGAGGTTATCGTTGTATTGTTATCCGGTATTTTAAATGAAAGCCCTTCTATCCGTCCCTTATGAAGGGCATCAAGAGAGACCTTATCACAAGAGAGGTTATATCCCGTAATACTATTGACCAGAAAAGTCAGTATCTTTCCCGGAAAAAGACCAACAAGAAAGATGGTCAGGATCAAGATGATCAGACATACGAAAAACTTAGAGGATTTTTTCATTTCGCGCCAAGCTCTTTGTCTAGAAGTTTTCTAACATCCTTCCTTTTTACCGCGTCGCAAAAAACTTCGACTACCAAAGGATCGAATTGCTTGCCAGCGCTATTTTTTATCTCTTTTATCGCGGTATTTATGGGCCTGGCTTTCTGATAGGGTTTTTCTGTTATCATGACCTCAAACACGTTTATAACCGCCAGAATACGCGCCGCCAAAGGAATTTCTTTACCTTTAAGCCCCTTAGGATATCCCTTTCCGTCATATTGTTCATGATGATAAAGTATGATAGGGATAATGGGTTTAAGAGGTTTGAATTTTGCCAGTATCTCAGCCCCTCTCATAGGATGTTTTTTGATTATGTCATATTCGTGACCGGTAAGTCCGCCTTTTTTCATTAACACTTTCTCCGGCACACCGATCTGTCCGGCGTCATGCAGCATGGCGGCATACTGCAGCATCTGTATTTCCCTTTCATTCATCTTAAATTTCGGACCGATGATATTTATCAATTTCACAAAGGACGCTTCCGCTCTTTGGGAACCATGAGGACGATCTTGAAGCAGTCTCGCTATACATTGTATGCTGCTCAGAGTTATGTCTGCTTGCTCTTTATACAACTGAGCGTTTTTTACCGCGATAGCCGCTTGTTCCGCCAGCGTTTTCATTATCTCTTCGTCGGATTGAGTGAATCCCTGATCTTCAAGCTTATCATACAGAGTTATTACTCCTACAACATCCTCGTCTATCATAGGAACAGCCAGGTAATTTTCGGAACGCACCGGCGCGCTCTTTTTAACGGCCCTTCCCGGAGCGTATTTCCCTATACGCACTTTTTTCAACTTTGTACTCTTCTTCCTGAGATCTATGGTCGTCATAGGAAGAAGTATTTTTCTTTTCTTGTCCACCAATTTAATGGAGCATCTATTGGCTCGTATCACCTGCATAGAAAGACGCGCGATACGCGGAAGAAGCTCATTAAGGTTCAGTGTTGAAGTCATGAGCCGATGCAGAGTATGTACCGTAGAAAGAGCCAGGGCTCTCGGTCTTATAGTTTTATTTACCGCTTCCAATTCAAACTCTCTTTTCACTTCCCGAATGGTCATATCCGTAAGAGAGGTGAATATTTTACATATCCCTTTCGACATTTTTTTCTTAAGCCCTCTGATCACAACAAAACCAAAAACACGGTTTTCCTCTATCAAGGGACAACACGCCCCGTAAAGTCTTTTCTCCTGCTGAAAAGTCTGCATTGACTTTGTTTTCTCGGCCTCTTTTATTATCTTTTTCATGCGATCCAGGTCTCTCCGTACTCTTCCGTTGTTCTTCTTTTCAAGAAACTTTTTCTTTGTACTTTCCCCGATATTTATTTTTTCCATCCTTTCACAAGTATCTTTATCGGATACAGGAACGAACACCCATTCCGGATCTTTTAGATACGAACTGAAAGCTCTCATCTCTTTACGAAATATCCAATTCTCTTTTAATGTTTGAAATAATCTTTCTTCTTCCATATTTTTATCTCAAACCTTCCTTTTTATCTTTGCCTGTTGTCTTTTAGACTCTTTCATACGGCTCAAAAAACATCTTATATTGATCCAAAGCATATCTGTCTGTCATACCCGCCATATAGTCGCATATCACTCTGTATTTCCCTTCCTTTTCTACCCTCTTTAGATCCCGAGGAGGAAGCTGTTTGGGGTTCTTACAGTACTCTTCAAAAAGGCTTTTCAAGAACCTTGTAGCCTTTTTTGACATTCTTACTACCCGATAATGATTATACAATTTTTCTTCCAAGGCCGCTTTAAGCTCGTTCCTTTTTCTCTCTACATCTTCACTAAAAATAACTATATTTTTCTCTATTTTTTCGAGATCCGAGATACCTTTTAAATTGATCTCTTCAAGTCTTTCCGAAGTGGTCTTTACTACATCCGAGACCTGTTTGTTTATTAAATATCTCACTATCTGCGCCCTTTTTGCGCCCACGGTAGTATCAGGCAAACATCTTTCTTCGGAATAAAGTACGGCTTCGTCCCAGATAGAAATACCTTTAAGATCATCTTTGCTCAAAAAACCGCTCTTAAGCCCGTCATCCAGATCATGATTGTCATAGGCTATTTCATCCGCTATATTGACGACCTGTATTTCCAAAAGATAAGGTCCGGGAACATCCTGATCATCCATTCGTTTTTCATCAAAAGGCGTAGAATGACGTATGATACCCCGTCTAACCTCTTCAGTAAGATTGAGCCCGCAGAAATCCGGATACCTTCTCTCCAGAACATCGACCACACGCAGACCGTGCGTATTATGGTCAAAACCCCCATGATCCTTCATAAGTTTTGAAAGTATGTCTTCCCCCGAATGCCCGAAAGGTGTATGCCCCAGGTCATGAGCCAAAGCTATCGCTTCCACAAGATCTTCGTTAAGACTCAAGGTCCTGGCCATAGTTCTGGCTATTTGTGCCACTTCCAACGTATGCGTGAGCCGGGTCCGGTAATAGTCCCCTTCATGATTGACAAACACCTGGGTCTTGTATTCGAGCCTGCGGAAAGCGTTAGAATAGACTATTCTGTCCTTGTCTCTTTGATAGACCGAACGATAGGGATGTTCTTCCTCTTTCTGCATCCGCCCTCCGGTATTGCCGCTTTTCATCGCGTAAGGAGCGAGGATATTGTCTTCACGTTTTTCGAGATCTTCCCGTGTGATCATTTTTTTTGCCCGCTATTTCTGCTTTTTCTTATTTTACAAAATATAATAGCACAAACCCCGCCAAACCTATAGTAAAAATTAACCCGGTATCCCAGCTAAATCTTTTCTTTATATCACTTTTGATAAAAAGTCCTAAAGAAACAATGATGCAAAGAACGAAGACTATACCCGTAGCCAAGACCTGACCCGGGCTTAAAAGCCCCAAGATGGGCTTTGAGCTCAGCGCATCCAACAAAGGAACAATGCATATGTCGAACAGATTACTGCCCAGAATATTTCCGATGGCCATGTCCACCGATGCCGCCCTGAAAGCCGCGAACGATACTATTATTTCCGGCAGTGAAGTCGCCACTCCCAGCATAAAAGCCCCCGTAAAAGTCTGAGATAACCCGGTAGTTACTACTATATTTTCTCCGATCTTCGCCATCCAAACACCCAATATCATTACTACTGAAAGAAAAAAAATGAATTTTGCCCAGATCTTCCAAAAAGGATCATTCGTTTTTATATTTAATTCTTCCGAATGGTCGAAATTCCTGACCTTTCCAATATAGAAAAGATATATCCCGATAATTATCAAACTTTCTATCCCTATTCTTCCCGCGCTGAGAAATTTTATATTCAGCGATGAGCGTAAAAGCGCTCCCGCCAGAAGCACTAAAGCTGTTCCTGCCGCGAAATAGCCGGTCAGCCTTGTAAGAGCGGATGCTTTGAGAAGCACCCTGCCTTCTTTATGAAAGAGCTCTAATACGGACAATATCATGAGATTGACGATAATAGATCCGGCAATGTCTCCGTACCCAAGACCTACCCGTCCCAGGGAAAAGACCGCCGCTGAAGATGTGATTATTTCGGGGAAAGAAGTGGCTATGGCAAGAAAGAACATCCCGATAACCCCTTCCGAGATCTTCGTCTTATCAGAAATGATAGAACCCTCTTCGCAAAGTTTATATGCAAAAAAGGTCAAGCTTGACGCGCATAACAAAAATTCCAGCCAAATCATTTTATATTGTAACGGATGAGAAAAATAAAATTAAAGATCCGGAAACCTGAATTTTGTTTCTTCTCTTTATTCTTAACACTCTACTATTTCGGCTTTGATATCATCTCCGTTTATCTCGATGATACCGAACGAACAACATTTGGAACAAACACTATCCGTAGCGCTCCCCGGATTAAAAAAGAGCACACCCTCGTGTCTGTCGATCATGGGTATATGCGTGTGCCCGAAAATTATTATGTCCGGTTTGGGAGAGAACTCTTTAGCTACGTTTTGCATTACTTTGAACGGAGGCCCTGAACCGTGCATTACTCCTATTTCTTTGTTGCCGACCTTAAATACGATCTTTTTAGGAAGCTTTTTTTTTAGGTCAAAACTATCCATATTGCCGCAAACAGCTTTTGTCTCCGCTATAGCTCTTAGTTCCTCTATTACAGATTCCTCTGTCGCGTCTCCCGCGTGCACTATCAGATCGCAGCTTTTAAAATAGCTGTAAACTTTATCCGGAAGTCTTAGCGCCGTAACAGGTATATGTGTGTCGGAAATGACCCCAATTTTCATCGCACTATCTCAAACTTTCCAAAAAGGCGCAATATCTTATTAAGCTGTTTAGGGCTCCAGATCCATATGTTCTGCTCTTTGGCCAAAAGATACGCGTTCTGTTCTACTCCCTTAAGCGGGACAATTATTTTTCTCATTATTTTTTCGTCTTCTCCGGATGTTTTCATCTCCCAGAGATCATATATGTCTCTGTCTTCTATTATGTCCTCCTGTTTGATATTGCAGATCCATTTCCTGTTCTCCGTTCTTCCGGTGATCTGCCAGATAGCATTGGATATTTTTTTCTTTTCGACACTATCAAATCTAGGCATTTTTCTGGGCTTCATGTTTATCTTTATTTTTTCTCCGTCGAAACTCTTGAAGAGATCACGTATAATATCGGCTGTATCCATACCCCTGAAGGAGCAGTACTTATCATAATCTTCGCTTACGGCTTTTTTGAACTCCAAATATTTCATACCCATATCATTTATAAGAGAACGCCCTTTAAGGTCGTATACGTTCTTAAGCCAGTATTCAAAAAGTTTATCGGTTATATAGTAAAAAGTGCCGCTGTTCAAAACAAGATCCATTTCTTCCAGCTTCTGCAGCCGCTGCCCCAGCTCTTTATCCCTTTTGCCGATATCTTTTTGTATTTCTTTGTTGGTTCTATTCCCGTGAGCCAAAGAAACCATTATCGGAACAAAATTTTTCCTGTTCTTTTTTTCAAGAAAAAAGTTTACATTATTGGTGAAATACTGATTCATGACACCGTTAGATTCGTATAATAGTTCCGCAAGCGCGTCCAAAAGACATTCTTTGTCGCTCTTCTTTCCGTCATTATCTTTTCTTTTTATCTCCGCGGTCTTCACGGCAAGATTTTCTAAATAGAACGGGTTGCCCTGGGTTATCTGTATAAGATAATCTTTTGCCTTTTCATCTATCTCCACATCCTTCACCTTACTGGAAACAAATGACCGTGACGTCTGAGGATCAAACCCGTTGATCTCCAATATCTCAAAATTACCGAAAAGCAGTGAAAGCTTTTTAGCCAGTATCTCCTTGAGCAATGATTTTTGTGAACTTGACACTATGTACATGGTATTTTTCTGTACCATTATGAACTTGCCGAATACCTGAAAGGGTTTCTTTAATTTAAAGTTGGACAGATTGTGAAATTCATCCAATATCACCACACAATTTTTGCCTGTTTCTTCTTTAAAAACGGAGGTAAGATCCAGCATTTTTTCGTAAGCCGCGTCATTTTTCTTTTTGGCAAGAAACTCTCTTATTTCACCGATGGATCGGACGGTGCGTGGAACCGTTTCTTTTGCATCTTTTTCCAGCGTTTCCAGATCGTTCTCCGCCTTTTTGCCGACGGATCTTAAATAGTGATAAAGAAGCGCGGCCATGAACTGACAGCAGAAAAACGGAAAATCCACTCCGTCCATCTCAAGATACAAAAGGATAACATCAGGATCAGTAACATTTTTAAGAAAATGTCTAAGAATAGAAGATTTTCCGGCAAGCATAGGTCCGGTAAGAGCAAGATTCTGCCTGTACCCACCCCTCAGGTCTGTTACTCTTTTCTGCAGGGTGCCTATGACTTCTTCCCGACCAAACAATTTTTTACCAAAAACCGGCTCAATAAACATATAAAAAAAACCTTAAAAATAATGCGGTTAGTTGTTGAAAACTAAGAGACCATATTATAGTAACATCCCTATTAAGTCAACACGTATGTTGCTGAAAAATAGCCCGCCGAATAATCTAAAATCCACAGGGATCACAATAAGAACGTAGGGGCAATTCATGAATTGCCCCTACAATTCAATTTTCCCAAACACTTCTTCTAACACTTCTTCTAACCAGGTTAGCTAGCTAACCTGGTTAGATCTGTCAGGTTAGAATTTCCTCGTTTCTAGATTACGCCGCTATGAGAGTTGCGGCGACTTTATGGTAATCCGGAACGTCATATTTACCGACCGGCTTATAGGCAAGAACCGTCGTAAGTATTTTCATTATATCATTTTGAGTTATGGCTTCAATATACCGCGTGACTTCTTTCCCTTTCCCGTCACTCAGTGCC
>JBDRBI010000100.1:0-4206 GCA_043822885.1 Candidatus Omnitrophota bacterium
AACCTGGAACAAAATAAAATACACTTATAGTAAAAAGGAGAACAGGATCGAAGAGGACATCGTAGGATCATTCTCACAAATACCAATTAAACTTGCGTGGGCCATAACGATACACAAGAGCCAAGGGCAGACTTTTGATAAAGTGGTTATAGAGCTAGGGCATGGAGCTTTCGCGCATGGTCAGGTATATGTTGCTTTAAGCAGGTGTAAAACACTTGAGGGGATATATTTGAATCGTCCGGTTATTCATTCGGATATTATTTTTGATGAGAGGATCCATGAGTTTTCGGATAGATTCCATCGGAATAACGGGGATAGGCATTATGACAAAAACAAAATCATACGATAAAAAAATATTCAGGCTCTGGTCGATCTTGAATAAGCTCGATACTGGCGGGAAGGTCTTCACAGCTAAGTTAGCTAAAGACTTTAATGTGTCTATTCGAAGCGTCCAGAGGGATGTAGAGCTTTTGAATATGGTGGGGTTTCCGGTAGTGTCCCGCGGTAAGGGGTGTTACGGGTTCATCGAAGGGTTTTCACTTAAACGCATCATGATATCAGAAGAAGACGCGTCGCTTCTTTCGTTTCTATATGAAATAGCCAAGTCCTTAGGCGGTAAGTTCGAGAATTCATTTAATGGTATCTTGAAGAAGATTCTTAAGCCTGATATTGAGTCACCTTTCTATGTAAAGATGCCGGCTGGCATGAAATTATCAGAAGAATTTCCTTTCGTTTCGGATATTGAATCAGCTATTGATGAAAGAAAGAAGATGGCAATTGAATACTCATCTGATAAAAAGACAAAAAAATATACCGTAGATCCTCTCAAGATAATCTTTTTTGAAGGGTTCTGGTATCTCTTGGCCAATATTGATGACAAAGACAACCTCAGAAAATTCAGGCTAGATATGATCGAAAGCATGGAAATTACAGAAGAGGAATATGATCTCCCTGATAATCTTAAGACTATACTCGATGAAAGTGTAAACGTATGGTTTGAAGAGAAGAAGGACCGGACGGTAGTTCTTAAAGTTGATAGGCAAGTGTCAAAATACTTTAAGAAGAAACAGTATTTCCCGCAACAGGTAATAAAGAAAGAAAACAAAGATGGATCTGTTATTATAGAATCATCTTTTTCGGATGATATGGAGATAATCCCAACTGTTCTGCATTGGATCCCCTGGGTCAAAGTGGTCTCACCTGAGGCCATAAAAGCCAAAGTCTTATCTTTGGTAGTCGAGTACGCCAAGTCCAGCAAATAAGCTTACATCTCTTAATCAAAATTAATTATTAAACATCCTTACACCGCGACATTATGCTGTCGCGGTGGTGGTGTATATTGTTTTAGAGATTGCCGCGTCGTCACTTCGCTCCTCCTCGCAATGACTTTAGAAAAGGATAGTTTCATGAAACGTAAAACACCGTTTACGAGTATAGGTTGGAACTTGATCCCCATCGCGTTCATTTCGTTATTTTCTATTATGCGGTTCAGTGATCCTATGGCTTCGCTTAAGTCCATTATGAAATTCAATGAGCCCGTGATACAAGAGAAACAGGCAGTGGTGGTTCAGGAAGAAGCCGCGGTTCCGGGGTTAAAAGAAGACGTAGAAGCCCTGCCGGAAATCGAAGAACTCGCGGAAAAAACCTTTGAAGAAAAATACAGCGCTGAGCCGTACATATACCTTGCATATACGAACGATGTAGAGGTGAAAGACGATCTTTCTTATGTCACAACGAAGCATGTAAAGATAAAGATACAAAATAGCAGATACAAGTATCTTGGAACGATAACTGTTCCTTATGTTAAAGGGCGCGAGAAAATACTAAGTATAGAAGCCTACACTACAGTGCCGGGAGGAGAAAAATATGCGTATTCCAAAATACAGGACCGGCCTGTTCACGAGGGATATGCTAATTATTCGGATTTCAGAGAAAAAATAATAACTTTACCAAGGGTTACCAAGGGAGCCACCATAGAATATAAGTATGTCAAAGAAACAAAAGGGAAGGTTATTAAAAATGAGTTCTGGTATACGGGTATCCTGGATTTTAGTGCTCCTGTCGAGTACGATAGATTTTCTATATCGCTTCCAAAAGAGAAGGGTATCAGATACAAAGAGTTTAACCTGCATAAACAACCTGATATTCAGGAAGATGAAAAAAATATCAAATATACATGGGAAGCGGAAGAAATGTATGTTCTACGGAAGCGCGAAAAATACGAGCCGTTCCCCACTCCAGAGAATCTTGAAAATATATTCCTGTTCTCATCTATCAAAAGCTGGGCCGAGATATCGGATTGGTATTATGATGTTATTTGTAAAAAAGCCGTTGTTACGGAAGAAATGAAACATACGGCGGAGGAGATATTTGAAGGGAAAGAGACCGCAAGGGCAAAAGTGTTGACGCTTCTTAAATATTTCAATAAAAACTTCAGGTACATATCCATGTGTTTTGGCGAGAATACTTTTGAGCCTCATTCGACAGAAGAAGTTTTCAATAATAAGTACGGTGATTGCAAGGACATATCTTTACTTTTCAAAACGATGCTTGAAGTTGGGGGTATTAAATCTTCCATGGTATTTTTTACGCAGGAAGGGGGTTCAAGCGATCCTCAGTATGATCTTCCTGTTCCCGGTATGTACGATCATGCGATCTTATTTATAGAAGATCCTGATGAAGGGAATTTTTACCTGGATCCTTTAGTGAAAGGGTACTCTCTGGAAGAATATCCCTTTGATTATCAGGGATCGTATACATTTATTATTGATGACGCCGGCGGAAGGTTCGACAGGTTCCCGATATTTGACGAAAACAGGATGTTTGAGGCAAAACGCAGACAGTACACTATAAAAAGTGACGGGTCAGCTGAATGCGAGACCTCGCATCTATACGACTTGGATCAGTCTATTGAAATGAGAAAAATGATCAGAAATATGTCTGATGAAGAATTTGATGAATTTCTTATAAAGCTGGATGGAAAACATACCGAAGTATTGGAAAGGAGTTGGGACGGTATAGAGAAAGATTATGGTCCGGTGGAAGCGTATGTTAAAAGCCGGGAAGAAGGTTTATTTCAGGTTACGGGAGACGTGATCATTCTGAATATGAAAACCTATGATGTCAGAGATAATTTTAATGACGTCGATAGGACAAAAGATTTCTTTTACCCATGCAATTCAGTGACACTGGATGTAAAGGTTTTTGTTATCCCGGAAGATTATGAAGTTTTGCATATGCCTGAAGATATCAACCGTAATGCGGATTTTTTCAGTTACCAAAGGAAATACCAAATGACAGATGTTCGGGAAATAGAGGTAGTGCAGTGCGAACGTCTCAAAAGAGCGACGGTGCCGTTTGGAGAATTTAATAAATTGAAAGATTTTTTCAGTGAAGTACGTGATGTGAGTAAGCAAAGAATAATACTTCGCAAACGAAAACCTGTTATCGAAGAATTCAAGGAATTCCTGTCTCGAATATTATCGAGGAGATGATCATGTATGACGAATTGATGGAAGATTTCTTGCCGTGGTTGTTATTCATGACAGATAATGAGGCGAATTGTCCATATTGCACCGGTATTATCGATAAGAGGGATATAAAGGCATGTTATCACTCGGAGGGGAATTACGTAATTTGCCCATATTGTAATAGAAAGATCGAAAAGAAGGATCTTTTATAGCAGAGGGGGTGGTTGAAGTGAAGAGATTGCTTATATGGATGTTTACATTTTTAATAGCCGTATCGCTAAATATCTATTCTTACGGCGATGAAGGAAACTATGGCGAAGGATACCAGAAAGGTTATCAGAAAGGCTACCAGTTTCAGGAGGATGGAGGTATTGAGCCTGTACCCCCGGTTCCTCCGGTGCCGCCTGTGTCCGCTGTGGGCGAATCCAGCTATGATGACGGGTACAGACGCGGTATCATCGAAGGCCACGAAGACCGTGATGAGCAAGGTGGCCTTTGGGACTAGGGGGAAAGAGGTAGAAACGGCTTACGAAAAACCTGACATTGATGGAATAATAGGTCTAAATAGTGTATTATCGTCAGAGGAGGTGAGGTCATGACGGTTTATTCATATTCAAGGATAAATACTTTTAAAAGCTGTCCGATGAAGTTCAAGTTTCAGTATGTCGATCGCATAAAGACAGATGATAAGGGTATAGAGGCATTTATGGGGTCAAGGGTTCATGATTCCATGTAG
>JBDRBI010000101.1:0-2686 GCA_043822885.1 Candidatus Omnitrophota bacterium
TCTTGGCTAAGACTTTAAGGTGCGGTCCCGGGGTCTCGCCGGGAGCTATAAGAAGGAAAAATATGTATGTAGGCTCACCATCAAGTGATTTAAAATCTACACCGTTTTTTGATATACCAAAGGCAGCTGTTATCTTTTTTATTTTAGGGCATTTCGCGTGAGGGATAGCGACCCCTTTTCCTATTCCGGTAGAACCCAGAGCCTCTCTCTCTTTTAATTTTTTTACGATCTCATTTTTATCGGTCTTCTTCACTTCTCCCGCCGAGACCAATATATCCACCATTTCCGCTAGAATATCTCCTTTCTCTTTTGCGGCAATATCTAAAATTACTACATCTTTCCCTAACAGCTCGCTAATTTTCATTATTCCCCTCTTCCGGTGATACCCTTTCGTAACATAATAACTAAAATTTTGGAGCGGGTGATCGGACTCGAACCGACGACAATCACGTTGGCAACGTGATGCTCTACCAACTGAGCTACACCCGCTTGCAGAACAGCCATCCAAAACATTACGACTGTACTTTGCAAAGCGCACCTACGAACCAGACTTGTCCGCCGTAGCCAAATAATATACAAATAGTCCGGCAAAGGTGGAAACTACACCCGCTTGTGACTCGTGAACAGTGGTTAGTGGCGAGTGGCTAGTGGATAGTCTAAAGTCCGTTAATAAACACATAACACATCCCACATCATCACATAACACATCATCACATTACACATTCCTGCGTAGCCCCACCGGCACTTTTATTTTCAAAGGGCGAAGCAGAATGGTACCCGCACAAGGGCTCGAACCTTGGACCCACTGATTAAGAGTCAGTTGCTCTACCAACTGAGCTATGCGGGCACTTGATTTTCGGAGAGCATTATAGCAAGGTATCAAGCCATTTACAAGTAATAATATGTCTATATGGAAGTCATCCCGCCGGTAGGTAAAATTGCGCCTTAGAATACGCTCTTATAATACTATTGTGAGGTATTTCTTAGGGATACTAAGTAGTGGAAGTATTAGCGTTCTTTTTCCCCTGTTTAGAGGATATAAGACCGCTTCTTTTTCTAAAACTATCTATTCCATTTCCATCTATCGTGGAAAATCCTTTTTTATTCTTACTCTCGTTTTCTTCTCTTTCGATCCGCTTTTTTTCATTAATTATCCTCTGTTCTTCCGCCGCCCTTTCGATCCTATACTTCAGCTCTTTCATTTTTCGGATCTCACTCTCCTCGTAAAGCATCTTACGTCTCTTCATCGCCCTTTTTATCTTATACTCCAGATCTTTTAAAGAAATCGGCTTGGTAATATAATCATCGGCTCCCAGGCTTAAACAATACATCTTGTTATCCTCATTATCTTCGCCGGAGATCACTATCAACGGTATCTCTAAAAGCCCTTCTTTTGACTGCATCTGCCTGCAAACATCGTATCCGCTGATATTTCCGCCTTTGAAGATCAAGTCAAGAAGGATCAGATCCGGGGTTTCTTTTTTTAGGTAAATATAAAAATCCTTAGGACATAGAAATCCTTTAACGATAAACCCTCTATCCCTGAGGTATTCAGCGATCGTATAAACAACTTTGCTTTCATCATCTATTATTGCTACTGTACTGTGTTCCATGTCGCCCTCTATTAAACATTTTATTTTCTTCCATTAAAGAACTTATGCGGCTCCGTGTTCAGGAGCAGCTTCATCACGCTCTAATGTCAATTGATCAATAATTCTTTTAAGTCTTTTCTCTTTACTCTCTCCTCTTTTGGCTCTTTTCATCATTATTGCCATTTCAATTCTTCTTCTTTTAAATGCTCTTTTTTTCATTCTCTTAAATCTTTGTTCAATTTTTAGGATCCTTATGCCTTCTAATGCTCTTTCTATCTTGTTTTTAAGCTTTTCTAAGGAGAACGGTTTAACTATGTAGTCGATCGCTCCCAAGTTAAAACAATCTACCTTGTCTTCTTCGCTGGAGTTAGCAGAGATCATAATAATTGGTATATTTGCAAGGTGTTCGATTGACGACATGTGTTTGCACACACTATATCCGCAGTTAATTTCATATCCGCTGTTAATTTGTTCCGGAAACATGAGATCAAGCAGAACAATATCCGGCAGGTCTTTCTCTAAATACACTAGAAAATCTTCAGGACTCAGAAATCCAATAACGATAAAACCTCTTTCCTCAAGATATTCGGAGACCGTCTCAATAACTTCTTTCTCATCATCTATGATAGCTACCACATGTTTTTTCATATCATCTTCCTTATCCTAGGAAATATATATATCTTTATATTCTCTTAAAGTATACACGAAGAAGATTAATTTTTGCTTAATTTTAGATTAATTTTTGGTTAATTCTAAGGCAGGAGTTTTTATGGTCTTTTTTCGTAATAGTTTAGCTTGCGTAAGTTGCATAGCGCATAGAGCATGGCGCATAGCGTTTACTCATTATCGTAGAAGATAAATCCTAACTTACACAGCGGTCAATATCCCATGCTCTGTGCCCTATGCGCTTTGCGTTTCTTACGCAAGCTAAACTATTACCTTTCTTCGAGCTTATATCCAATTCCCCTCACGGCTTTGATCATATTTCCAGCGGGGGACCCAAGTTTTTCCCTTAAATGCTTAATATGCACATCTATTGTCTGTGCTGTAACTATCTTTTCTTCTCCCCAAATATGGTCAAGTATCATATCCCG
>JBDRBI010000102.1:0-19336 GCA_043822885.1 Candidatus Omnitrophota bacterium
TATTTGCTACAATAATATTTCCAAAAGGAGGAAATGAACAATGGTAAAAGGAACAGTAAAATGGTTTAACAACTCAAAGGGTTATGGATTTATTACCCCTGAAGATGGCGGAAAAGACGCGTTCGTGCACCACAATGCGATCCAGGGCGAAGGCTATAAGTCTTTAGACGAAGGGCAATCTGTTGAATTCGAAATTCAGCAGGGACAAAAAGGCCCCGAAGCTATCAATGTAGTAAAACTGTAATGTGACGAGGAAAAGATGAGGCCTGACAATCCGTTGTTGGGCCTCATCTTTTTTGAGAACGTAATATTTATCGGATAGTTCAGGGGATATGTAATTTTAATGAACAAAAAACCCAGGAGCCGTTCTAGGATATTATTTTGTTAAAGTCAAAGCTTTGTAGTACAATAGTTTTTAAGGATATATCGGACGTATATTTTATTTTTGAATTTTGTGGATAATTCCTCACTTATCATGTCGAGGTATTCTTTTTTCACATCCTTCTCATTAAGCTAGTCATCACTCGAAAACGCGTAAGGCTTAAGAGGTGAGATGACTAACGTTATCATCACTTAGTAAAGGAAAAATAATGGAAAACAAAATTGACCCGTTAGTGATCGGGGATCTCATTATAAAAGTACCAATTATCCAAGGCGGTATGGGAGTGAGGGTATCTACCTCTTCTTTAGCGGCAGCGGTCGCGAATTGCGGAGCAGCAGGAACTATTGCCAGTGTAGGATTGCCGCCTGATACTCCCGAGAACAGAGCGGATGTTCCCAAGTCTTCACGGGAGCACCTTCAAAAAGAAATAAGAAGAGCCCGAGAATTATCAGACGGTGTTATCGGGGTCAATATAATGGTGGCTCTCAGTAATTATGAGGATATGGTTAGGACCGCCGCAAAAGAAAAAGTGAATTTTATTATCTCGGGGGCGGGTCTACCGATAAGTTTACCCGAGTTCGCGGAAGATCCTTCGGTAAAATTAATACCTCTTATTGCTTCGGCAAGAGGCGCTGAGCTTTTAATTAAGACATGGAAAAGACGTTATGATAGGTTGCCGGACGCTTTCATTATCGAAGGTCCTTTGTCCGGAGGACATATAGCCGGATTCAGCCTAAAAGACTTGGAAGGTCTTCAAGCGGGAATGAGAGAGAACCCGCTGTTGGAAAATATGTTAGAAGAAGTTTTGGGCTTAACCTCCAAATATGAAAAAATGTACGGTATAAGTATACCCGTCATAGTCGCAGGCGGAATATTCGACGGCAAAGATGTCGCGAAATTTTTGGAATTGGGGGCTAAAGGCGTTCAGATAGGAACAAGGTTTGTGGCTACTCATGAATGTTCGGCCGCGGCCGCGTTTAAACAGCTTTATATAGAGTCAGAAGAAAAAGACCTTGTTTTTATTCAAAGCCCGGTAGGTATGCCGGCGAAAGCCATAAAGACGAAATTTCTTGATGATGTGCTGCGCGGAGAAAGAAAAGAGTTTAATTGTAACTATAGATGTCTTAGAACCTGTGATCCCGCGACTGTTCAGTTCTGCATAGCAAAAGCGCTGATCGATGCCGTGGAGGGTGATATTGATAACGCGGTAGTGTTTGCCGGGACTAATGTTGCCAAGATAAAGAAAATAGTGTCGGTTAAAGAAATGATAGATGAAATAGTTTCGGAAACTCTGAAAGAACTCGAAAAAAGATCTTGCTATAAGCAACCTAATAAGGGGTAAAATGTCGGAGGTATCGGAAAGGTTAAAGGGGATCATTGCTCGGCAGCTTGAGATAAAAGAGGAAAGGGTGACGGAAAACGCGATGATAGTAGATGATCTTGGCGCTGATTCGCTTGATATTATTGAGATAGTGTCGATACTGGAAGAAAAATTTGATATTGAGATCCCTGATGACAGAAGCAATAAAATAACAACGGTGGGAGCGCTTGTATCATATATAGACGGAAAGATCATACGGAAATAATGAAAAAAATTAAAAAAGACCTTAATGAAAGAAAGACCAAAACGCAAAATTAGGAGAAATTAAAATATTATGAACAAAGAAACTAGAACAAATACTTCTTTTGACGGGCTGGGTATAGCTCCGAAAATAATAGAAGTGTTGGATCGGCTGAAGTTTACCCAGCCGACACCCATACAGTACAAAGCTATACCTATAGCCATAGAAGATACGGATATTATCGGGGTGGCACAGACCGGGACAGGAAAGACCCTGGCTTTTGCCGTACCGGTTATCCAGAGGCTTTCCCGCAATATGGGGAAGTGTCTGGTGCTTGTTCCTACCAGAGAACTCGCCATACAGGTGGATGAGACTTTTCAGAAAATAGCGCCTATATTCGGCATAAAAACAGTAGTTATTATAGGCGGGGCTCCTATGCAGGCTCAACTGAAGACCCTTAGAAAAAACCCGCGTATTATCATCGCTACACCCGGGCGGCTTGTAGATCATATGAATCAGAAGACCATACGTTTGAACGACGTGGAGATACTTATTTTGGACGAAGCCGACAGGATGCTGGATATGGGTTTCAAGCCGGATATAGAACGCATTCTTAAGTTTGTCCCCAAAAAAAGGCAGACCATGCTTTTTTCGGCTACGATACCGGGGGAAGTCGTTTCAATGGGAACCGCTCATATGAAACTTCCCGTTCACATTGAGGTGGCGCCGTCAGGGACCGCCCCGGAACGTATTATCCAGGAATTATACATCGTAAAAAAAGAATCCAAGAAAAAACTGCTGGCTAAACTGCTCGATCAATACCGAGGGTCGGTGCTGCTTTTTGCGCGGACCAAAAGGGGAGCGGCCAAAATGAAAGTTCTGATCAAAGAAATGGGACATAAAGCGGCGGAGATACATTCGGACCGTACACTTCGTCAGCGGAGAGAAGCTCTTGATGGTTTTAAGAACGGGAAGTACAGAATACTTGTCGCGACCGATATAGCGGCCAGAGGAATAGATGTTATCGGCATAGAAACGGTAATAAATTATGATCTCCCGGACGATGCGGAGAATTATGTTCACAGGATCGGACGTACAGGCCGAGCCGGACATGAAGGACGCGCTATCTCTTTTGCTACCCCGGAACAAGGCAAGGACATTCGCAATATTGAGATACTTATCAAAGCGGCCTTGCCCGTATCGGAGCATCCGGAGATCCCGCGGGAGGAATTTGCGACCCGAACGTTATTTAAGAGTAATTTCAAGGGCAAGAGAAGGGGTATAAGCAAATCAGCTCGTAAGCGATGGTGAGCGGTGCGCCGGTCAAAAAGTCAAAAGTCAAAAGTCTAGATTAGACTATAGACAATAGACCATAGACCATAGGCTTATTAACCCAATGGAGTATCAGTCAATCTAAACCTTTTAACTTTTAAACTTTTAAACCTTTAAACTGTTCTAGTATCATTTAATTACTCCGAACTCAAATCAGTTGGGAGTTATGAGTTCGGAGTTTGGAGAAATAATACAAAATAGTCGCTTAACTCCTAACTCATAACTCAATAGCGCATCAGTCAATCACTCCGAACTCCTAACTCATAACTATTAACTCAATAGCGCATCAGTCAATCACTCCGAACTCCTAACTCATAACTCTGAACTTTTAAACCTTTAAACTGTTCCCCATTCACCCCCCGTTGTTTTCTTCGAAAACATACACGGGGGCAGGCATTTCCCCCGTTTGTTGAAAATAAAAAAGCCAGAAGGGGTGCTATTGCTTATTGAGTTATGTCCAGGTAAACTTAAAGTAGTTAGGAGAAGAAAAAGTAACAAGAGGTGAGCTAAAATGCCTACCACAAGGAAAAGAGGACTTGTAAGAATGGTATCGGTCATAACGCTGGTTTCTTTTCTTGCGTTTGTGGGGATGGTGACAACCAATGTCTATGCGGACAAGGTAAAAGAAATAATGGAACAGGTGAAGGACTGGATAGAAAAAATATCAGAGAAATGCATAAAGATCATTCAAAGTATGACAGGAGGAACAAGAGTAATTGAACTCGCGAAAAAAGTGAAAGAGGAAGATAAGGAAGAGCCAAAGAAAAAAATAGTTGAGATCGTTCTGAAAGAAATAGATCCCGTGGGAAATCCTTCTCAACTTGCGAATAAAACAGGACAATTTCTACCGGAAGAAGGCGCGGATAAGGGATTCACTTCAGGTGGTCAGGATATTACGGAAGAACTTATCGGAAACAGCGATGGAGGAAAGGAGATCATTTTAGAAGACAATGTTGACGGCGATCAGGAACAAGCCGTGATAGAACTTGCAAAGATAGGATTTTTGAACAATATTCCGGTTTTTAAGGAAAATGGAACACTTGATTTTTTAGGGGCAGAGGATGATGCTACGGAAAATGAAATTGTGGGAAATGAAATTGCGGAAGAGGAAATTTATACCGAAGAAACAGGAGTAGAAACACCTCAAGAGGAGACTGAAATAGAAGTTCCGGTTCCCGAAGAGCCTTCAGAGAATGATGTGAAAGATAACGGCATTGGGCAAGAGAAAAATGAGGATAAGCTCGCCGATATTATTCAGGATAAGCAGGAGAAACAAGAGCAGCAAGAGGAGAAATACTTAGACATTGTTCAGAGCAAACTCTTCGATTTCGTTCAGGGCAAACAAACAGTCAAAGAAACAAGTAAAAATAAGCCAGAGTCCAAGATTACCTTGGGACTGAGCAAAGATAGAGGAGAGACCCAAAATACGAAGATAAATATCGACAATAGCAGATATCAACAGGATAATGGACAAAGAATAAAAGGAGTAAGTGAAGAAGTCTTTAGTAAAAAAAATGTTGTACAAAAGAATATAGAAGATACCGAAGAATTGAAAGAAAAGAACATCAAGTTCGAAAAAAAGATGGCGGAACCGAAAAATAATAAAAAAGGTAAAAGGTAAGAACAGTTGGAAGGTTGGATCAGACTATTGACCATTAACCAGAAGTTAGAAGAGAGAAGATAGAAAGAGTCACCTAGTCGCCGGTCACCTAGTCACCGGTCACCTAGTCACCGGTCACCTAGTCACCGGTCACCTAGTCACCGGTCACCTAGTCACCGGTCAATCTAGTCACCTAGTCACCGGTCAATCTAGTCACCTAGTCACCGGTCAATCTAGTCACCTAGTCACCGGTTAATCTAGTCACCTAGTTACCAGTTAATCTAAACCTTTTAACCTTTTAACTTTTTAACTTTTAAACTGTTCCCCATCCACTTTCAAAACATAAGCAAATATCTTGACTTTTATAAGGCGCAAATGTAAACTATTCGCGAATATGACCATGTAGTAATATACTTGTGATGATGCTGACCTTAAAGAACGCAAAAGGGATAAGGGGGGTGGAAAGAAATGACAAAGCGCATAAAAATATTTTCAGTGATATTGTTTATTTCAGTACTTGTTTGCGGCGTATCATATGCTCAGGAAGAAAGGATCCAGGAAGAGATCATTCAGGAAGAGGCGAATAACGAAGTGTACGGTTTTGTCTTAAGCGTGACAGCGGATCTTATAACTATCGAAGTGGTGGACTACAATGAAGAGACCGGGGAAGAGAATACCGAAGAAATGGCGTTCGGGATCTTACCGGAACTCGAGATCGAAAACGCGGAAAATCTGACTGAGATCGAAGTAGGGCAGGATATCGATATCGTATACAGAGAAGAAGATGGAAAGAAAATAGCGGAATACATATATGTCTATATGGAAGTATCCTAAGGTTAAAAATTAGCCCGGGAAACTCCGTTCCTGGAGCGGTACCGAAAGGGGCAGTCATGGGAGCAAAATGTCCGAAATGCGGATCTGAAGTTATCATAGATTTCAGTAATGAAGAGGGGGATTCTATCTGGTGTGATGATTGCGATGCCACGCTTCAGATAGTAAAAATAAATCCTCCGAAAGTAAAGCTGGATGGAAGAAAAAAGGAAGAAGAGGGTTTCGAATCTTTTGATGAAGACGATGAAGATGATGAAATACGGTGGGAAGAGAACTAGAGGAAAGAAAGAAAAAGTAAAATATAAATAGAAGAAAAAAATGGGACAGTACCAAGCGAGTGAACTCGTACGGAAACTGTCCCATTTTTTTTGTCTAAAGGTGGGGGGATAAGAGTCAGAGAGTCAAAGAGTCAGGATGGACCGATGAGGAAGTAAGTAGAGTCAGAGTAGAAAAATTGACTCTAGAGAGCGAAGCGAACGATGACTCTATGACTCTCTAAGGGCGCCCCTACATTTTCTATTATCTCGCCTCTCGCTTCTAATTAAAGAATGACGTCCCCATTGTTCAATGCTACAATGCCTACATCATGTCTCCTTCCATATCAGAAGAAAAGCGTAAAAGATCATACGAAAAAGCCTATAAAGGATCCGTAGAGCTCCTTAAGAGTCTTTTGGATGACACGGAAAAGAGATCAATAGGTTTTTTCGCTTCATCCGTTGATAGAGAAAATTACAAAAGACTTTTCTCAAGAGATGCTTTCTGGATCGGTATTGCCGCTCTTCTTACGGGAGAAAAGGTTCTGGTAGAGGGTTTCAGGCAGAGCCTTGATACGCTTGGGTGCAGACAAAGAGATGACGGCGCTATTCCCAGCAATGTCACGCAGGATGGGAAGGTAAGTTACGGCGTGATAAACCCTCGGATCGATTCGACCACGCTGTTCGTTCTGGGAGCTCTTTTTTACCGCAAAGTAAACAAAATAAAAAGAAAAGATGATCTTTACATAGAGAGCATACATAGAGCAATGTCTTATTTAGCTGAGCATTGGGAAAATCCGGATACGAATTTACTGTATATCCCCAGAGCCGGCAACTGGGCGGATGAATATTTTCAGCAGGGGTATGTTCTTTATGATGAAGTGTTATGGTATTACGCTCTGAAAGAATACGGGAATATGCTGAAGGGTCATAGAGACGAACGTTCTAAATTATTCATAAAAAAGGCCGGAAAAGTATTTAAATTTATACGCGACAGATTTTGGATAAAACTCTTAAAGGAAGACGGAAGCGATCATATGCGTAAGATAGTAAGGGTGTTCGATCTTGATAAGGTCGGATACTTTTTACACTATTACCATGTTGAAAATAGAATGGATAAAGGTATGGGGCATCCGCATAGGGTATTTGACGCTTTCGGGAATATCCTGGCGCTTTTAAGCGGCATGGCCTCTTCCGAACAGAGCAAAAAGATAAGAAATTTCGTGGACAATATATCCATGAACTATTATCCTCTCATACCCGCGCATTATCCTTTTGTGCGCGAAAAATTCTTTAAAACATACAAATTGTATCAGTATAGGTTTAAGGAATACGTAGGACATTACCATAACGGAGGATTATGGCCGTGGTATACGGGACTTTACGTTTCTTACCTTGCTAAGATCGGAGACAGAAAACGGGCGCTGAAATATCTGGACGGTATATATAATGCCAACACCATGAAAGATGATGGGATGGACTATTTCGAGTATCATATGAATAAAGCGGCTTCGGTGAAGACGATAGTCAGGCATCGTGACGGCATAGGTCTTTTTATGTCTATGATAATGAAAAACATTGTTCTGGACAGAAAATCAATGGTGCTCATAAAATACAAACGTAAAAAAGAAGATCTCTCGGATGACATGGCAGTAAGGGCTCTTAAGATACCGGAGGGCGCGGAAATCAAAATAACCGCGGTCGGACCCGACGCTGAATTTGTCCTTGAGGATATCATGGAACTCAGCGATAAAGAGACGAACTGTCTTGAAGAGAGCAGGATTGCGATGAAGAGAAACAAACCTTACGGTATCCCCAGGCTCGGGGTCAGCGCGGCGGCGTACATAATCGCGTACAAGGCCGTATTCGGAAAAAAAATAATATTCAAATAACGAGTAATAATTTAGCTTGCGTAAGCTGCATAGGGCATAGAGCATGGAGCATAGCGTTTACTTATTAAGGAAAAAGATAGCGCACACATTGCATAGAGCATGGCGCATAGCGTTTACTTATTATTGTAGAAAGTAGATCTTAACTTACACATCGGTCAATATCCCCTGTGCCCTATGCCCTATGTTCCATGCGCTATGCGCTTTGCGTTTTTTAAGCAAGCTAAACTAACTATAACAAAGTGCTTGAAAAGAAACGGCAACCTGGTATTATGGATAATGTCCGGGCGATCCTTGATAAAACAATATTCAAAAAACGATAGGAGAATAAAATGAGCGGTATTTTTGGCGTAATTTCCAAAGAAAGCTGTACGGAAGACCTTTTGTACGGGACGGATTATCATTCGCATTTAGGAACCGAATACGGCGGGGTAGCAGTCCTTGGAAAAGCCTTTCAGAGACAGATACATGACATAAGCCATAGCCAATTCAAGTCTAAGTTCTACGAAGACTGCCGTAAAATGAAGGGAAATAAGGGTATAGGGGTCATCTCAGACAGCAACGAACAGCCCATGTATATCAACTCAAAGTTCGGACCGTTCTGTATAATCACCAGCGGTCTGATCGAGAATTCCAAGACATTAGCCGAAGACCTGCTTAAAAAAGGCATCTCATTCAGCGAGATGGGTGAGGGTTCCGTAAATGTTACAGAACTCGTGGCAAAACTCATTAATCAGGGAAAAGATATCGTGGACGGTATAGAAAAAATGTTCAAAAAGATCGAAGGGTCATGCTCTCTTTTGATCTTGAATGAAGACGGTATTTATGCCGCGAGAGACAGATGGGGATATACCCCCCTGACCATAGGAAAGAGAGAGGACACATGGGCGGTCACGGCCGAGACAAGCGCTTTCCCGAATAACAGATTTAACGCGGTAAAATATCTTGAACCCGGTGAGATAGTACTGCTCACGGAAGACGGTATGATATCTAAGCAAAAAGGCAGGGAAAAGAAACAGATATGCACTTTTCTCTGGATATACACGGGATTTCCGGCGTCAAACTACGAAGGCGTCAACACAGAGATCGTTCGGGAAAGATGCGGAAGAGCTTTGGCAAAACATGACAAAGATATAGGAGTGGATCTTGTCGCTGGTATACCCGATTCGGGTATGGGTCACGCGTTAGGGTACGCTATGGAATCGGGGAAACCCTTAAGACGGCCGCTTGTAAAATATACGCCGGGCTACGGAAGAAGTTATACTCCCCCTTCGCAAGAGACACGTGACCTTGTCGCGACAATGAAACTTATACCCGTAAAAGAGGTCATAGACGGCAACAGGATAGTTATTTGCGAAGATTCCATAGTAAGAGGGACACAACTTAAGAATTTTACCGTGAATAAACTTTGGGATTGCGGAGCTAAAGAAGTGCACGCGCGTCCCGCGTGTCCGCCTCTTATGTTCCCGTGTAAATTCTGTCTTTCAACGAGAAGCATTGATGAACTGGCCGCCCGGAAAGCCATCCGGGATATTGAGGGGCATGATATAGAAGATGTTTCTGAATATACCGATCCCGATTCCGAGAAATATAAGAAAATGGTCAAATGGATAGAGAAGGACCTTAATGTTACTACCTTGCGGTATCAGACCCTTAAGGATATGGTAGAGGCCATAGGCCTTCCTCAGGAGAAACTATGTACGTATTGCTGGACGGGAGAGTGTCCGGGTTCGGCTAAAGAGATAACGGATAAAAGAACCCAAAAAGCAGTCGCGTGATATCGCGGCCAGAGAAGGTAAATATGATCAAAAACCCGGGCTTTGACAATAAAAAATATCTTAATGAACAAACCCAGGCCATACTTGAGAGAGTTAAACTGTATGGGGATAAACTTTATCTCGAATTCGGAGGCAAGATCGTATACGATTTTCACGCTTCGCGTGTCCTGCCGGGTTTTTCGCCGGATGTGAAGATGCAGCTGCTGCAGAAACTTGCCGATAAAGCGGAGATCATAGTGTGCATATACGCGGGAGACATAGAAAGGAAAAAGGTAAGAGCTGATTTCGGGATCACTTATGATTCGGATACACTCAGAATGATAGACGAACTCAAAAGCAGGGGGCTTAAGGTCGCGGGAGTTGTGATAACCCGGTTCGAGAATCAGCCTTCATCCGTTATATTCAAAAACAAACTTGAAAGGCGCGGCATAAAAGTATACACGCATCGCTTCACGAAAGGATATCCTACGGATATAGATCTTGTCGTGAGCGATGAAGGATACGGGGCCAACGATTATATCGAGACCGTAAGACCACTTGTTATTGTTACCGGACCCGGTCCCGGCAGCGGGAAACTGGCTACGAGTCTTTCTCAGCTGTATCATGAACACAAAAGAGGCGTTAACGCGGGGTACGCTAAGTTCGAGACCTTTCCCATATGGAGCATACCTCTTAAACACCCGGTGAATACCGCGTATGAAGCGGCGACGGCCGATCTAAGAGATTTTAATATGATAGACCCGTTCCATCTAGAAGCGTACGGCGAGACCGCTATAAACTATAACCGCGACGTAGAAGCGTTCCCGCTTTTAAAGCGTATACTTCAGAAGATCATGGGGGAAGATACGATCTATAAATCTCCGACGGATATGGGGGTTAATCGGGCGGGTTTCGGCATAGTGGATGACAAAAAAGTCCGGGAAGCCGCGAGACAGGAAATTATAAGAAGATATTTCAGACACGCATGTGAATACGCGATAGGGTTCGTCGATAAAGAGACCGTTGATAGAGCCAAACTTCTTATCGAAGAAATAGGAATGAAGCCGGAAGACCGTCCCGTAGTGATACCGGCAAGAGAAGCTATGGAAGACGGTAAGAGCAAAGCAAAAGGCAACGAGGATATATTCTGCGGCGCCGCTATACAGCTTGAGAACGGAGATATAGTGACCGGCAAAAATTCTTCCGTAATGCACGCGTCATCAAGTCTTATATTGAACGCCGTCAAAAAAATAGCGGAAATCCCGGATAAGATACATTTGCTTTCCCCGAGCACGATAGAATGCATAAGAAAACTTAAAGAGGAATTATCGAAAGGTAAAAGTGTAAGTCTTGATCTTGAAGAGACGCTTATAGCTCTGAGCGTAAGCGCCGCCGGCAACCCTTCAGCGCAGTTAGCAATGGAGAAATTGAAAGACCTTCGGGGATGTGACGCGCATCTTACTCACATGCCTACACCGGGTGATGAGGCAGGACTCAGAAAACTCGGTATAAATCTTACCAGCGACCCAAATTTTGCGTCAAATAATCTGTATATCAGTTAGAAATCAAAAATCCAAAAGCAAAAAGCCAAAAAGTTCATCGTTCATAGTTCGTAGTTCATAGTGTTTGACCGATGGCTTTCCTCTGTCATTGCGAGGAGTCTGCCGAAGGCAGACGACGCGGCGATCTCAATAGACATAAGAATTTGTAGGGATTGCCGCGTCGCTCCGCTCCTCGCAATGACGGTTGGAGCAAGCAATGTGACACCATTACACATTACACATAACACATTACACAAAGCTTTATTTTGGATTTTTACATTTTTAATGGTAAACTTTCTTTCATGGATAAAAATAAAAATATTAATATTGATGAGCTGAACGATGAAGAGCTTTTGTCCATGCGGTTATGCGATCTGGATATTAAGGTGGAGGGGACCTGGCTCGAAGTATGCGTTCAGAAACTATACTCAGAGCTTGAAGAAAAAGGAATAAAGATACATCCTCCATGTTATCTCGCGGATGAGTGGCTATGCCCGGACGGGGAACCTGTTATCGGTATAGCATTTTTTCTGGCGCATCCGCGCCTTAAGAAACTTGAGCAGAGCATGATGTTAGAAGTCGAAGGAGAAGACAAAAAAAGTTGCATGCAGCTTCTGCGTCATGAAATGGGGCATGCCCTTAACTATGCTTATCTTCTTCATAGACGTAAGAGGTGGAAAGAACTCTTCGGGTCATTTTCGTCGGAATACGGAGAAAGATATAAATATCGGCCGTACAGCAAAAGCTTCGTTCGGCATCTGGAAGGATGGTATGCTCAGTATCATCCTGATGAAGATTTCGCTGAAACTTTCGCGGTCTGGCTTGATCCGTCCTCGGAGTGGAAAGAAATATATAAGAGATGGAAAGCTTTGAATAAATTAAGATATGTCGATAGCGTTATGAAAGAAATATCGCGTAAACCCCCTAAAAAGGATAAGGGTGAAAAGTTCTGGGAAGTTTCCAAAATGCGGACAACATTAAAAACACTTTATAAGCGTAAGCGCGCGTTATATTTTGAGAATTATCCCGACTTCCACGATCTTCATCTCATGGATATATTCTCCAAAGAAGAATATTCAAAAAAAGAAGAAAAAGCGTTTAAACTTATAGCGCGTCATAGGAAAAAAATAACAGATGAAGTTGCCGTATGGACCGGAGAAAAAAAATTCATAATAAGCAGGCTTCTTAAAGACATAAAGGACAGATGCCGGGAACTCGGCTTAAAGACAGGAGCGGACGAAACCGGTGACGTTCTTAAAATAACGGCATATGTTACGACTCAGACGATGAATTACATATACACAGGAAAATATAAGGGGAAGAATGAAAAAACTAAAAGTGCTGGTACTCTTTGATTCGGCGGGAACCCCTCCTAAAGATCAGGATTTCAGCGACGCCTTAAAGACCGAAGACTGGAGCACCGAAAGCTCGATCTGCAAGGCTCTCAAAGAATTGGGGCATGAGGTCGATATGCTAGGGATCTATGATGATATAGATCTGGTATCGCAAAGAGCTAAAGAAAACCGGCCTGATGTTGTTTTTAATCTTACGGAGATATTTTTCGGTAAAGCGCATCTGGATAAGAATATTCCGTCTTTTCTGGAACTCCTGGGTATCCCATACACAGGATGCGGACCGGCGGGGCTTATGATATGCAACAATAAAGCTATTACCAAAGAAATACTCGCGTATCACAGAATGAAAATACCGGGATTTAATATATTTCACAAAGGCAAAAAAGTCTGGAGGCCTAAAAGATTAAATTTTCCGATAATGGTAAAACCCGTGAATGAAGAAGCGTCAACAGGGATATCTCAGGCGTCTTTTGTGGAAAATGAAAAAGACCTAACGGAAAGAGTGAAGTTTATACATGAGAAATTTAATATGGCGGCTCTGGCAGAAGAATATATCGACGGCAGGGAACTATATCTAAGCATTTTCGGGCAGAAAAGACTAAAAACATTTCCGGTAAGGGAAATGAAGTTCACCCAGGTGTCGGATGATGAACCGAAACTTGCTACATATAAGGCCAAATGGGATAAGAAGTACAGAAAGAAATGGGGGATAAAGAACGAATTCGCGGGACGCCTTCCGGATGGAGTTCTTGAAAGGGTTATAAAAAACTGCAAGAAGGCGTACAAAGCGCTTCACATAGACGGTTACGGAAGGTTCGATCTTAGACTAAACTCAAAAGGTGAGATCTTTATACTGGAAGCTAATGCTAATCCTTCACTTGATAGAGAAGACGAATTCGCCGAGTCCGTTCAAAAGTCCGGAACAAAATATAATAGTCTAGTACAAAATATTCTCAATCAGGCGTTTACGCGAGGCATGTAGAGGCGAGAAAACAAAGTCATCTAGTCATCTAGTCACCTAGTCACCTAGTCACCAGAGGATTGACCGATGGGGGAAATAAGAGTTAAAGAGTCAGAGAGTCAGGTTGGACTGATGGGGAAGTAGAGTCAGAGTAGAAAAATTGACTCTAGAGAGCAAAGCGAACGATGACTCTAATTAGCGAAGCGAATGATGACTCTATGACTCTCTCTCTTCTCTCTTCTAATTTCTGACTTCTACCTTCTATTCTATAACTTCTATTTTCTATCCACCGGTGACTAGGTGACTGGTGACTAGGTGACTAGTGTGCGGGTCAATAGTCTGCGATCTTTGTCGGCACGCTATTTCATAATACCTTCGAAAAAATTCTGGATGTTTTTCCCTATTTGGTCTTTCATGTGACTGAAGTATTCAAATTCCCATTTCTGATCTTGAATAGTCCCTTTGAGGCGGGTCTTACTTATTACCTTCCCGAAATTCGTGATAAAATTCCTTATTGATACTTGCCAACTTTCTTCTTCTTTTTCTTCTTCGGGCACGATAAGACGATTCTCAAAAGTGAAATCCAATTTTCCATCGAATCCTAAACTACCTTTTGCGATAATATCTATATCCGATCCTGACATCGTGAGATCATTTGTGATCAGATGCCGGTCTTTGATGTCGAATGTCGCCGAGGCGGAAGTGATATCTATTTTTTTAAATGCCGGGACGATATTCTCTACTGTAGAATATATATTTCCAAGTAACGGTGTAAGAAGAGGCATCGGACCGAGATCCGCGTTAAGTACGTTTATCTCACCGGATCCCGTGAGATAAAACGCGTTCAGGAAGCTGCCATGAGTTTCAACAGTAGAATTCAGCTCTCCCCTAACCTTGCTTTTAACGTCCCAAACACGGGAGAAAGTATTAAAATCAACATTCGTTACAGAGATGTTCAGAGAAAATGGAGACTCTTTTTTAAGAAGATCCGCGGATAGATAGGAAGAGAACGTTCCTTTGTAAAAGTCACTTTTTATATACGGTATCGTTAACCGCCCGTCATCCAGGGACAATTTTCCTGTAATATCATCGAAAACTACCTTATCCATACGAAGGCTCTTAGAAAAAAGATCTATCTGAAGGTATAGGTCGTGTAAACCTTTTTCCTCAAGGACGAGCGAAAAAAGGTATCTTATTTTTTCGGAGAAAGGACTGTTTTCTTCTACATTTTTTCCGTGTAAATTTCTTATAACATTTGAGAGATAGGAACCGCTGCTTTTTAATATCAGATCCGCGTCAAAATTGCCTTGGATCTTGTTCTTTTTTGTGAACCGCTCAAGGATCAAATGCGGATCTATTTCTTTGATCCGTGTGTCCAGTGTGAACGCGAGAGAGGGATCTTTTATGTCCATCGAAAAAGAGTTTAAAACTTTACCTCCAAAAATAGTAAAGTTCAAGTCAGAGGCCTTGAGCAAGCCATTTTTGTAGGAAATATCTCCTTTAATATCTTTGAATATCATGTCGTCCGAAACGATATTTTCCGAACTAAATGACGCTTCAACTTCAACATCTAACGCCGCGGCATATTCTCCGTACGAGTTCCGTTTATTATCATTTACGAGTTCCGCTATATCCTGGAAGTATCCTTTGAATAAAAGGTCTGAGCTCAACGCGCCCCGCAGGTTCTTTTCAATGCCGAAGATCTTTTCCGAGAGAAGAGCTGGATCGATATTTTGTACCGAAATATTCAGAACGAACGGAAAACCCGGGCTGTTAATGTCGGCTTCGGACCTGCCCAGGAAGGCACCTCCTAAAGCATTAAATTTAAGGCCCGATATGTTTAACTTTTTGTCTTTCAGGGAAACATTAGCATGAAGATCGGTGAGTATATTTTTCCGGATATTCAGGTTTTCGGAAGAGATATAAGCAGTGAAGTCTACATAGTTCTCATTAAACATAGTTTCGATATCCGAGGTAAAGGGACCTTGGATGCCGATCATATCTTTCGTGCCTTTTTGAGGCACTAGGAGAGGAAGTATATTCTCAAGATCACCGCTGAGAGTACCCTTAAGCGCGAATGTTTTATTTTCCGAACTGATATCTTCGATCCGGCCCGTAAGATCGGTCTTTACGGAGAAAAGCTTACCTTTTAAACTGTCGATCTGAAGCATATCCTTATTTCGGAAAACAGTACCTCTAAGACCTATATCACGTGAGGCTGCGGTTATATGATAATCGTTGTCACTTGCCGGGATCTTATTGAAATTCAGAAAAATTTTCTGTTTTTGATAGAGAAAAGACACTTTCCCCTGTATCTTCCCGGAAACGATCCCGCCTAATGTTCCGTTAATGTTCGAGAATTCATCGTTTACCCATTTTAGCTTTCCCTGATCGATTATTATGCCTTGCGGCCCGGCGCTCAAAACAAGATCCCCGCTTAATTTATCGGCTCGAAGACCGTTTATGTGCATACTGACCATAAACTGACGGTCTATTAATGTTCTCAGCAGCATTGGTGATATAACAACGGTTTTCACTTTAGCCACGGCAAGTTCCGAACCCCCGTCATAAACGCTGATATCTTTCAGGGTAAAGAATAATGCCGGGGTATATCCGATAGAACCGATCCCTACTTGAGAGTTGATCATCTTGGAAAATTTTTCCTCAAGATACAGTTTGGTCTTAGCTGTGATTAGATCAAGATTAAGCTCAAACCAGATGACACCGCCCAGGAAAGATAAAAGGAAAAGAAGAAATATGATCTTTAGCAGTTTGGACATGAAAGAGAGTTTACCATTAAAAAATCAAAAATCAAAAGGCCAAAATCAAAAAGTTTAAAAGTTCATAGTTATGAGTTCGGAGTTTGGAGTGATTGACTGATGCGTAAGGAGAGAGAGTCACCGTCTACTCTCTTCGTCATTGCGAGGAGTTAGCAAAGCGAACGACGAAGCAATCTCAACAGACATAATAATTCATAGGGATTGCCGCGTCGCCTGCCTTCGGCAAACTCCTCGCAATGACAACCGGGAAGCCATCAGTCAATCACTACGGACTCAGAACTCATAACTATGAACTCTTTCGCCTTTTTGCATTGATAAAAACCCGGGCAAATGATAATGTAGGAGAATAAACGCGGAACTCCGCGGGGAAAAGGAGGGTGACCGTAACTTTATAGAAGGAGAGCTTTTGGAAAGAGTGAAAAGGGTCATTGTTGTAGGCGGGGGCCCATCCGGTATGATGGCGGCGATAAGTTCTGCCTCACTAAAGAACCAAGTTATTCTTGTTGAAAAGAATCCGTATCTTGGGAAAAAACTTCTTTTGACCGGAGGAGGGCGTTGTAATCTGACGAACGCTTGTGCCCCGGAAGAATTGGTAGAGCATTATTCTAAGACAGGAGATTTTTTAAGAGATGCTTTTAAAACTCTGGATAACAGGAAGCTTATACGTTTTTTTGAACAACGGGGTCTTAAAACCAAGGTAGAAGATAAGAACAGAGTTTTTCCGATATCGGATAAAGCTTCAAGTATACTGGATGTTCTGGAAAAAGAGATGAAGAAGCTTGGAGTAAAGATACTGTATAAGAAGGATGTTAGAGATGTGATCATGGATAAAGATACCGTAAGAGGAGTATCTTGTTCGGACGGGATAGAGCTCTTGTCGGAAAAGGTCATTATCGCCACGGGGGGTCTTTCTTACGGATCGACCGGATCTACCGGCAGAGGAATAAAAATAGCGGAGAGGACTCGGCACAAAGTGGTCGGAACCAGACCAGGACTTGTATCTTTAGAACTAAAGAAAGGCTCTTCGGCGGGTCTGGAAGGATTATCGTTCCTCGATGCGAGACTTATTTTTATATCCGGTAAAAAGAAATTTATATCTCAAAGAGGAGGATTGTTGTTCACAAAAGAAGGGATATCGGGCCCTGCGGTGTTTTCGGCGAGCGCTGAAGCGGTAAAAAGGATCGATGGCGGGAAAAGAGTGTATGTTGATATTGATGTTCTGCCCGAAAAGACTTCCGAGGAGCTTGAGAAGTTTTTTTTAACAATGACCCTGTCTTATCCCAAAAGGAACATTAAAAATATTTTAAGTGAGTTAGTGCCGGCGCGTATTGCCGGTAAGATATTAGATGAAGCGGGTATACGTCAGGGAGAGATCATCACGCGGGTTAAACAAAAAGATGTAAAAAATGTCATCTCTTTTTTAAAGGGATCACGGTTTGAGATAGTAAAACACGGGGATATAGAGAAAGCGCAGATAACGTGCGGGGGGGTATCGACAAAGGACATAGACCCCGTAAGTATGGGGTCTAAAAAAGTAAAGGGAATGTATTTTGCCGGCGAAATGATAGATATAGACGGTGATTGCGGAGGGTTTAATTTGCAAGCGGCTTTTTCAACGGGATATCTGGCAGGGAGGGATAAGTGAAACATTCAATGGAAGTAGGTTTTAGTTTCGGAGCTACCTCAGGGGTAATAACCACTTTGGGTTTAATGGTAGGGCTTAATGCCAGTACGCATTCCGGTAACATAGTCTTAGGCGGCATATTGACGATAGCGCTTGCCGATGCTTTTTCGGATGCTTTGGGTATACATGTCTCGGAAGAAGCGGAAAACGTACATACCGCGAAAGAGATATGGTTTTCCACCTTGTTTACGTTTTTGGCGAAATTTATTTTTTCGGCTACATTTGTTATCCCGGTTTTATTGTTAGATCTTTCACAAGCCGTGATCGCAAGTCTTGCCTGGGGATTAGCAGTATTGTCCGTTATCAGTTATCGTATGGCTAAAAAACAGAATACCGCTCCTCTCAAAGTTATAGGGGAACACTTGCTAGTAGCTATTGTCGTGGTGTTTTTGACCCATTGTATAGGAGACTGGATCGCAACGCGATTCTAGGGTCCCGCGGAAACTAGAAGTTGAATAAATGACCATGGACTATTGACCATGGACTATAGTCAGAGATTGCCGCGCCCCTTCGCTAAAGCTTAGGAGGACAGGCGCAATGACGTAAGGTCGACACTTATTTAGTGAACTGTGAAGGATATAACAGGCAAGTTTTATGGTGTTCGGGGCGAGTTCCGCAGTCCCGAAAATTATTGAGGGACGAGGACTGTTTGAGCCCAGAATACCATAAAACTTGCCTGGCTCATTGATCCTTAAAAAGGACACATGAAAAAAAGACTTAAGATATTATTTCTATGTACAGGGAATTCCTGCAGGAGCCAGATGGCGGAGGGATGGGCGCGTCATTTAAAAAACGAAGAGATCGAACCGTATTCGGCCGGAATAGAGACGCACGGATTGAATCCGTACGCGGTAAAAGTTATGGCAGAGTCAGGGGTTGATATTTCCGGGTATAAGAGCAAAAATGTCACCGATCTTAAAGGTATTGAGTTTGATCATGTGATAACGGTTTGCGCTCATGCCGACAGAACATGTCCTGTTTTTCCGGGTAAAGCCAAAGTGGTCCACGCGGGGTTTGATGATCCTCCGAAATTAGCTAAACAATGCGGAACCGAAGAAGAGAAGCTAAACTGCTATAGAACCATCCGAGACGCAATACGCGATTTTATCGCGTCTCTTCCCGATGCCTTGGCTTGTACATCATAAGTATACATGATGTTTTATGTATGATCCTCGGCCGCACGGCCCCCAGGGCTCCCCGGGCATGCCCGGGGGTGAATGGGCGAAGCGATACTGTGGTACACTAATTAAATGGAAGTAAGGAAATCAAGTCATAGCGTATACAGGGTACAATACCACGTAGTTATGGTAACGAAGTATCGATTGAAACTCTTTAATCCAGACCGCTTACGTAGTCAGGTCTGGATTCAGGACAAGGTTTAAATTATAGAGATTGCTTCGCTACGCTC
>JBDRBI010000103.1:0-15545 GCA_043822885.1 Candidatus Omnitrophota bacterium
TTCCCTCAAAATAAGCGGATGTATCTTCTCGACTTCCTTTCCTATATTGATAGCTTTTTTGTTCGGCATTTTTCCGCCTCCCTTTATTTCACATAAAAAACATTTAACTTACTTAACTATTTACATACTGAAGTATATCTCTATTCGTGATTAAAGTCAATGGTAAAATGAACGGATAATAGAAGATAGAAGATAGAAGGTAGAGGGTAGAAGAAGTGACTGGTGACTGGTGACTGGTGACTGGTGACTAGTGACTGGTGACTAGTCACCAAGTCACCGGGTCACCAGGGGATAGACACCTATCCCGTACGATATCGGGACTAAAACTTATATGATACCCCTATTTCAACGGTTCTTCCGTCAGGCGCGGGGTAATAGGCTATATTGTTTTGCCAATCTTTGGTAGCATTCGAAAAATATTTCTCCCCGAGTAGGTTCTTAATGCTTCCGAATATACGCACATCCCCTATTTCGCAGGAAACTCCCGCATCAACCGTTACGTGGGGCTTCAATCGTCCGACTTCATTTATCTGATCGCTTGTTATAAACCTGGTCCCCGTATAATTTAACGCTAAGTTGGCATTAAATCCCTCAACAGGTTCTATGTTAAATCCGGCTGATATTTTATTCTCGGGAACTAACGGTATTGTTTTACCGGCATACTTCCCTCCTACAAAAAAAGCTTTTTGAAAAGTATACGCGAAGAAAGATTTTATCTTTTCAATAAGAAAAAAATGCGTTTCCAGTTCAAGCCCGTGATGCACGGTATGATGATAATTCTCGTTCCTATAGGTTATCGTGTCGTAATATATCTCGTTCTTATTATCCAAAAGATAGTACGACATGTTCAAATTCAGAAAATCAAAAGAATTATCCTTTATACCTATCTCATAATTATTTCCGGACTGCTGTTTAAGATCCCCGTTAAGCACTGCCGCTACAAGCTGCGTATTCCCTAGCCAGTTCACATATTCATATGCCGAAGAAAAATATTCATCGGTAGCGGGATATCTGTAGGAACGCGCGTAGTTCATATAGACCTGGGATCTTTCGTTATACTTATACCCCGCCCCTATATCCGCGGCGGCTTCCCTTATACTATTGGTGTCATATGACTCCACCGGAGTATTCTGATCAAATATATATTCGGCCCATTCTCCCCTGAGCCCGCCATTTAATAAAAACCTTCCGTTAACGAGCATGTTGTTCTCAACATACACGCCTAATGTTTCCTTCAAAATATCGTACTGCTGTTTTTGAAGAACTATATCCCCGCTCAGGATCTGATCTTTCGTAAAAAGATAATCTACCCCGAACACCATTTTGTTCTCTAATTCTTCATCAAAAAAAGAGGACTTGATCTCACATTTGGGCCTGATATCGATCGACGCGATATGGTGATCGGCCTCGTACGTATTAGTGCTCACGCTCACGGAATTCGTACGTCTTGCTCTGTACGATATCGGCACAGAGAAGATCATCTCTCCCTCACCCTTTTCTCCCGAAAAGGCCGGGTCTACCATGAAGAAATAATCTTCCGTCTTCGCTTTACTGTCCGGGAACCTGGACCCGTCCATTCCGTCGTCACGTATATTGCCCGAATACATCGCGCCCGGCTGACCGTACCAATCTCTGTGATACCCGGCTGAAACATGAAGATCCAGCATATCATTCGGATCTACATTAACGCTCGCGGAAATATCATTGGCTTCATACGCGTTATTAAGTCTGTATCCTTGTGAGTCTTGATAAGAATAGCTTAAGAAATAATCCATGAGATCATCTTTTCCGTCAAGCGACAGATATTCTTTTGAGTATTGATAATTCCCTAATTCCTGAGTATATTCCGCGTGATACCCCTCTCTTCCCCTTTTTGTTATGATGTTTATAACTCCGCCCGTGGCATTATCCCCGTACATAACGGAATTACTTCCCCTTATGATCTCTATCCTGTCTATGGATCTGACGTCCACTTGAGAGAGATCCGCTCCGGAAAGATCTATCTGATTGGTCCTTCTCCCGTTAATAAGCACAACAAAATTGGAAAGTCCGGCTTCCCCGAACCCGCGCATATCAATGCTGTTATCTTTGGCGTTATTCAAAAACCCGTTCACGGAAACACCCGCCTCTTTGGAAATTATTTGCTGCACGGTCTTATACTGCGCTTCTTCTATCTCCTCGGAAGTAATAACGCTGATATTTTTGTTTATATTGAACACATATTCTTCCGTTCTCCCGGGTGTAATGACTATCTCTCCGAGTTCTGTTATCGGAGAGAACATCATCTCCGCGGGGCTTGTAACGATATCGACAAGACCCCCTCCATTTACAGGCGCCAATATCATTTTGATAGGATCTTTTATGATATCAAATATATCCTTTTTCCCCTCTTCCGCATAAACCCCGCCGCTTGAGACCAAATTTAATATTATAACAATTGTCGTTATTTTTTTTAACATTATTCTCCCTTTTTTTACCCGCCTGATTTCCAGCCCCGGCCTATACCGAGGCCGGGCCTCGGTATAGGCCGGGGCTTGGTATGGGCCGGGACAGAGTTCAGAAACAAAAAAAGGGCCCTCGGTACTTATCCCGTACCGAGGGCCCTTCCGTTTTTAAAGCCCTATATATTCCATCAAAAGCCTCCGCGGACTTAAATGGATCTCTTTATCATACAGGCAGGTCTTCTGACTCCCGGGTCTTTCTATCGGCTCCGGCCTTCCCGCTTGTTTCAAGCAGTGGCTTTATCGGGGCCTTCGTCACCGGTTACAGCGGCGGGACCGTGTCCGTCTTTCACGGACTTCCCTGTTGGGATCTTAACTTCGTTACACTTCTTTACGAAGCACGATCACCTGTATGTTTATATTATTCTCTGACTAACAAAACCTTGCCGAAGCTTGTACCGCCGGCAAACTTGCGCGCCAGCTCATATCCTCCGAAAAACACGAGCGTAAAAACACAATTGCTTATCATAGTGTTCCTCAAAAAAGGTACGGCATTTATATAACAGCTTACAAAACCTTGCGCGGTATGTGGATACCATGCCATCCACACTCCGAAATTCGAGATTACAAAAAACGTCACCGCTGAAAATATCGCGGCAAAAGCTATGTTTTCCGGGGTGCGTTTTTCTTTAAGCTTCATTCCTATAAAACCGATAAGAATAAACGCGCCCCATGTATACGCTACAACACCATGAAAACCTATAACAATATCGCTCAATATCATTATCGCTAAAGGCACCCACGGAACTAATTTTTTATCTAAATACGCGCCTGAAAAAAGCGCTATAGCCGCTATCGGCACGATATTGGGAACATGCGGAACGAGTCTCATAACAAAACCTAAGATTATAAGCATGTATACTAACATATCAACTCCTTTTGACCTCTAAATATCTGTATAATATCTTCCGACTATTTATACCACATTTTTTTTTAATTGGCAAACAAAGAAACCGGTGACTAGCCTGCCCCGGCCATATGTCCCAAAAGAAGGCAGCCGGGGGTGACTCTCTACTTTCCATCCCTCATCCTTCGTCCCTCGTCCCTCTTCCTTCATCCCTATCTCTCCCGTACATCGTCTCACTCCACACCGGCAATCGCACTACGAACTCAGGCCCGAAACCTTCTATATTTCTCACGAAAATGCTCCCTTTATTGAATACTTCTATCTGTATCTTGCAGATATTGAGCCCCAATCCCGTGCCCGTTTTTTTTGTGGTGAACCCTTGATCGAATATTTTGTCGATATTTTTTTCCGGTATAAGCGGGCCTTTATTCGCGAAATGTATATCTACAAACTTCGGATCTTCTTCACAAACTCTTCCCTTTATCCTTATCATACGCTGATCGTCCGAAGCGAGTTTAGCGTCTGTCATGGCCTGGTACGCGTTGATAATGAGATTAGAGAACACCCCGACCAATTTGCTTTTATATCCCGCGATATCAGGTAAGTCTTCCGGAATATCCACTTCTTTCGGCGTATTCCCCAAATTTTCCCAATATGTCTGGTAATTCACGAAAATAAAACTTTCTTTTATAAGATCACTGACCTTTATGGCATTTAAGTTCTCTCCCGCGTCTTTCGGCAGGTTATACATGGCCTCCACCACTTTTTTAATTCTTTCTACCCCTTGCTGACCGTATTCCACCATTTCCTTCAGATCCTTATCGGGATCGACTATTTTTTTAAAATTTATAAGTATCGTTCTCACTATATGCGCGGCTTCCGTTAACGTTTTCCCGTTTTTTTCATCCTTAGCTTTCTTTGATGCCGCTTCCAGATCATCCCTTATGTCGGATATTTTTTTTACATATGCATTCATTTTTTCATAGAACGCTTCTTTTATCTTTCCCGATTCTTCAAGCTTTTCAAAGGCCTCGTTTATCACGGGAAATCTTTCCGCCACCGCTTTGACCTCCTCGTCCCCGTCTTCTCCCATAGGATCCAGAAACGTCTTTGCCCTCATGTACATAGCTTTCAATCTTTCGCGTATCTTCGCGTAATTGTTCATGTAATCATCCATCGTCAAAACAGTTTTCTGCATACTCCCCGAGATGAAATTTAACGGATTATTTATCTCATGTTTAGCGCTGGTCGCAAGGCGCCCTATTGCCGCGAACCTTTCCGACGCTATCAAGTCCACCTGAACGGCTTTCAAGTCTTCCATCGCCTGAGCGTTCTTTAAAGCAAGCCCCACATTCGTACCCAAACTATTAAACGCTTCTATGTCTTCTTCAGCGTACGCTTCATGACTTGTTTGTTTTTCTAGGACCATGAACGATACCAGATTATTCCCAAAAAATGACGGTATAATTATGCTTGCGTCGAGTGAATCCATCTCCTTCTCAACCTCTTCCAGCAAAGACTCATCCTGATTTACCCTGCTGAGCTTAAGCTCTTCTAAAATTATCGGTTTACCTGTTTCTATAATATAACGAACTAACGGCCCGGTCTGGGATATGGATTCAATTTTTACTTTATCGCTGTTTGAATTCCTTCCTGAGTTTAATACATACTTGGGTAGGTTCCTGTCCTTGAGATATAAAAGTGTTTTCTTCGCCCCGATAAGATCCTTTGAACGGTCAAGGACATGACCTATAAGCTCATTCAAACTCCTCACATGCTTGATCTCCTCCATGAAATCACTTATTGCTTTTAAGTATTTGAGTTTTTTTGCTTTTATCTTGTCTTCCGCTTTCTTCTGAATATATAGATACAGATAAAGACCTAAGGGACCCAGGAAAGCAAGGAGCCCCATCGGAATAAACCACCACAATTCTCCCAGGTAACTTTCCAGAAATGCTTTTCCCCAAAACGCCAAACAAAAAGGCATTGCAAGTATGGGAACGTACACTAGCAGAAATATAAGCGTTCTCACCGCGACGATACGGACGTCTATCAGACGATAGTTCAGGATAGCGTACGCCATTATAATGCTGTATGTCGCCACGAATATATCATGGGACACCACTTCCCTGATCCCAAATGCTGAAGAAAAATGTATTATCCCGCTAAAGAAAGCAATAGCGAAAGCTATCCCTACATATTTAAGCTGGCCTCTGAGGAATCCTTTGGATTCTCTGTAAACGTTAATAAGCCTCAGTGACGCGTAAGAATACATAGCCCCGAAATACAGTATAAAGGCAACGTACAAAGGACCCGGGATTATCGAATAAGCGGGAGAGAACTTTTCGCTTACATTTTTGATGAACAAAGGACTAAAAACAAAAGCCAGGAACACCAGAGATACGCCGTACGATATTCTTAGTATTCTTTTTACCTTGTTCTCTTTTTCCAGCCCTATGACATATATCATAAAACTAAAAAAAGTCGACGGAACAAATATGGCGGGAACGTACACGAGCCGTATCACGAACAAGACCTGTACGTCATTTGTCTGTAATCCTGATATGAAGGGAACTAATGACCATATACCGATCAGCCCGGTAACCCACGCGAACGATTCCCTTTTAGCGCTGCCCCTGCTGTTATTGCATACCATTACAACAAGAAGCCAGCAGACCAGCGACGCGATAAGTGAAAATACCATATATGCGTTAATTACCATGATCTATGCTGTACCATTCCATTGCCGTTGTATACCCTGCTAAGACTGACCCTTTCTATCTGTTTAGGAGTTATCTCTTCATCAAAACTTCTTAATTTCGCCAGTTCAAATCCGTGTTTGACCGCCAAAGACTTCATTTCTTCGACTTTTTCCAGCGTAAGATTACCGCCCAATGAATAACTCTCATATCTGTCTTCCAGCGCCAGGATCATTGTTTCCGCCATGCATGCATATGCCAACCCCGGAGGCAAACCGAACGAGAAATGAAAATCCACGTTTCCGGGAGGCCTAACGACTCCCCCGTCTATTACAAGAATATCCGGACGTAACTTTTTTGACTCTATAGAGACATTTCGAGGCCGGGAAACGTCACAAACAACCGCCCCTTTCTTCAACATGCTTACATCAAGCAAAGCCAAAGGTGTGCTGGTAGCGGTTATGATAATATCCGAATCCTTGGTAGCCTTGTATATGTCCAATTCTATTTTGGTCTTAACTTTGGGGAATTTTTTTTTAATGAATCCCGCTAATTGTTCCAATTTCGGCAGATGACGTGCCGTTAACACAAGCTTCTTAGGGGAATGCATGGAAAATACGCGCGCGCAGATACTTCCGATATTACCTGTAGCGCCGATAATGCATACCTGGGCCTTGGATATATCTATCCCGACAAGGTTACATGCCGCTATCGTAGCGTCAATGGAGACCGCTATTGTATAACTGTTTCCCGTGGTAACGGGAATATCTATATTTTTGGCTATAAGAGCGCCTTTATGCCCTACCTGTGAAGCGTAGGCCCCTAGCCCTACTATCTTATCTCCCAATTCCTCCGCGAGTCTTCCGCCTTCGATGATCTTATTTAGAACAACTTTACTGTCCAGAGTTAATATCTGTTCCGGCAGTAAAGAGACTAATATCATATCACCCTCTATTCTCTTTCCCGTTTTTGATCTTATTCCCGTCACCGTTTCTCTCTTAAAAGCAGGGAGCCATGTCATGACTTTTCTGACGAGAGAAGGCCGTTTGTTCTTCATATCCTGATCATTGAATCCATCAGCGTATAGATCAAGATCGAGCGGATGAAATATAAATCCGAATCTGCTCATTTTCTTTCTGCCTCTTTCTTTATTCCCAAAAGTAGCGTCCTAAAAGCCCTTCTGGTCTTTTTCTCTATTATGGGCCCGACAAATTTCATTAATTCCGGGGCTCCCCAATCAATATCAACCGCCAGTTGTAAATTTGTCCCGCGAGGCGCTTTTTTGAGTATCCACTTTCCCTTATATTTGGTGTAGTCACCTTCCACCATCTTAAACCGTATTTCCATAGCTTTATCGTAAAAAGTGGTTTCTTCTATCCACATTATACTCGCGCCATCGATACTTATATTCCATTCGGCGAGAACCGAATTTTCTTTTTTTTTCGTTAATCTTACATGTTTTATCCCTGATACAAATTCCGGGAACCGATCCATACGTTTCAATACTTGATAAACACCCTTCTTATCTTTTTTGATCTGTACTAAGAGATCTATTTTGGGCATAAAATATCCTTTTTAAACACTGTCTTTAATGTTACCTGCCTAGATTTCCTTAAGTATACTCAACACAACACCATACGTCAAATGCAGATCCCCATCCGTCCCTTCCGTCATTCCGTCATTGCAAGGGAGTGAAACGACCGAAGCAATCTCTTTAATGGGGGTACAAGGGGATCTTTTCACTTGTACGCAATTTCTTAACGCTTTTTTCTATCTTTTTAGGGGTGTTAAATGAACTCGCCCTCACTCGTTTTTATCGGTGTTCGGGCTCAAACAGCATTTAACAATATTCCCCTAAAAAGTTATAAAAAAGCTAAAATTGCGATGCGTTCAAATATCCCCTTGCACCACTCACCCTCATGTTCTATCTATTCCTCTTCATCAACTAATTTGCGTATCAGTCAATCACTCCGAACTATGAACTCATAACCCTGAACTCAACCGAACATCAGTCAATTCCCGAACCTTTTAACCTTTAAACTTTTTAACCTTTAAACCGTTCCACACATCGGTCAATTCCTGAACCTTTTAACCTTTTAACTTTTTAACCTTTAAACCGTTCCACACATCGGTCAATCCCCAGACCTTTTAACTTTTTAACTTTTAAACTGTTTACATTTCCCATTCACCTAATAGGTGTCTTAATTATGCTTGTTTCTTGTATAGCGGCCTATTAGCTCAGTTTCCTCAATAATATGACCTTCCATGGCTTTTTCTAATCCACTCTTACTTATCCCCTCTTCAATGCCGAGCTTTGTATCCAATGCGTATACCTTAAAGAAATACCTATGTGTACCGGACGGAGGGGAAGGCCCGCCATAATTCAGTTTACCAAAATCATTGATCCCCTGTTTTCCCGGTATAGTATTTTCTCCTATCTTATCCGTGACCCCTATATCATACACCACCCAATGGACCCAATCACCCGCGGGCGCATCCGGATCGTCCACGATCAAGGCCAAGCTTTGAGTTTCCTTCGGAATGTTCTCTATAATGAGTTCAGGATTAACATTTTTACCGTCATAGGTAAATTGAGACGGTATAAACTCGTTATTATTGAACTGCGGGCTTATTATCTTCATTCCCACCTCCTCACTCATAAGAGAAGTCGGATCGATAACATACATAAATCCGACAACATATAATGCCATGTAATATTTTATACTTTTCCTCACTCCTCCTCCAAACAAGATGAACATCATTTTTTGTGATCGTTAATTCTTTTTCTTAAAATGAACGAACAAACGACCCCAGTTCTTGCTGTCCTTATCCATACGATGATAAAGCTGCCGAATATGTTTCTGTTCCAGAAAACGCAGAACACGTTTTTTCAGATGCCCGCTCCCCTTTCCCGGTATGATCTCAACAAGCGCAATCCCTTTATCAACCGCTTCATTGATCACCCTATTAAGCTCCGCTTCAATAGCGTTACCCTTATTAAATATATCATGCAGGTCGAGTTTGATCTTTGCCATAATGGGTCTTTCTCCCCTTAACTACTCTCCAAACAGATCTTGTTGGAATTCCCTGTTCTGACTTGCCCAATATTTATAAGCCCTTTTCATATCATTTTTTTGACGCTCATTCCCGCGCGCCATAAACTCATGATTAAGTTAGGAGTTCAGAGTTCAGAGTTTGGAGAAATAATATGAAAAAAGTCACTCATAAGAACATCAGTCAATCTACTGGTGACTGGCCTGCCCAGCCACATGTCCAAAAAGAAGGCAGCCGGGGGTGACCTAGTGACTTGGTGACCTCTTATCTACCTTCTATCTTCTAAAATACCAGTGACTGGTGACATGGTGACTAGGTGACCTCTTATATACCATCTACCTTCTCTCTCTCCCCGTACATCGCCTCACTCCACAAGGATAAGTGGTGGGATTGTGTTCAGATCCAAAAATCGTTATACGGAACCCCCATTATTTCCAGTATAATTTCTTCAGGAAAAGGATTTGATAGTTCTTCAATACTACGAAGCTCGTATACATCCTCACTAGTATCATACATCCATAACCGAAAAGTTCGCAGATTCTGATCTTTCACCACAATTGTTACTAACAACCCGCCAAAAGGATTGTGCCGGAAATCAGTAACAAAAAAACTTTTGCTATAAATATCTGGGAATTTTTCTCCATCAACAACGGTCTTTTCAGCTTCTGTTTCATTCGCATGGATGTAATCGTTAAAATTTCTTCTAATCTCAAAAGGAATAGGTGTATCATATATTTCTTGTATCACATTCATATTATCGGCAAAAGCAAGAATACATTGCGTCATGTTACTGCTAAACAGCAAACACATAAGAACTAATGCAATAAAAATACGACGTATATACTTCATTTTTCCCTAATCACAAATAAATACGGGACGATCATCAATTGTGGCCCAATGTCCGCTTGAACAACGATATGTTACACCTTTACCCTCTTTCGCCTTTGCTTTTTTATCAGCCGGGGATTTCTTCTTTACTAAATGCTAACTCGGAAGATGTGAAAATGTCCATTCATAAAATCTTTCAGTTAGTTTTAATATATCATCGGCATCCCCTTTGCGAAAGTCTCTGCTTTCATATGCAACAAGGTTCTTTTTTGCTATAATCCTTTTAAATGAACTGGCAGCACTTTTTACATTGGCTTGCGGCATGCGTAGTATTAGATCTGCAGCCTGGATATGATCTTCTCCTGATGAACGTATTCCCAAATGGAAAGTAAGCATAGCGTCACGGCACGATATCGCACAGTGGACAGCATTCAACCCGACTGCTGTCCAGTTATCTGTATCTCTTGCCTTAAGCATAATATCGTAGAAATCTCTCGCCTTTTTAAGATAACCCTTATAATTACTTTTTTCTACTGTATTTGTTTTTATTTTTTGGTGTCATGCAATTGCCTCCATCTTCTCTCCATAGATCAAAGTATGTTCCTTTAGAATATTCTTTATAATTGCTACATTACTTTTTTTCTTAGACTTAAACTCCTTTATCGTGTTTATATAGGCTGCCAATGTATTCCCAAACTTTTTCGATATTTCGTGATCTATTTTTTCAAACAATTGCCTTGCATTAGTTTTCCCCTTGGCGTCTTTCACTATAACAGCAACATCTATATCACTCATAGCATGATCTTGTTTAATATTGACACTCCCGAACAGTGCCACACTGATAATATCAGCCTTAATTTCTGCCCCTGATATCCTTTTTTTTATTATCTTTACAATACTGTCTAAAACTTTATGCTCTTTTTCAAATAAAGGTTTGAGGATATCTGTAACCAGAAAATTGTCTCTCTTCAAACAATAAACATGCGTTTTTCCCATGTTACGCAATAGCAGCACTCCTTCATTCTTTAAACTATTAAGGGCTTTATGTGCCGTAGCCGGGGTTACTTCTATCTCTTTGGCTATCTGTCTACCATTCCACTCGGCATCTGTTCTACACAAAAATCTTAATACTTTGATTTTTGCTTCACTATCCAGGATTTTGTTTAACGGTTTTGTTATTTTCATAAATCCTCTCATCTTTATTGTTTAGCTTGATAAACACGTGTTTAGATATCTGAACAAAGATTACCATCCACATAGGTTTAAGTCAAGGGTAACTGGAGTCAGTCTAACCGCATTTAGTTCCTCAACCATAAACTCAATTACACATCAGTCAATTTCTAGGGTTTAGCGTTCAGCGTTTATTTTCTAGGGTTTAGCGTTCAGCGTTTAGGGTTTAGTACAAGCGGGCTAGCCCTCTTTCCTCTACCCTATACCCTCTATCTTCTATCTTCTCCCCTCTTTCCACTGGTGACTAGGTGACATAGTGAATGGTGACTAGGTCACTTTTTTCTCCCCATGTATCGCCTCACTCCATACCGGCAGTCTCACAATAAACTCAGGACCAAATCCTTCTATATTCCTCACCGAAATACTCCCCTTATTGAATATCTCTATCTGTATCTTGCAGATATTGAGTCCGAGTCCCGTCCCCGTCTTTTTAGTAGTAAATCCCTGGTCGAATATCCGATCGATATTGTCTTCCGGAATAAGAGGCCCCTTATTCGCAAAATGTATATCTATGAACCTCGGATCTTCTTCATATGCTTTGGCCGAGATCTTTATCATACGTTTATCCCTTGATGAAAGTTCGGCGTCTGTCATCGCCTGGTACGCGTTGATTATGAGATTCGAGAACACTCCTACCAATTTACTTTTGTACCCCGCCACCGGCGGCAGGCTTTCCGCAACATCCACTTCTCTGGGTGTATCCACCAGATTCTCCCAATATGTCTGATAATTCACGAAATTGAAACTCTCATCTATTAAGTCCGTTATCTTCACCGCTTCTATGCTTTCTCCCACATCTTTAGGTAAGTTATACATAGCGTCGACCACTCTCTTTATTCTCTCCACACCCTGCTGACCATATTCCACCATCTCTTTTAATACTCTCTCTGAATCCACTATCTTCTCCAGATTTATGGATATTGTTCTTACTAAATGCACCGCTTCTTCTAGGGCTTTTTTGGTCTCCTTGTCTTCCACTTCTCCCGCTGATATTTCCATTTTTTCTTTTATCGCGAGGATCTTAGTGTTATACTCAGTCAATCTTTTATTAAATAACTCTTTTATCCTGCTCCCTTCTTCAAGCTCCTTAAATGCCTCATTCACTACCTTTATCTCTTGCATTACATTGCTCAATTCGCCGGGCAGTTTGGATATAACCGGCTCTAAATACATCTTCGCTTTATCGTACATCTCTTTTAACCTTACGCGTATCTTCGCGTAATTGTCCTTATAATCATTCATCGTCAAAGTAGTTTTCTGCATACTCCCTGAGATAAAGTTTAACGGATTATTGATCTCATGTTTAGCGCTGGTCGCAAGGCGCCCTATCGCCGCGAACCGTTCAGACGCGATCAAGTCCACTTGTATAGCTCTCAAGTCTTCCATCGCCTGCGCGTTCTTTAAAGCAAGACCCACATTCGTGCCCAAAGTATCGAATGCTTCTATGTCTTCATTATCATAAGACTCGTTTGTTGTCTGTTTATCAAGCGCCATGAACGATATCAGATCATCCCCGAAAAATGACGGGATCACTATATTCGCCCCCAGCGCAGCCATTTCCTTCTCAACATCTTCCACCGTATACGCGTCTAATTTTACTGTGCCGAATTTAAGCTCGTCTAAAATTATCGATTTTCCCGTTGCCATAAGATATTGAGCTAACGGCCCGACCCGGGACATTGTTTTTATGCTTGCTATCCCCTTGTTTGGATCTTTGCCGCGTCTTAATGTATACTTCGGCAAATTCCTCTCCTGCAAATACAAAACCGCATTATTAGCCCCGATGAGGTTCTTTGACTGTTCAAGAACATGATCAATAAGCTCGCTTAATCCCCTCACATGCTTAATTTCATCCATAAAAACGGTTATGGCCTTAAGATACTTAAGCTTCTTCTCCCGTATCTTATTCTCAGCTTTCTTTTGGATGTAGAGGTATAGATATAGTCCGGAAGGGGCGAGGACACCCATTGAAATACCCGTAGTAACCCAAGAGGAAGTTAACCATCCTAAATAAAATGGCACAGCAAGGATCGGAATATAGACCCCTAAAAATAGCAAAGTCCGAACTGCTATAATTCGGATATCTAAAAGTCGAAATCTGACGATCGCATAGACAAAAATTAACATAAACCCCATCAACATCAGATAACCGAAGGGATATATCTCAACGCCATAGGTGGGGAGGTAATCTACACACCCTAAATTTGCCATAAAAAGCGCTATAAGAAAATATTTTTTCCTGTTTTTCTCTAATAAATTAACCTCTCTCTTATAGCCAATGAACAGATTGAACAATGCTAACGTCATATAGCCGATAAAAAATATCATGAATACGGGATGCAGTATTCCCGCTTTAAAAAAATAGCCCCACGGATACTTGTATACACCATTAAGGATCAATGAGGTCCAACTCATGGGGATAAATAGTAAAAAAGCCGCTACATACCCCGCTATGAGCAGTTTGAATTTTTTTGACTTTGAAACGTAGAGGCTAAGATGATAAAACGATACAGGAATAAGAGCTATGCCTAAAAATCCGACTTTCGTTCCGATTACGGCAAAATACGAAGATTTAGAAAGCACGGTAAGTCCGGTGCCTATTTGCCAAATAAAGGCACTGCCTGTCAGAAAAAGGAAGGTAATATTTATCTTCGATTTACTATTGTTCACATAGGCCAAAAAGCCCGCGGTCAAAATTAATATAGCAGCCAAAAAATTTGCTAACGCATGAGGGTTCATTTATTTCTGCTCCTGATTATTTTTCTAACTTTCTTTATCCTGCTCTCTTCAATAGCAAATCCGTAGTTTTGCAGAACAGCATTGCTAAAGGATAGCCGCTTTCCTTTGCTCATAATGTCTTTTGCTAAGTCGGGATCAGCATCACCTAAACCATAATTACCGACATGCCCTAACGCGGCCAAAATAAATGTTTCGGCAAGACAACCGTAGGCTTGACTACAGCTAATAAGTTTCGATATAGACAGATCGAGCAGATCAGGCATATGCCTTGAAACATCTATATTAACTTTTGGCATCTGAGTTACGCCTCCCTCAAGTAAAACAATATCATCTCTTTCTTTTAAGATGTCTCTCGCCACATTCTTGGGAAAGGAATCATCGATAATCACCGCTCCCGCTTTCAAATATTCTGCCTTAATGATAGAAACTAGAGAATTAGTAGCAATAATTATCAAATCGCTATCTTTAATATCTTCAATGTTCTTTGATGCTTTGACTTTATTCTTCGGATTTTTCTGTTGTAAAATATTTTTAAGATTATCCAGCCTAACTGACGCGACCATGTTAGGTCTATCGACAATTAGTATTTCCCTGATCAAATTTTCGGCGATCAATTTTGCAACACCGGAACCTATTGAACCGCTTGCCCCAACGATTGCGACCTTGCTTTTAGATAAATCCAAGGAAAATTCTTTTACTACGTTTTTTACCATTTCACATATATTCGCTACAGTATACGCATGCCCTGTCGTAAATCCAAAGTTTTCCACATTCTTTTTAAAGAACTCCCCCCCCTTGCTGAACGAAGCTATAAGCCCGGCCATGCCGGAAAATTTGGCATTTAGGGCTTTTGCCAATCTGCCGGCTTGCAGAAGTTTCTTTTGCCGCAAAGCCTTACTTTTGAGCAATTCTTCAGTATAATTTGGGATAAAAATATACCACCCTTTTATACATTTATTCGGTGCATTGTATCCGTCCAGCTGCATTTCCGTTACTATGGGATAGGAGTTTTCCCTCCATCTCCTTGAAATAGTCTCGTCAAAATACTTTAAAAAACTCTGCTCTCTATACAGATCATCAGGATATCCATAATGCGCGATATGCGAAAAATTTCCCCCGACAAATTTCATTTTCGAAAAAACTTTATCCAGAATGCTGAATTTCTTAACTAGTATATTTTTAACTTTTTCTATTTCCTCTTGCCTTAGACCTTGCATCTCTTTTTTGTACTTCGTAGACATCACTAAGTCTATATAATCCTCCTCTTCGTCTAATAAATATGGCGCTAACATTTCATAAATTTCATCTATTATCTCTCTCCGTTTTTGATGCGGAAGGGGGTTTTTCTCGCTTAAAAATACACCTTTATTTCTCCCGGAAAAATATGCAACGATAGAATATGGGGATCTACCGCTGCCCATCATTGGTATTTCCAGACCCATTGCTTGCGAAATTAACGGGATCACCGAATAAGGCGACGCTAATGGAAATTCTCCAAAAGTTTTTATTGCCTCCTCTGCCTTTTTGAATAGAAACCTAAAATGTAAAAGAGGTACTCCTGGATATGCTCGCACTGTTTTTATTTGAAGTCGTTTTTTTTTCGCATTCATGATTTAGTTGCCTTCTATCATTTTTTTAGTAAGTCCC
>JBDRBI010000104.1:0-4518 GCA_043822885.1 Candidatus Omnitrophota bacterium
TCGCAGCATACTTTCCGTTATTTCAAAATCAGCGATAACACCGTCACGCATCGGCCTTATAGCAACGATGTTTCCGGGAGTTCTTCCCAGCATGCGTTTTGCTTCTTCGCCTACGGCAAGGACATTAGATGTCCCCGCCTCGACAGCGACAACAGAAGGCTCACACAAAACTATTCCTTCATTTTTTAAATACACCAAAGTCGAGGCCGTTCCCAGATCTATACCCATATCACTGGAAAACATACCCAAAAAATTATCAAAATAAGTTGCTAGTCGCTTTTTTATCATATTTGGCCTGTTCTTTTTTGTTGGTTGGGTGAGGTACTAACGACAATATTTTTATTACTGTCGAAACTATGATTGAAGAAATACTAACAGATATTATTATCAAAGTCAAACTTTTTTCTTAACAATTTTTCACTCCTTCTAACACCTTACAAGTAAACCGTTTGTCTTTTTGAGTATGTACCAATAAAAGAAACGTAGGGGCAATTCATGAATTGCCCCTACTACTGACTTTTAAACCGAAATCCTCCCAAGGTCTCTCAAAAAATTTGGATAAGATGTATCGACACATTCCGTGTTCTTTATCGTACTTTCTCCGTCAGAAAGGAGTGACGCGATAGCCATGGTCATTACAATTCGATGATCCCCGAAACTGTTTAATGTTCCGGCTTTAAAAATTCCGGATCTGCCCTCCGTGATGAGAGCATCGTTTTCTTCGAATATAACGGCGCCTATGGCCTTAAGATTATCCGACATGCTTTTTATCCGATCGCTTTCTTTTGCTTTAAGCTCCGCGATCCCCCTGATCTTCGTTCTCCCCTCCGCCATTAAAGAGGCGATGAGGAGGATCGGCACCTCGTCTATAAGCGACGGTATCTCTTCTTTTTCTACAATTGTCCCTTTTAATGACGAGGAACAAATACGCATATCCGCGCTATTCTCAAATGTCTTCTTATCAAAATTCAATAATTCAATTTTCGCGCCCATACGTTCTAATACCTTTAAAAGTCCTGTGCGGGTGGGATTAATTCCCACATTTTTGAGAATAAGGTCCGATCCTTTGATCAAAAGCGCACCGACGATAAAAAAGGCGGCACTGGATATATCTCCCGGAACACAAATATCCCGGGAGATCAATTCTTTAAGACCCGTTATCTTAGTAGTAAGCCCCTCATCTTTTTGGATTATGTCGGCGGAAAAATGCGCCAGCATCTTCTCCGTATGATCTCTGGACCGAAACGGCTCAGTTACAACGGTCTCTCCGTCGGCGTATAATCCCGCGGAAAGAATACATGATTTTACCTGCGCGCTCGCGACCGGTGTCACATATCTTATCGGATCTAACGGCTTATTTATGCCTTTGATCCTAAGCGGAGGACACCCTTTTGACGATTCGATCCGGACCCCCATACCCAGCAATGGATCTATCACCCTCTTCATAGGACGCCGTGAAAGAGAATCGTCTCCGGTAAGAAAGGTATCAAAATTTTGACCGGCTAAGATCCCCGACATTATTCTCATAGATGTTCCGGAGTTCCCCATATAGAGTTCTCCCGAAGGCGCCTTAAGCCCTCTAAGACCTTTACCTTCTACTATTATGGACTCATCTTCTTTCTCTATTTCTATACCCATGGCCTGAAAGGCCTCGAGTGTACGCAAACAGTCTTCACCGAAAAGAAAATTTTTCACACGGCATTTCCCTTTTGAGATAGCGCTGAACATCACCGCGCGATGTGATATACTCTTGTCCGGCGGTACGGTAATTTCACCTTTCAGCCCCTTCTTTGCCGCCCCGATCTTCCAATCCATATCCTCTCCTTTGTGGAAGTTAAAAGTCAAAAAGTCTAAAGTCTAAAGTTTTCACCATTCACATTCCCACACTTTTTGTCATTGCGAGAAGTCCGAAGGACGACGAAGCAATCCCATCAACTAACGGTACAAGCGAAACTTTTTGCGTGCGCTATACAACACATGCTAAAACTGTATACCTTCATTCACAGCGGTATTTTTTAACGTATTTTTCTAACTTTTTAAGGGGTGTAAAATAAACTCGCCCGTAAATAGAGGTCAGAAATTAGAAGGTAGATGTTAGAAAGAAAGTGGCTCGCTAATCTTGATCTATCTTCTAACTTCTCGCTTCTACCCTCTATCTTTTCGGGCTCAGACAGTATTTTACACTCTTTCCCATAAAAAGTTATAAAAATACTAAAATACCGCAACTGTTCATTCAGGCATACAGTTTTGGCTATACCGAGATAACCCGTATCAATTAGCGTATCAGTCGTTCACTACGAACAATGAACTATCAACTATGAACTCTCACCCTTCTCATCACACATAACACATTACACATAAAACAAGCACTTCCTCGTCCCGTCATCACCTCGGTTGCAGTACTAATTCTACCCGAAAACCCGTTTTTTGTACATATTTGTGTCTTGTGAACCACGAACTTCCTTAACCTGACAGATCTAACCAGGTTAGCTAGCTAACCTGGTTAGATCTGTCAGGTTAAGATAGTGAGGCTTTTTTCGGCGCGTTCGAAGATGTCATCCAGATCCGAAGAATTAACGCATAAGGGAAGAAAAAAGTATATTACATCACCTAACGGCCTGAGCAATAGATTGTTCTTTAAAGCTTCCCCATATATCTTAGCCCCTATTCGTTTCTCCGGCGGGAAAGGTTCTTTAGTTTCTTTGTTTTTCACCAATTCGATAGCGCCAACGGCTCCAATATTACGGGTATCTCCTACAAAAGAGAGCCTTTCCATCTTTTTAAGAAAACCGCTAAGTTTCGCGTTTATCTCAGATGCGTTATCTAAAGTGTCCTCGATCTCAAAAAGCGCAAGACTGGCATTTGCCGCCGCCGCGGCCAAGGGGTTGGCCGTATAGGTATGTCCATGAAAAAATGTTTTATTTTCATTGTGCTCTCCGTAAAAAGAGTAAAATATCTCGTTACTGGTAAGCGTCGCTGCCATAGGAAGATATCCCGACGTTATGCCTTTTGAGACGCACATAATATCCGGGGTAACACCCGCGTGTTCAGACGCGAACATCTTACCTGTTCTTCCAAACCCGGTCGCGACTTCATCGGCTATCAAGTGAACCCCGTATTTTACCGAGAGTTCTTTGATCCCCTTTAGATATTCGCTCGGATAGATTATCATTCCCCCAGCGCCCATAAGTATAGGCTCCAGGATTATCGCCGCTATCTCTTCCGAGTGGGTCTTGAGGGCTTTTTCCGCTTCCTTAAGACATTCAAAAGCGCAGTTCCCTTTTTCTCTTCCCACAGGACAACGGTAACAATACGGCGATGGAACTTTTTTCGTCGCGAAAAAAAGCGGCCGGAAACGCTCGTTGAAAAGATCTACCCCGCTGACGCTCATCGCCCCTACGGTATCTCCGTGATAAGCTTTATCCAATGCCAGAAATTTAGTTTTGTTTTTTTTGCCCTGATACTGCCAATACTGCAGTGACATCTTGAGCGCGACTTCTACCGCGGTGGATCCATTGTCGGAAAAAAATACCCTATCAATGCCGTCCGGAGTGATCTTTATCAGTTTTTCCGCCAGATCAACGGCAGGTTCATGAGTGAACCCCGCGAAAAGGACATGCTCGAACAGATCCATCTGTTTTTTTATGGCGTTCTTTATGAAAGGATGATTGTGCCCGTGTACATTGCACCACCAGCTCGAGATCGTATCGTAATAAAAATTCCCGTTCGAATCGTATAATTTTATACCGTCCGCGCGTTCTATGACTATAGGCGGATCTTTCTCGCAATCCTTCATCTGCGTGTAAGGATGCCATACATATTTAAGATCCCGTTCTATAATATCCTTTGTCATAGTTCTGCTCATTATCGCGTTAGAAATGAATATTTCCGCGTTTTGCGCGATTTTTTAACGCTTTTTTTCTAACTTTTTAAAGGTGTTAGAGGAGCCATGCTAAACTCCGTCATTGCGAGAAGCGTAGCGACGAAGCAATCCCTCTACTAATTGTACAAGTCTATCTTCTCGCGCGCGCCATACACATGCTAAAACTATATGCCTTCATTCACAACGGTATTTTTTAACGTATTTTTCTGACTTTTTAAGGGGTGTAAAATAAACTCGTCCGACTTCGTCGGACTCAGACAGTATTTTACACTCTTTCCCTTAAAAAGTTATAAAAATACTAAAATACCGCAAATGTTCATTCAGGCATACAGTTTTAGCTATATTTGAATAACCCGTATCAAACCGCACATCAGTCAATCCCGGACTTTTTAACCTTTAAACTTTTAAACCTTTAAACCGTTCTGAGCATCAGTGAATCCCTGGACTTTAGACTTTAGACTTTTCGACTTTCAGACCATTCACCATTCACTATTCACCGTAACTCCCGCTACTCTCCGATTATCTTAACCAGTACGCGTTTCCGGCGTCGTCCGTCGAATTCTCCGTAAAATATCTGTTCCCATGGGCCGAGATCAAGTGCGCCGGAGGTGACGGCGACAACGGACTCTCTGCCC
>JBDRBI010000105.1:0-10530 GCA_043822885.1 Candidatus Omnitrophota bacterium
TTGAAAGGGTCAAAGTTTTCTAACCTGGTTAATCGTGCCAGGTAAATTATTTGATGTTATTATAACCTGGCAGCTTTTTAACCAGGTTAGGCATTTTTATTTATGAACTACGAACTCTGAACTATTAACTAAATTATGAAAACATTAGCATTTGATACATCTACAAAATTTTTAAGTATAGCGTGTTTTGAAGGGGCAGAAATCAAAGCATCCTTTCACAAGGATGTAGGAATAAGTCATTCCGAACTTCTTATCCCCGAAGTAAAAAACTTGATCAATAGTTTAGGGTGGAACATTAATGAGATAGGGCTCATATGTGTCGGTCTGGGCCCGGGTTCTTTTACGGGACTTAGGATCGGGGTAAGCGCGGTAAAAGGATTAGCTTTGGTGATGGGCTGTAAGATAACAGGGGTTCCCACAATGGACGCGATGGTAAAAAATATTACCGGCAAAAACGGATTAGTCGCGCCGTTCATGGACGCGCGGAAAGGCAAGGTATATACCTGTGTATATAAAATATCGAACGGAAAGGTACAAAAACTTACCGATTATTCTCTTGTCGAAGCCAAAGAATTTTTAGGAACACTTAAGGAAGAAGTGATGTTTTTCGGGGACGGATTACATAAATATAAAGATGAGCTAGATTCGTGCGTTTTAGCGCGGTATAATGAAAAAATAGATTGGTACCCGAAAGGCGTAGATATAGGTCTTTTAGGTATAGACAGGAAAATATTCACGGCTGCAGAGGACCTCGAACCGTTATACCTGCATCCGAAGGAATGTAATGTGGTTAAACTATGACTATTAAATATAGACCTACATGGGCGGAAATAGATCTTGATGCCATACGGTATAACCTGTCCCGTATAAGGGGCGTATTGGATAAGAACACGGGTATCATGGCGGTCGTAAAAGCTAATGCTTATGGGCACGGACTGGAAGCAATAAGCAGTGTGATAACAGCCGAAGGCGTGGATTATTTCGGCGTCGCGACGGTTGACGAAGCTCTGCGGATCCGGAAACACGGTATTACCGAACCCGTACTTGTTCTGGGATCGATGCTGGAAGAGGAAGCCCGGGTGGCGGTGCTTAACGATGTAACTTTAACTTTGTGTGATACGGTGCTTTTTAGCGTTTTAGAGAAAATAGCCTCGGACGAAAAGAAAAAGCTTAAAGTGCACATAAAAGTAGATACCGGGATGGGACGCATCGGAGTGTGGCATGAAGATGCTGTAGAGTTTATCAAAATGGTACATGCTTCGGACAAAATAGAGGTCGAAGGCGTATACACGCATTTTTCTTCTGCTGCCAGAGATAAAATATTCACGCAAATGCAGATACAGGCTTTAAACAAAGTCATTAAAGATCTTAAATATGAAGGGATCGATCCAAAATATAAACATGCCGCGAACAGTATAGGCGCTGTAGACTGGAAGGATTCGCATTTTAATCTTGTAAGGACCGGAATTTTGATCTATGGTGTTTATCCTAAAGAAGATTTTCGTAAAAAATTTAAACTTAAGCCCGTTATGAGCCTTAAAACAAAGATCGTATATCTAAAAGATACCCCATCCGGAAGATCTATCAGCTATGGAAGGACCTACATTACGCAGAAAAATACTAAGATCGCCACCGTACCTATCGGATATGCCGACGGATACGGCAGGATCCTCTCTAACAAGGCCGAAGCCCTTATCCGAGGCCAGCATGTGCGCGTTGTGGGTATGGTAACAATGGATCAAACACTTCTCGATGTGGGAGATGTAAAGGATGTAAAAATAGGGGACGAAGTCGTTCTTATAGGAAAACAGAAAAATTCCGAAATACCGATAGAAAAGATCGCCAAACTTGCCGGAACCATACCATACGAGATCCTAGCCGCAGTTACAGACCGCGTCCCGAGAGTGTATATATCTAGAGGGCATAGTGCATAGCGCATGGCATAATAGGAAACTGGGGGACAGACACTTGTGTCCCTGGTTTTAAATGCTTAATAGAGAAAAATAAAAAGTAGGGACACAAGTGTCTGTCCCCCCAGGAGAGGGGAATCTTGACAAAGGTTTTCGTTATTGTTATACTTAAAAAGCTGTGAGTGCTTATTTTAAGCGCGCATACTATAGGAAGTGAATATATATATAATATGGAAGGAAGTCTTATGGCAAAATTTAGCGGAGCGAAAATTCTTATCGAATGTCTTCATTTAGAAGGGGTTACTGATGTATTTGGTTATCCGGGAGGGGTGATAATACCTTTAGCGGATCAGTTTTACCTCGACAACAGGATAAACTTTTATCTTACCCGTCATGAGCAGGGAGCTGTTCATGCTGCTGACGGATATGCCAGAGCCACGGGAAAAGTCGGAGTGTGTATAGCGACTTCCGGTCCCGGAGCGACCAACTTGGTTACGGGTATTGCTACGGCGCACCTGGATTCTATCCCTATGGTCGCGATCACGGGGCAGGTTAAGTCTACCCTTATAGGAAATGACGCTTTTCAGGAAGTCGATATAGTGGGGATCACTCGTCCGATAACCAAGCATAATTATCTGGTCAAGGATGTTAAAGATCTGGCTAAAGTTATCAAAGAGGCGTTCCATATAGCGAGAACCGGACGTCCGGGTCCTGTTCTCATAGATCTTCCGGTGGATGTTCAGCTGGCAACAACCGAGTTCAAATATCCTGAAACTGTCGACATTAAAGGCTATAAACCCAACTATAAGGGGCATACCGGTCAGATAAAAAGAATAATAAAAGCTATAGAAAAAGCTTCCAGGCCTCTTCTTTATGTAGGGGGAGGAGTTATACTGTCCGAGGCGGCAAAAGAACTTACCGCTTTTGCTAAAAAATCCAATATACCCGTTACTATGACCATGATGGGTCTGGGGGCCTTCCTGGGAGATGATCCTTTAAGTCTCGGAATGCTGGGAATGCACGGAACGGCATACGCTAACCATGCCGTTCAGGATTCGGATCTTATAATAGCCGTAGGCGCCAGATTTGATGATAGGGTTACCGGAAGGATCGATAAGTTCGCGCCCGGAGCTAAAGTCGCGCATATAGATATCGACCCTTCAAGTGTGAGCAAGAATATATCGGTGGATATACCCGTTATAGGTGACGCTAAAGGTATCCTGAAGGAACTTACTAAACTTGTCAAAAAACGGGCATACGCGGAGTGGCATAAAAAAATAAAAAAATGGAAAAAAGAACTTCCATTGAAATATAAAGATGATGATAAACTTCGTCCTCAATATATAATCGAACAGATCCAGGATATAACCAAAGATAGGGATGTCATAATCGCTACCGAAGTCGGACAGAACCAGATGTGGGCCGCGCAGCATTACATATACACCAAACCCAGAACATGGATATCAAGCGGAGGGTTAGGTACTATGGGATACGGTTTTCCCGCGGCTATAGGCGCGCAAATAGGAAAACCGAAAGCGCTTGTTTTTGATATAGCGGGAGACGGAAGCATACAGATGAACATTCAGGAACTTGCGACCGCTGTCATGAACAAACTGCCCATAAAGATAGCTATACTCAATAACGGATATCTCGGCATGGTGCGTCAATGGCAGGAACTTTTTTATGAAAAGCGTTATGCCTGGACGGTTCTTGCTAAAGACATGGAAATAATGTGTCCGGATTTTGTTAAATTGGCCGAGAGTTACGGCGCTAAGGGTATCCGTATAAAGAAAAAATCAGAGGTTAAAGCCGCCATAGAAGAGGCCATTAAGATAAAAGGCCCGGTCATTCTGGATTTCTTTATCGAACGTGAAGAAAATGTTTTCCCGATGGTTCCCGCGGGGGAATCTATAAGTAATATGTTACATGGGTTGGCATAAGAATAGAGAAGATAGAGGACAGAAGTTAGAAGGTAGAAGGTAGAAAAAAAAAGAAGGCGAGCCAAGTTTGGTCTGACCTCTATCCTCTGATTTCTATCTTCTTATAGAAATAATACTCATGCTTTAACAAAACAACCGTACAAACGCGAACCAGATTTGGTCTTCGCAAAAATAGAGGAGCGATATGACGAAATTTATTATAGCGGTTTTAGTCGAGAATAAATTCGGTGTACTTGCGCGGGTAGCGGGCCTATTTTCAGCGCGCGGATTTAATATAAGTTCACTTGCTGTAGGAGAAACGGAAGATCCCGACATGTCCCGAATGACCATTGTCGTAGAAGCGGATGAAAAAATATTAGAGCAAGTCAAAAAACAGCTTAACAAACTTATAGACGTAATAAAAGTCGAGGATTTGACCGGCGGAGAATATGTCGACAGGGAACTCATACTTATCAAGGTTAAAGCTTTAAACGTTAAAGATCGAGAGAAAATAGTCAATATTGTGGATTCTACAAGAGGCGAAATAGTAGATATCGGTAAAAAAACCGTTACTGTAGAAGAATCGAGTGACGAACACTCAATAAAAGCGCTTATAGAACTTTTAAGACCGTATGGTATTCTTGAGATAGTGAGAACTGGTAAGATCGCGATACAAAGTGAATAGGATGGTTAAATAGTTAAATGGTTTTAATAGTTGAATGGTTTTTGAGATTGCTTCGCTTCGCTCGCAATGACAAAGTCCACGTTGTCCTTGCGAGGAGGCCGAAGGCCGACGCGGCAATCTTAAACTATTCAACTATTAAAACCATTAAACAATTAAACTGAAAAAAAAGGAGAGAGAAATGGCGAAGATGTATTATGACAAAGATGCGGACCTCAATATCATAAAGGGGCTTAAAGTCGCGATAATCGGATACGGTATTCAGGGACGCGGCCAGTCTTTAAATTTGAGAGACAGCGGAATAAAAATTTTAATAAGCGAACTTAAAGGAACGCCCAATTATGACCAGGCCGTGAAAGACGGTTTTACGGTTTTATCGGCTGAAGACGCGGCAAAACAAGCGGATGTCGTGCAGATACTGACGCAGGATCATGTGCAGGCGGCCGTATATGAAAAAGCTATCGCTCCGAATTTGAAAGAAGGTAATTCTCTGGTGTTTTCTCACGGATTTAACATACATTTCAAGCAGATCGTTCCTCCGAAAAATGTGGATGTATTTATGGTGGCTCCGAAGGGTCCGGGCGCCCTGGTGAGAGAGATGTACGAACAGGGCAAAGGCGTTCCTTGTCTTATAGCGATATTTCAGGATTTCAGCGGAAAGGCAAAAGATAAAGCGCTTTCTTACGCTAAGGGTCTGGGAGGGACAAGAGCGGGAGTTATAGAGACCACGTTCAAAGAGGAAACGGAAACGGATCTATTCGGGGAACAAGCTGTTCTTTGCGGAGGCGCCTCGGAGCTTATAAAAGCGGGGTTTGATACTTTGGTCAATGCCGGGTATCAGCCGGAAATAGCTTATTTCGAATGCCTGCATGAACTAAAACTTATAACGGATCTTGTATATAAATACGGCATATCCGGGATGAGAAAAAGGGTGTCGGATACGGCCGAATACGGTGATATCACAAGAGGAAAAAGAGTGATAAATGCAGGGACACGCGAAGAAATGAAAAAGATATTAAGCGAAATACAGTCCGGAGCTTTCGCGAAAGAATGGATAAAAGAGAATGAAGACGGACGCCCCAATTACAATAAAATAACCGAAGCGGAAAAAAAAGACAAGATAGAAAAGATAGGTGAAGAGCTGCGCGGTATGATGCCGTGGCTGGAATAAATGAGCACATGACTTACACGACCAAAGGGAGTGTAAGTCATAAGTGCGAATTTATCCCGAGCGAACGAACAATGGTGAGAGAGACGAGGGATCTCAAACGAACGAAGTGAGTGCATACAGAAAGTTTTTAGAATAGTTTAAGGTCTCGAAGAGATTGCTTCGTCACTCGCTTTGCTCGTTCCTCGCAATGACAGGGGAAGGGGAGAGGATTATGGACAAAGATAAGGTGCTTATATTTGACACTACTTTGAGGGATGGGGAACAGACTCCGGGGGCTTCTCTTACCATGAAAGAGAAGATCAAAATAGCTTTGCAGTTAGAGCATCTCGGCGTGGATATTATAGAAGCGGGTTTCCCCCGTACAAGCCCCGGAGATCTTGAGGCGGTCAAGGCGGTATGCAAGCATGTTAAGCGGCCTGTTATATGCGGTTTGGCGAGAGCGACTAAAAGGGATATAGACGACGCTTATGAAGCTTTGAAAAAAGCGGAACGGCCGAGGATACATGTCTTTCTTGCCACTTCCAGTATACACAGGAAATATAAACTTAAAAAAGCTAAGAGCGAGATACTCGCGGCTTCCATAGAAGCCGTCCGGTACGCGCGTAAAAAGTTCCCGGATATAGAGTTTTCACCGGAGGATGCTTCTCGTACAGAACCGGATTTTCTTGCGGAAGTAGTCGAAGCGGTAATAAAGGCCGGCGCAAGAACGGTGAATATACCCGATACCGTAGGATATTCCATACCGCAGGAATTCGGAGGGATCATAAAACGGCTCAGGGAGGATGTATCCAATATTGAAGAAGCTGTTATCAGCGTACATTGTCATAATGATCTGGGCCTTAGTGTAAGCAACTCGCTTGCGGCCGTTCTTAACGGCGCGCGTCAGGTGGAGTGCACCATTAACGGGCTCGGAGAAAGAGCCGGTAATGCCGCTCTGGAAGAAGTGGTCATGGCAATGAAAATGAGAAAGGATATTTTCAAAGGAATGACCACGGACATAAAGACGAAAGAGCTTTACAAAACAAGTAAGCTTGTAAGTAAGCTTACGGGGATCCTTGTGCAGCCGAATAAGGCCATAATAGGATTAAACGCGTTCAGTCATGAATCGGGTATACATCAGGACGGTGTTCTTAAAAAACGGGTGACCTATGAAATAATAAGACCGCAGGATGTAGGTTTTAAGGGAAGTAATATAGTGCTTGGGAAGCTTTCGGGAAGACACGCGTTTTCAATCAAATTAAAAGAGATAGGGTATAGTCTTTCGGATAAAGAGCTTGATCAGGCATTTGTTCGGTTCAAAGAACTGGCGGATAAGAAACGTAAGATATTTGACGAGGATCTGGCCACTATAGTGGAAGACGAACTCGCGACAATACCGGAAGAATATAAACTTATTGATTTTCAGGTAACAAGCGGGAAAAAGATAAAGCCCAGCGCCTGTGTCGAGATCGAAAAGGGTAAAGAACGCCTTCAGGCCGCGGCATCCGGTGACGGCCCGATAGACGCGTGTTTTAAGACCATAGACAAAGCTATCGGTGTGAAAGGAAAACTTATTGATTACAAAGTCAACGCTGTTACCAGCGGAAAAGACGCTTTAGGCGAGGCAAGTGTAAAAATAAGATTCAAAGATGATATTGTTATAGGCAGAGGGTCAAGTACGGATGTGATAGAAGCCAGCGTCCTGGCGTATGTGAATGCCGTTAACCATCTTTCGCTTAGGGGGAAGAAATTTAAGGAGAGATCAAAGTAAATGCCATAGCGGGGACACCTTTCCTGTAGAGGTGTAAGCCCTGGCTGAAAGATGTCCCCGTGTCCTTATTTTTATGGAAAATTCTCAGAGAAAAAAAAGATACGGTCTTTTGGGAAAGAATATCGGCTATTCCCTCTCACCCGCCATGCATAATGCCGCGTTTAAGCATTTCGGTATAAATGCCGAGTATGAACTTTTTGATTGTGACGAATCCGAAGTAAATGATTTTCTGGAGAATAAAGCTGCGGGCGGTCAGATAAGCGGTTTTAATGTTACTGTGCCGTACAAGATAAAGATAAAAAAATATCTTTTGGATAATAGACATAAGCTTCACGATCTTATCAAGGTCATAGGAGGAGTTAACACTGTTAATGTTCTTGACGGTACTTTGGAAGGTTACAATACGGATGGAGAAGGATTTTATCGCGATCTATTAGAAAGAGATCTTGATCCGAAAGAAAAGTTTATTTTTATATTCGGAGCAGGCGGGGCCGGCAGTGCCTTAGCATTATATCTTTGCGGTGTTTTAAAGGATAATTACCCCGCTGGTATACATATATACGATCCTGATCAAGATCATATGGATGCTCTTAAAAGATTATGGATGTATAGTAATTATGTTCCCGGAGAGTTCGTAAAAGAAAAAGATATTAAAAGTACGATTGACAGGTGTTTTCTTGTAGTAAATGCCACACCACTTGGAACGAAAGAAGGCGATAATCGGTCTGCAGTTCCGCTTGAATGTTTGAAGGACGGTATGGCCGTTTATGATCTGGTCTACGCAAGAGAGACCGCTTTGATCAAAGCTGCGAAAGAAAAAGGGCTTACCGCGGTCAATGGTCTGGGTATGCTCATTAATCAGGCCGCTTTGGCTTTTGAAATATGGACCGGGAAACCGTTTAACGAAGTAAAGAAAGTAATGAAAGAGGCGGTAGTGTAGGGGCAATTCATGAATTGCCCCTACATTTTTAAAATTGTTTTGATGGGGTCCCGGATCAAGTCCGGGATGACGATTTTTACTTTCACTGTTCACGGTTCACTGTTTACTGTTCACGGTTCACTGTTCACGATTTACGCCATGCGCCATGCACTATGCTCTATGCTGATCGGAATGAGGGGTATACAGAATATGGAATACGCTATAGTCTTAATATTCGGGGCGATAATCGGCAGTTTTCTCAATGTCTGCATATACCGTCTTCCTTTAAATAAATCCATAGTCGGACCGCGTTCTTTTTGTCCTTTTTGTGAGAAGACTATTCGCTGGTATGATAACGTGCCGCTTTTAAGTTATATAGTTCTCCGGGGTAAATGCCGCCGGTGTTCAAACCCTATAGCCTTCAGATATTTTATTGTCGAAGGTTTAACGGCCCTACTAAGCGCCGTACTTTTTTATTACTTTTCTTTAACCGCGGCGTTTTTTGTGTATTGGCTCTTTGCGTCGAGTCTTATGATCGTTACATTTATTGACATTGAGTATCAGGAAATACCCGATGAGATCAGTATCCCCGGCATTTTTGTCGGCATTGCGCTTGTGACTTTCTTTAAATTGGACGCTTCCGGCCAACATGTTCCAGCGCTGATAAATTCAGCACTTGGAGTATTAGCCGGCGGCGGGAGTATGTTCCTTTTAGGTATGATAGGAGAGCTCATATTCAGGAAAGAAGCTTTAGGCGGCGGCGACGTGAAACTCATGGCGATGATCGGCGCGTTTCTGGGTTGGAAGCTCGTTCTTTTGACGTTCTTTATGGCGCCCATATTCGGATCTATAGTAGGGATATTCTTAAAGATAAAGTTCAAAAGAGAAATTATAGCCTATGGCCCGTATCTATCTCTCGCGGCGATCATAAGCCTGGTATGCGGAGATAAGATACTGAGATATTTGTTCGGAATATAAAGGGTTAAGAGTTAGGGTTGAAAGAGGTCACCAGTTGCCAGTCACCAGGGCACCAGAGGATTGACTGATGTGCAAATAAGTTTTCTTATGTCATTGCGAACGATTAGTCCGACAAGAACCAACGGTTCGCAGTCCTCCGTAGCCAGATAAAACATAAATAGTTTGGCGTAGGAGGAAGCAATCTCGAAAACATAACACATATCACATGACACATAACACGAAATAATATGTAGGGAGGCAACATGTTACGATATATGACGGCCGGAGAATCACATGGAAAAGGTATAATGGCTATCCTTGACGGTATACCTGCCGGACTTAAGGTCGATGAGGCACTTATACAGGAAGATCTTATACGTAGAATGCATGGATACGGTCGAGGCGGACGCATGAAAATAGAAAAGGACAAAGCCGAGATCATCGCCGGATGCCGTAAAGGGATAACTATCGGAAGTCCTGTAGGAATACTTATTGTAAACAAAGATCACAAGATAGATAAACTTCCCGAAGTAAAGAGTCCCCGACCCGGACACGCAGATCTGGCAGGAATGCAGAAGTACGGGTTGAATGATGCCAGGGATGTATTAGAGAGAGCCAGCGCGCGGGAAAGCGCGGCCAGAGTGGCTGCCGGAAGTATAGCTAAACTTATTCTGAGAGAGTTTGATATAGAGATAATAAGTCATGTCACTATGATAGGAGATATTAAAGCTGACGCAAGCGGTCTTTCTTTTGACCGAATAAAAAAAGACACCGATATATCGGTGTCACAATTAAGATGCGCCGATAAGGAAGCCGAAAAGAAAATGTGTGAGAAAATTGATTTGGCGCAAAAAGACGGCGATACATTAGGCGGAGTTTTCGAAGTAATAGTCAGAAATGTTCCGCCGGGACTCGGTAGTTACGCGCAATGGGACGTAAGGCTTGATGGGAGACTAGCCAAGGCGATAATATCTATTCCCGGGGTAAAAGCGTTCTCCATAGGCAATGGGATAGAATGCGCGGCATGGAAGGGGTCCGATACGCACGATCCTATTACCTACAATGATGATAAAAGTTTTTCAAGGAAGACCAATAATGCCGGCGGGATAGAGGGCGGCGTGAGTAACGGAGAAGAGATACGTATCAGAGGTTTCATGAAACCCATAGCTACGCTGAATAAACCGCTGGACTCCGTAAATATAGATACAAAAGAAATATCCGC